>NZ_FQXR01000005.1 GCF_900130025.1 Sporanaerobacter acetigenes DSM 13106 | reverse complement strand
TAATGGGACGCGAGTCCATCTTATACCGCTTAATCGCTTTGACTTGAAAATCATGCGATCCTCAAGTATCATAGGGTATTAATCCCGGTTTCCCGAGGCTATCCCCTAGTACAAGGCAGGTTCCTCACGCGTTACTCACCCGTCCGCCGCTAAGAAATATATATTTCCATCCGAAGATTTCTTTATATATTCTTCGCTCGACTTGCATGTGTTAGGCACGCCGCCAGCGTTCGTCCTGAGCCAGGATCAAACTCTCATAAAAAAGTTTTACCTGTCTTAATAATTTTTAATTAAACTCAAGGATTGTTTCACGCTGTTCAATTGTCATGGTTCTTTTGAGTTGCTTTATCAATATAGCATATTCTAAAACCTTTGTCAACTTTTTTTCGCTAACTTTTTTAAAATCTTTTGCTATATTTCCTGAAGCAACAATATGAAATGTTATCATATTATTTGCCCTTTGTCAATACTTAATTTGTTCCCTTGTCCAAAGGACATATATTAAATTAGCACATTTTTAGCTATTGTTCAACTTTATATTTGCTAAAAAAACATAAAATAATGTGAATTATATAATTAAAACTCCCATATTCTCATTTTTATTCACTTTTTCATTAAAGTTGATATTTTGAAATTATACTTCCTAATGCTATTGAATAAAGTTTTGCTTCATGACTATCAGCTCTTGATACTAAAACAACTGGAGCTTTAGCTCCCATGACTATTCCTGCAGATTTCCCTCCTGCAAAATAAGTTATACTTTTTCCTATTCCATTTCCCATCTCTATATTTGGTACTAATAGTATATCAGCATCCCCTGCAACCTTGCTATTATATCCTTTAATTTCTGCTGCATGCCTTGAAACAGCTAAATCAAGAGCCATAGGTCCATCTACTATTACTCCACTTTCAAACTTTCCATTATCACACATTTTTTTTAGTTCATCAGCATGAACCGTTGCTTCCATCTTGGGATTAACTTTTTCTTTAGCAGCAAGACATGCAACTTTTACTTCATCATTTCCAAGTGCTTTGCAAACTTTAACACTATTCTCAATGATTTTTACTTTATCTTCTAACCCAGGCACTAGATTCATACCTCCATCTGTTAGATAGATTATCTTATGATAGCTAGGTATCTCATACAACATAGTATGACTCAAAAGGCTATCTGTTCTAAGACCATATTCCTTGTTTAATATTTGTTTTAAGAGAATAGATGTATCTATTAGTCCTTTCATTATAAAATGTGCTCTACCTTCGCTTACAGCTCTTACTCCAATTTCTGCTGCTCTAGTCAAGTCACTCTCATCAATCATCTCACAATTTTGAAGTCTAAGCCCTTTTTCTTTAATAATACTCTTGGTTTTCTTCTTATCTCCAATTAAAATAGGTTCAATTATTCCAATGTTTCTAGCTTCTGACACTGCTTCTAGTACTTCCTCATCATGTGAAGCAACTACTGCTAACTTCATTTTTTCTTCATAATCAAACTTTAAAAGTTCTTCCAACTTATTTATTGCCATATATACTCCCCCTTGAAGTTATTTTATAATTTGAATTTCAAAATATTAAATATTCAACATAATTATTATACATTATTTATTCGCTTTATCTCATCTAAATTCATTTTAAACCTTTTGACTATTTCATCTTGAGGAGCTAATTTATAAGCTCTTTCTATATCTAATGTAGCCACGTCATATAAACCTAATTGATAATATACAACTCCTCTGTTACATATTATTTTATAATCATTTTCATCTTTATCTATCCCAATCGTAAAAGCTTCTATGGCTTCTTTAAATTTTCCAATTGAAAAAAGGCATATACCTAGTTCATTGTACAAATCCACTACGTCTCCATTTAACTCAATCCCATTATTAAAATGTTCTATAGACTCTTCTAAATTTCCTGCTTCTTTGAAACACAAGCCTATCATGTATTCTAAATTCCACCAATTTTCATGCTTTATTTTTAAGTTTATAAATTTTTCTAATGCTCTATCATATTTACCTGAATAAAAAAGATTAAGTCCCTCTTCATAATTAGAATCATCTTCAATACTAGCTATCTCTTCCCTAATTTCTTGTTTTCTCTCTTTATCATCATCTAACAGTAAAAATCTCTCCCATATGATTTTAGCCTTTAAAAATTGCCCAAAATATTTATAATGATATCCAAGTTTATAATAAGCAAGAGAATAATTTTCTGATATATCTAATATGGTCTCAAAATATTTAGTAGCTTCCTTTAAGAAGACTTCTCCTTCTTCTTCCCTGCCAATACGAATCAAATTTTTCGCCTTTTCTTCTAAGCAAATACCATAATTAAACATTCCATTTATATTTTCGCTATCAATATTAATTAAAGCTCTAAAATAAACTATCGCTAATTCATAGTTTGATTCTGTCAAAAATATCATGCCTTTATTAAAAATATAATCTTTTATTTCACAGTTATATGCAAACAATATTTCTATATACTTGTCCCTATATTTAAAATTTGAGTCTACACCCAGAGTATAGATAATTCCCTCAATTATATGAGAAATTTTTATCTCCTCATATATTTTTCCCTTGTTTATTTCTTCAACTAAGACATCCGTTATAATAGGCAAGGGTATATAATCCTCTATGGTGTAGTCATTCACTTCAATAAACGAATCTTCTTTTAGCTCTATAAACGACAAATTTTTAGTTTTTCCTTTAAAATAATTTTCTATCATTTCCATGTTCATCACCCACTACTCATTAAGTTTTTTCATATACATTCTCTTTCTCATAGTGCTAGTACTTAAAAGTTCAAATAAATAACCTCTGTATATCATGAAAAAAGAAAATAAAAATTGACCAAAAAGATAATTAAATATTCCTTTTATAGAAAAGTCAAAATCATACATTATGTGAGTCATAAACACATCTGATATGATATTGCCTGTCAATTTATACAATATAAAGAAAAATAATATATTTGGTATTAGCCAATTTAACCAATTTTCTTTCATAAAATCAAAAGAATAAGTTATTGATTCCCAAGGTGAATAAGATTTTTGATAAACTATCTCTGGAAGTGGATTAAATATTATAAGTATCAATAAATTTATTATAATATTTATCCTGGTTGAAACAGTAGGTGCAATATTTCCTAATCCTCCTAATAAAAAATTTAGAATCCATGCAATAAAAAATATGCCATATACTTTCCAAAGAAAATAACTAAAACCTTCTTTGACATTTTTTAAAGTAACTCTATCGTATTTTATCACATTAAATAATAAATAAAGATAATTAGATATAAGACTACTCGATATTATGGCTGCAGCAAATCCAACCAGTATATTTAAAAAACCTCTGAATAAATAGTTAATTATACTAAACAACACCAAATTTAAAAAAGTATATAAAAATCCAGAAAAGATGATAGGCCAGTTTTTGCCAAAACCTCTTCCTGTTTTTTTAATTGCAGTAGAATTTACATAATAAATATCTTTAAATATATTCAAAAAAATACCCTCCCTAGATTTCATTAAATTTTTTAGTAATGTCTTTTACTCTGCATCTACTTATTACCTTATCTTTTCTATAATTAAACAATATAAAATTTTCTCCCATATGCAAAGAATTTAAATCATAATCCTCATATATTAAACTTAATATGTCAAATTTAAAAGCTTCAATATGGATTTCATTTATCACTTTTTTTGTAGGGATATCTACATACTCTGGTAAAAACTCAGCCACATTTTCCCTTATTTTAAGAAAATCATGTTTTTTGTTTTGTATTTCATCTATACTGAATCTTTTAAAATAAGTTGGTATAGTAGGATTTTTATTGTTAAATATAAAGTCATATTTCAATACCTCACTAAATATATCTAAATTTTCCCCAATAGTCTGTTCATAAAAACAATACAATATTTTATACAATTCATTTCTACTATGAGAAATCCTATGATAAGTTTTAGACTCCCATTGAAAAGCAAAATCTTCATAAAAATCAAAAGGATTTTCATAATAATTTTTTATAATATAAAGCAATGAATTTTCAAAAAAACCCTCATTTCCATACTTTTCTACCAAGTCTTCAATGGTTTTTAGTTTTAACATTTCATCATAAGAAATATAATTTGTCTCCAGTACTTCATATGGAGGTTTGTCTAGATACTTAAATCCATATATATCAGCATCTTTTCTCAATTCGGATCCCTTCAACAGTTTCAAAAATCCCAATTGTAGCTTTTCAGGTCTCAATTCATATACATCATTAAATGATTTTTCAAAAGAACTGTAATCTTCATAGGGAAGACCTGCAATTAAATCTAAATGCTGATGTATATTTCCATAACTTTTTATAGTTTTAGTAACATTTTTCAATTTTTCAATATCTGTAACTCTACCTATAGCCTCGATAGTTTCTAAATTTGTCGATTGTACTCCAATTTCAAACTGGAAAAGTCCTTCTTTTGCATTGCTCAAAAAACTTAGCATTTCATCATCTAACAAATGAGCTGTGACTTCAAAATGGAAATTTATATTTTGGGGATCCTTCTCCATAATAAAATTCATAATTTCCATAGCATAATCTTTATTAGTATTAAAAGTTCTATCAACAAATTTTACTTGTTTTACTTTTGCATCTATTAGTCTTCCTAAATCATCTTTCACTCTGTCTAGACTAAAAAATCTAACACCTTTTATAGTAGATGAAAGACAAAATTTACAACCAAAAGGACAGCCTCTTGAACTTTCAAAATAAACAATCTTGTCCTTGAAATCATCTAAGTCTTCAATATATGGTGAAGGTATAATATCTAGATTTTCAATTAGCGGTCTAGGCTTATTTTTGATTATTTTCCCATCTTCTCTGAATATCAATCCTTTTATATCATAAAACTCATTCTTATCATCTATTAAATCCAAAATGAGTTCTCTAAAAGTTATCTCACCTTCTCCATAGATTATAAAATCAATATAATCACAATTTTTAAGCACTTCTTCTCCATCAAAAGAAACTTCTGGCCCCCCTAATATTATTTTAATATTGGGATTGACAATTTTTAACCTTTCACAGATTTCTAAAGTATTTTCTATATTCCAAATATAGCATGAAAACGCAACTATATCTGGATTTTCTTTGTATATTTCTCCAGTTATAAAATCTGTATTTTGATTTATAGTAAACTCTCGAATATACATATTGGGTATATCATGGCAAAAACTTTTTAAATATCTTATTGAAAGGGATGAGTGTATAAATTTTGAGTTTAAAGTAGATATTATTGTATTCATAATATATCCTTCCTTTTTAAATTATTCATATCCATTATAGCATAATAAATATAAGTTAGATTTTATAAAATCTGTCTAGCTATAAAACATATTTTTTGTAGAATTTTTTGTTTTTAAGAAGGTTTTTATACTTTTTTATAGAATATATAATTAAATATTTGTAGGAAGGGGTAAGTATATGCACGAATTTGAAAAAATTTCTATTGCTGAAATGTCAAAAAAAGATATGCTAATGATCCTTGAAGCTCTTGAATATACAGGAAAAAACACTAATATTGAGGCTTTTATGAATTTAAAAAATAGTATTATAAAAGAGTTAAGCTTACTTGCAGATAGTAGTGAGGATGAATTTTTAGAATACTTACAAAGATAGGCCCTCTAAATCTTGAGGACCCTATCTTTTAAATTCATATATACCTGATTTTGTCTTAAGAACAACCTTTGTCTCTTCTTTTTTTAATACTTTGCATTTGCTTAATAGTGAATGATAAAATTCTTCTCCTTCTTTAAACGAAAATATATTTGGCAAATAATATTTGTCAATAGCCAATAAACTTGGCTCTATTCTACCTTTATTTAACTTGCATAAATAATCACAAAAATTTTCATAAATTCTTATATCTTTTTTATTGGATATGGGGTTTTTGATTGAGTATAGTGCCTTAGCAAAGATACTATACTCAGCTTGAATATTGTTTGCTTGAATATTGTTTTGTGCAGTTCTCAAAGATTCTCGCAAAGTACTAAATTCATTAGAACCCATTCCATTTAAAATATTTATTAAAGCTATTCTTTTTCTTTCAAATTCTATAGAAAATTTTTTAGGATATTTTTCAACTGGCACTCTAAAATATTGAGAAAATTTCTCTAAAAATTCACTTTGAGAAAAATTTATTATTTCACATTTTAACTCATCAACCATTTCTTCATTGTTATTCATTATCAAAAATAGAATCTTGGAAACCATTAGCCCTTCCAATATAGTAGATATATTTCCTGTCGTAAATAAAATATATTTAAGTATTTCTTCTCTTATAATATCCCAATTGTTGTTTGAAAAAACAATTGGAGTTAATCTTATATAGATACTATCATCAAATTCATTCCAATAAACATCAGCATTATTTAAATATATTGAATTCAATAGTGAAGTATTGTCACCTTGTCTATAATAATACCAAAGTTCCATTTCTTTTTCTAATCTATCATAATTAATTCTATTGCCTATTTCATTTTCTTGAGGTAATAGAGATTTTATTGTAATAATAGTTACTTCACTAATATATCTTTTCTCTTCATTATCAATCAAACTAAATGCACTTAAAAGAAAATTTTTGACAACTTCTTCATTCATGAATATTCTCCTCTACATTTTTTCAGGAGCTTCTATACCCAACAATGAAAGTCCTGTTTTTAAAACAACTTTTGTAGCATAAACTAAATGCAATCTAGCTGTTTTCAAATCTTCCTCCTCTGTAAGTATTGGACAATTGTGATAAAACCTATTAAATGCCTTAGCTATTTCTACTATTTGACGAGTAACAAAGGAAGGTTCATTTTTTTCTGCACTATCTATTATAACATTTGGAAAACCATATAAAAGCCTTATAATATTCATTTCCTCTTCAGTATTCAACAATGAATAGTCCACTTCATCTTCTATAGAAAAATTACTTTTCCCTAAAAGGCTACTTGCTCTTGCATGAGCATATTGCACATATGGTCCTGTTTCTCCTTCAAAACTCAAAGTCTTATCCCAAGAAAATATATAGTCTTTTATTCTACTGTTAAACAATTCTTGAAACACAATAGCTCCAATTCCTACTTGTTTTGCTACTGCTTCTTTATCATCTAAATCTGGATTTCTTTCATCTATAATATCTCGAGTTTTTTCAACCGCTTTTTTAAGAACATCTTCTAAAAATACTACCTTTCCTTTTCTAGTAGACATAGTTCCTTCTTCAAGACTAACCATTCCAAAAGGTACATGAATGCAATCTTCTGCCCAATCATATCCCATTAATTCTATAACTTTTTTCCATTGTTTAAAGTGAAGTATTTGTTCCGAACCGACCACATAAATATTTTTATAAAAATCAAAATTTTCCTTTCTATAGATAGCTGCTGCTATATCCCTTGTAATGTAAAGAGTGGAACCATCGCTTTTTTTGATTAGAGCAGGTGGCATATTATAGCTTTCTAAATCTACTATTTCAGCACCTTCTGATTTTACTAATAGATTTTTTTCTTCTAACTCTTCAATTACTCTTGGCATTTTATCTGAATAAAAACTTTCTCCAGTAAAATAGTCAAATTTTATGCCTAGCAAATCATAAACTTTGTTAAATTCTTTTAAGCTTATCTCTCTCATCCAATGCCATAATTTTAAAGCTTCTTCATTTCCATCTTCAAGCTTTTTAAACCAGCTCCTAGCTTCATCATTTAAATTATCATTTTTTTCTGCTTCTTCATGGAATTTAACATATAATTTTAAAAGTTCATTTATAGGATCTTTTTCTATAACGCTCCTATCTCCCCAATTCTTATAAGCTACAATTAATTTACCAAATTGGGTCCCATAGTCTCCTAAATGATTAATGGCTATAGTTTTATAACCCAAAAAACTATATATTCTATATAGTGAATGACCTATTATAGTCGTTCTTATATGCCCAATATGAAAAGGTTTAGCAATATTAGGTGAAGAATACTCAACAATGACAGTTTTCCCTTCTCCAAGAGTTGAAGAGCCATATCTTTCATTTTTGCTTTTTATATCATCAAGAACTGTCTTTGCAAGAACTTCTTTATTAACAAAAAAATTCACATATGGACCTACATTTTCAATTCTTTCAAAATATTCATTTTCTCCAATTTTATTTGCAATTTCTTCTGCAATTAGATTTGGTGCTTTTCTAAAAGTTTTAGCTAATTTAAAACATGGAAAAGCATAGTCTCCCATATCATAAGATGGTGGAATTTCAATCAAGGACTCTATTTCACCAATGTCTAGACTACTATCTATTTGAGACATTAAATTGACTGCTTGATTTTTAAAATCTATCATATTCATCCTCCTTAAGTATTTTTTTAGAAAAAAAACTCTCATCTCAATAAAGAGACGAGAGTATATCCCGTGTTACCACTCTAGTTGGCAATTTGCCCACTCATGACTTTTAACGCAGTTGCGTACCATCCTACTATTTTTCAGATGTTATTCTCCAAGGCTCTCTTCAAATATATCTTTGTACTGGGCTTTCACCATCCCCAATTCGCTTTGACAAAACAATATACTCTACTATCCTTTTCACAGAATTTATCTATATATAATTATTAATTATAAATATACAATACAATCATCATTATTTCAAGGACTTATTTAAGTTCCACCACTGTAACTCCACTTCCTCCTTCACCATACTTACCTAATCTATAAGACTTTACATGTTTATGACTTTTTAGAAGACCAGTTATTCCTTCTCTTAAAACTCCTGTACCTTTTCCATGAATTATAAATACTTCTTTCAATCTTGCTAAATAAGCATCATCTAAATATTTATCTAAATCTAGCAATGCTTCATCTAAAGTTTCCCCTCTCAAATCCAATTCATTTTTTACATTTTGTGATTTATTCTTAATTATATTTTTAGTACTTACTTGTGACTTTATTAATTTTTCTTCTTCAGCCCTCTTTAAAGTAGATATATGAACATTTACTTTCATGATACCTACTTGAACATTTACATTCCCATCATCATCAGCTTGAGAAAGTACAGTCCCACATTGCCCTAATGATAATATTTCTACTGTTTCCCCCTCTTTTAAGTTTTTAGGAGGTTTATTGTTTTTAACTTTCATTAAATTATCTGATAAATCTCTTTCTACTTCATTGAGATTTTCTTTCAATTTGTCTTGTGCTTCTTGAATTTTCTTATTTTTTTCTTTTTCTATTTCAATAGAAATATCTCTCAATTCATCAACTATACTATCTGATTCTTCTTTTGCCTTTCTAATTATACTTCTTGCTTCTTCTTTTGCCTTCTTAATTATATCTTCTCTTGCATTGAAGGTTTTCTCCTTTTCTCTAGTCAATTCTTGTTTTAGATTTTCAATTTCTTCTCGCAATTTTTCTGTCTCAATTTTGTTTTCCTCAACTATTCGCCTATCTTTTTCTATAGCTTGAAGTACATCTTCAAATTGTATATTTTCTTTTGAAATAAGTTCTCTTGCATGATCAATTATATAATCGTTGAGTCCAAGGCGTTTAGATATCTCAAAAGCATTAGATTTTCCTGGAACACCAATCAATAGTCTATAGGTAGGGCTCAAGGTTTCTACATCAAATTCTACAGATGCATTTTCTATTCCCTCTTTAGTCAATGCATATACTTTTAACTCACTATAATGCGTAGTAGCTATAGTTCTTGCATTTATCCCATGCAAATAGTCTAGAATTGACATGGCAAGTGCTGCGCCTTCTGTAGGATCCGTTCCTGCTCCCAATTCATCAAATAGTGCTAAACTATTTTCATCTATATTTTCAAGTATTTCAACTATATTGGTCATATGAGCAGAAAAAGTACTTAAACTTTGCTCAATACTCTGCTCATCACCTATATCCGCAAATACATGATCAAAAACAGCTACCCTTGAATTGTAGTCTGCTGGTATATGAAGGCCTGCCTGAGACATCAAGGTCAACAATCCTACGGTTTTTAAAGTAACAGTCTTCCCTCCCGTATTAGGCCCTGTAACGACTAATGTATTAAAATCCTTTCCTATATATAAATCAATTGGTACTACCTTTTTTACTTGTAATAGTGGATGTCTAGCTTTTTTAATATCTATATAGCCTTCAGAATTAAGAATTGGTTTAGTTCCATCCATATCAAGAGCTAACTTGCCCTTTGCAAATATAAAATCAATTTTCTCTAGTATTTTTTGATTTTCAATTATACTTTCAGATTCTTCAGCAACTAGCGCTGTCAATTCAGATAGTATTCTTTCAATTTCTTTTTGTTCTTTTATCTCTAGTTCCTTCAATTCATTGTTTAATTCTACAACAGCCATAGGCTCAATAAACAATGTAGCACCACTTGAAGATTGATCATGTACCAATCCAGGAAAATTTGATTTATTTTCCTGCTTTACTGGCACCACATATCTTCCTTCCCTCATAGTAACAATACCATCTTGTAAATACTTTTTATACTTTGATGAATTTATTATTGAATTTAATTTATCTCTTATGGCATCATTCTTAGCTATTATTTGTCTTCTTATAGTTTTTAATTGAGGACTAGCATTGTCAGATATCTCCTCTTCACTTATAATTGCATTATTTATATTTTCCTCAATATTTCTAAAAGGTTTTAATTCACTCACAAGTCCTTCTATTATAGGATAATTTGAATCTTTATCCTCACTTGTTTCTTTTATATGATTTTTAAGGCTTCGTGAAACTCGTAAAGAGTCAGAAATTTTAAGTAAACTACCAGGTGATAATACCCCTCCTATTTCAGCTCTTTTAGCCTCTGTTCTAATATCCTTTATGCCATATAGAGGAGGACTACCTCTTTTAATTAAAAGAGACAATGCCTCGTCAGTTTCTCTTTGCATATGTTCTATTTCTTCTATATCCGTCGATGGTTTAAGATCTTTTGCTATTTCCCTTCCTAAAGAAGATTCAGTCTTTTCTTTTAATTTATCAATTATTTTATAATATTCTAAAACTTTTAATGTCTTGTCGTTCATTTTATCACCTCAATACAAGAATCATAAAACTCCTCTAAAATAATGTCCTCTAGTCAAACCTGTATTTTTCCTATGAAAATCTAAAAACATCTCTAAATCTCTTTCATTCAAATTTCCATGTATATATTCATAAAAAGCTTCCTGTATAGAATAAATATCATCTTCTTCAAACGTATAGTCTATTCTTATCATATTTACTCCACTATCATATATGTTATTTAATTCTTCTATAACCATGAGAGGAACACTGTTGTAAATAGTGGTTATACTTTCATTTCTAACAATGGGAAAAACTTTACCTAATCTATCCTTTAGTCCATATCCAGTTCTATATTTACAATATTTACAGTTTTTATTGTTTTGGCAACCTTTAGCTAAAGATATAGGACAATGTTTCGTAACCATTAGAGGTAAATATCCATAACCAATTGTTTCATATATGTTTTCACCTTTTTTACAAATTTCCTTTATTTGCTGTAAAGTAAGTTCAGGAGACAACGTGATACTATTTACTCTATTTTCGTTTAATGCTCTAGCAGTAATACTATTGTATACATTTAATCCTATATCCCCATGAATATTTAATTCAAAATTATTTTTGACAAGATTTAGAGTCCCTAAATTAGACACAGACACGCCATCTACTTCTTTATATATTTGTTCTAACTTGCCATTTAATTTTTTTAATTCGTCTTCATTAAGGATTTTATCTGTATAAATATAAGCTTCCTTTCCTCTCTTTTTTATTTCATTTAAACAATTCTCCAAATCATCGTCAAATCCCAAATAAATTCTATCCAATTTGTTTAAATCAAGCTTTTCAAACTGCTCTATTTTAGACACTTTAACAGACAACTTTTTATTTAAATCATCTCTACTTTCATTTTTAAATCTAAAAAATTCTTGCACCCTTTCTTCCAGTATGCTTTCATCTATTTTAGCTCTATGATTGAAATTTTTTCTTTTTTCATTTAATAAATCTATTCCCTGTCTTCTCAATTTATTTAAGCTACTTATAGGTAAAAAAGAACCTTCTTCAAGATAAATATTTAAATTATCAATATAATAAGGTTCATCTGACAGTTTTTCTAACTGATTTCGAACTCTTTCTTCTATCAAAGAGACCCTTTGCGCCTTTTCTACTAGCTCTTCACTTTCAACACTGATAGTATAATTTTCATCTTTTATAATTAAAACTGCCTTTTTATTTATATATATATAAACATCCATACTTATAGGGTATTTTATATTTTGATTCTCCTCAAAAGTCTCCCTTGTTTTTTCTAACAATTCTCTATTAGATGTTTTATATACTAAAGAGTTATTTTTTATACCTTTTAGATTGTCAATTTTTATAGTAGAGCCTTTTTCCCCTGATATATTTGACATAATTCCTACATATTCGTTCTTACCCTTTGTAAATTCAATTCCATCTCCTATATTTAAATCGTCTTCTAAATTTATATATATATACTTGGGGTCTACTTTTACAACTTTTCCAAGATAAACTCCTCTATTGTTAGGTCTGTCTAAAGAAATAAATTCTCTTCCGAAATTTTCTAATATATATCCACCAGTAAACCCTCTATTAAATATTTCCAATAATTCTTTTTTATCTTCTTTTGTTATTTCATCTATTCCCCTATCTAATGCCTTTCTGTATTTGCTAACAACTAGAGCAACATATTCTGGTTTTTTCATTCTTCCTTCAATTTTTAGGGATTTTAAACCACTATCTACTATCTTGTCTATATCTTCAATAGTATTTAAATCCTTAGGACTTAGAATATATTTTCCCTCTAACTTCTCAAATACAGTCCTTTCATTTTCTATATCAACAAGGGTATATGGCATTCTACAAGGTTGAGCACAAGTACCTCTATTTCCACTTCTTCCCCCAATAATACTGCTCATAAGGCATTGACCAGAATAACAAACACATAGAGCTCCATGTATAAATCCTTCTAGTTCTATATTGCTTCTTTCTTTTATATATTTAATTTCATTTATAGACAATTCTCTAGCTAATACAACTCTCTTAAATCCCATTTGCTCTAAAAACAGTACTCCCTGCAAATTGTTAATAGTCATTTGAGTACTACCATGAAGCTCAAATTGTGGAAAAACATTTTTTATTAAATAACTAAGTCCAAGGTCTTGGACTATAAGCCCATCCACATCTATTTCATATAGGTATTTTATATAATCTACTGCTTCTTCTATTTCTTTGTCGCTAAACAAAATATTTACAGTAACATAAACTCTTACTCCCCTTAAATGTGCATATTCAACTGCTGTTTTCAAATCTTCCATGCCAAAATTAGATGCATACTGTCTTGCATTAAAAAGTTTTCCTCCTAAATAAACTGCATCTGCGCCATTTTGAACAGCGGCATACAATGCTTCAATATTACCTACAGGAGATAACAATTCCACATAACTATTATTTTTTACCACTAGATTTAACCTTCCTCCCCATCGAAAACTTTTTTATCACTGTCAAATTCCCTCTTAAGCTCTTCTAATTCTTTTTTGGTTTCAACCAATACAATTTGACTTTGAAACAATTTATCTTGCAATTCTTTTATAGTTCTCTGATTTTCTTTTAGTTCTTCTTCCTTAAGATCTAATGCCTGCTCATATTTTTTTATCAATTTATCTGTACTTTCATGAGCTCTTTTTGATTCCAACAACTCATCTTTATATATGCTACATTCTTTTTCTAGTTCCTCAATTTTTTTATTTGCCACATTTAAGCCCTCTGAAGATTTTTCATATTGCTCTAGGGGTTCTTTTACTTCTTTTTTTAGCTCTTCTAGTTCAACATAGGTTCTATAATATTCATCTGCTATATTAAACGCTGCAAGAATAGCCGCCATAGAATCGTTCAATCTGTCATTGTTGGAAACTACATTTTTTATCTTTTCATCTACAAAAGCAGCAATACCTTTAACATATTGCTCCGGCTCACTACCTACAACCGTAAAGTTACGACCATTTATATTTACATTTACTTTTTTCTTTTCTGTCATAACTTACCCTCTCCCTTAATTTAATCATATATAATTATTCTACCTAAATCTTCTTTTTCCTCTATTTTTCACTAAATTAAAGGAGTAGATTTTATCTACCCCTTTAACTTCTAAGATTAGCTTTAAAAGTTTTCTCTATTTCTTGAACTATATTTTGATGAATTTGAGAAACTTCCTCATCTTTTAAAGTTCTTTCGTGAGATCTATAGGTAATTGAAAACGCTACACTCTTCTTGCCTTTTGGTATTTGTTCTCCAGTATACACATCAAACAATTCAACTTTCTCTATAAGCCCCTCACCTTTTGACCAAATCACTTCCTCAATATTTTTGAACATAATATCTTCATCTAATACAATAGCTAAATCTCTAACAATAGCAGGATACTTAGGCAATGGTTTGTACTTCTTTTCTAATTTGGCAATTTCAACTATACCCTCAAAATCCAATTCTGCAATATAAACTCGTTCATCTATATCATAATTTTCTAATACATCAGGATGTAGTTCACCCATGACTCCTAATACTTTGTTTTCATATATAATATTTGATGTTCTTCCAGGATGGAATGTAGGATGATTTTCTTCCCTCAAATAATTACATTTAGTTACTCCTAGTCTCTCTAAAAATATTTCAACTACACCTTTCAAATAGAAATAATCAGTCTCTCCATACATTCCTATGCATAATGTTTTTCTCTCTATAGGTAAATTCTTCACAGGAATTTCTTTAGGTATAAACATATTTCCAATTTCAAAAGCAAAAGCTCTTTCAACACCATAATTATAATTTCTAGACAGTAGTTCCATCATATTTGGTATAAGAGTAGTCCTCATGACACTATAGTCCTCTCCAAGAGGATTGATTATTTGGACACATTGTCTTTTCATACTATCTTCTTTTAAATTTATTTTATTATAAGCTTTAGGACTTATAAATGAATAAGTCATAACTTCATTTGCTCCTAGTCCTTGAAGAATCGCTTTAGATTTATCTTCTATTTGTTTATCATAAGGTTTTTCGCCTTTTGTGAGAACTCCAACTAATGGCTCATTTTTTATATTATGAAATCCATATATTCTCCCTATTTCTTCAATTAAATCGACTTCTCTTTCTAAATCCAATCTAAAAGTAGGAGCTAGAACTTCTAAAAATTCACCTTTATCTTCCACCTTAAGTTCCAAACTTTCAAGTATTTCTATTATCCTGCTTTTTTCAATTTCTATGCCAAGTAGTTTATGTACTCTTTTGGGTCTTATAACAATGCTACTTTCCTTTTTTTCTTGTACATAATTATCAAAATAACCACCAACTACTTTTCCTGCTCCTATTTCCTCAATCAATTGACATACCCTATTGCATGCAGTTTGGCATAAGTTTGGATCTATTCCTTTTTCAAATCTTGAAGAAGCTTCTGTTCTAAGTCCTAATGACTTCGATGTAAGTCTTACACTTCTATCATTAAAATTTGCAGCTTCTATTAAAATAGTATTTGTACAATCGGTTACCTCTGTTTCTAACCCACCCATTACACCAGCTATAGCAACAGGTTTCTCACCATCTGCAATTACTAAGTTAGATGAATTTAAACTTCTCTCTATGCCATCAATAGTAGTAATTTTTTCGGATTCTAATGCTCTTCTTACATATATTTTTTTATCTATTATTTTGTCCAAGTCAAAAGCATGTAGCGGTTCTCCAAATTCTAGCATAACATAGTTTGTTATATCTACTATATTGTTTATAGGTCTCACTCCAGCTTCCATAAGCCTAGTTTGTAACCAGAGTGGAGAACTTTCAATTTTCACATCTTTTATCACCCTTGCAAAATATCTATTGCAAAGTTCTTTATCTAGAATTTCAATTTTTCTCAAATAATCATTTATATTATCTTCTTCCTTACTTATGTTTATACTAGGATATTTCATTTTTTTATTAAGAGTAGCACAAGCTTCTCTAGCCATTCCTACAATACTTAAACAATCTGGTCTGTTAGGTGTTATTTCAAATTCTATTACTTCTCCATACAATCCTAACACTTCTTTTATATCCATTCCCAATGGATATTCTTTATCTAATATAAAAATACCATCTCTTTGCTCTTTAGGTACAACATTATCCTTTACTCCCAATTCCTTTAATGAGCAAAGCATGCCTAAAGACTCTTCTCCCCTTAATTTACCTTTCTTTATTTTAATTCCACCAGGAAGTGTTGCTCCAACCAACGCTACAGGCACATAATCTCCTTCTTTAATATTGGTAGCACCTGTCACTATTTGAAGTTTTTCACGTCCTACATCTGTAATAGTGATACATAGTTTATCAGCATTGGGATGATCCTTAATTTCTAAAATATGTCCTACTACTACATTTTCTATCCCACTATTTAATTCTATAATTGATTCTACATGGGAACCTGACAATGTCAATTTATCAGCTAGTATCTTTGAATCCACGTCAATATCTACATAATCTTTTAGCCATTTTATTGGTAATAACATTTCTATCCTCCTATACAACTAAAATTGATTTAAAAATCTCATATCATTTTCAAACAACAATCTTATATCGTTTATGCCATATTTAACCATAGCAATCCTATCTATTCCTAAACCAAAAGCAAATCCACTATATTTTTCAGGATCTATACCACAATTTTCAAGTACTTTTGGATCTACCATTCCACAGCCCAACAATTCCATACTCCATCCTGTTCCATTACATGCCTCACAACCTTTTCCCTTACATTTTACGCAAGATACATCTACTTCTGCACTCGGTTCTGTAAATGGAAAATAATGTGGCCTAAATCTAGTCTCCATATCTTCTCCAAATAACTCTTTTATAAATGTATCAATAGTATCCATCAGATTTGCCATTGTTACATTTTCATCAATCACAAGGCCTTCAAGCTGATGAAACATTGGAGAATGTGTATCATCCACATCGTCAAATCTAAAAGTTCTTCCAGCTGAGACTATCCTCAAAGGTGGCTTCTTCTCTTTCATGACTCTTATCTGCACAGGTGAAGTATGAGTTCTCAAAAGCATATCCTCCGTTATATAGAATGTATCTGACAAATCTCTCGAAGGATGGTTTTCCGGTGAATTCAATGCATCAAAATTGTTTTGAACCGTCTCAATTTCTGGACCATAAACTACGCTAAAGCCCATACTCAAAAATATATTTTCCAATGCCTCTATAGTTGCCATTAAGGGGTGTCTGTGACCTAAAATTATTTCCTTCCCTGGCATAGATATATCTATTCTTTCTTTTTCTAATTTCTTTTTTTTCATTTCGTTTTTTAAACGTTCTCTTGTAGAATTTAGTTCCGTTTCTATATCTTTTCTTACATCATTGGCTATTTCACCAACAACCGGCCTTTCTTCTTTAGAAAGTTTCCCCATTTCTCTAAGTACCTGTGTAAGCTCTCCTTTTTTGCCTAAAACTTTAATTCTCATTTCTTCTAATTCATCTATACTTTTCATTTTACTGATTTCATTCATTGCTTCTTCTCTAATCTTATATATCTTTTCTTTCATGCTTAAACTCCTTTCATACCTGATAATAAAAAACCTAAATATAAAATAAGACCTATTTCATGCGATTGAGGTCACAAAATTCTGATTGTTTTATTAAATTATAGCACTAGAGTATCTAAAACTCAAGAAATATTGAACCTTTGCCTTGCTACTTCATACATAATAATAGAAGAGGCAATAGCTGCATTTAATGATTCAGCATTACCTTCCATCGGTATTTTTATAAGTAGATCTGCAAACTTTATCATTTCTTCTGTAACACCCTTAGACTCATTGCCTATTATAAATGCAAAATTCTCTTTAAAATCCGCATCATAAATATAGGTTTCACCTTGCAAAGAAGTAGTATATATCCTAATTTGCCTATCTTTCAAATAATTTATGACTTCTTTTTTATCTTTTATATATGTAATTGGTATATGAAATAATGAGCCCATAGTAGCACGAACTACTTTGGGATTATATACATCTACACAATTTTCTGTCACTATTATACCACTAACACCAAAAGCATCTGCTGACCTTATTATTGTTCCAACATTTCCTGGATCTTGGAGTTCGTCTAAAATAATGATAAAGTTTTTCTTTTCTTTAACTACTTCATCCATTTTTGAAATATTAAAATCAACAACCGCCAATATACCTTGAGGCTTTTCAGTATCTGCCAATTCTCTAAATAAACTATTGGGTACTTTAATCAAATTGTGATTATTTTTTAAGATAGAAAAGAGTTCTTCGCCTCCATTCACAGAAAAGAGTTCTTCTGAAAAGAGTATATACTTTGGAGTTTTCCCCCATCTTATGCACTCTTCTACTATTTTTACTCCTTCTATGATAAACAAATTTTTATTCCATCTTTCCTTTTTTTTATATAATCCTTTTACCTCTTTTATGATTGGGTTTGAAGAACTGGTTATATCTTTCATTCCATTAATCACCTGCATTTTTCTCTATTTTCTTTATATCTTCGGTGTTTCCAATTACTATAAGTATATCTCCATGTAAAATAACATCATCAGCATAAGGAGAAACATTGATACATTTTTCTCTCTTTATAGCCATTACATTTATTCCAAATTTCGTAGGGAGCTTTAATTCCCTAAGTGATTTATTTTCCCATTCAGAAATAGCCGTTATTTCAACAATGCTATAATCAGGAGACAATTCTATAAAATCTAGTACGTTCGTAGAAACCAAATTGTGCGCAACTCTCACACCCATATCCCTCTCTGGAAAAATAATCTTATCAGCGCCTATTTTGGATAACACTTTTCCATGCAATTCGCTTTGGGCTTTAGCTATAACCCATTTAACTCCCAACTCTTTAGCAATCAAAGTAGCTAAGATAGAAGCCTCTAAATCAGATCCAATACTTATAATTACTACATCAAAATTTCTAATTCCCAATTCTTTTAATACATTTTCATCCATGACATCAGCTTGTACTGCATGGGTTACATGTTCAGATATCTCTTGAACTATTTCTTCATCTTTATCTATAGCCAATACTTCATTTCCTAAATTATACAATGTCTTTGCTACACTAGACCCAAACCTTCCGCATCCTATAACCGCAAATTGTTTCATACATATATCTCCTTTCTATCCCACCAATATATTTCCTTCAGAATATCTATAACTGCTCGAATTATTTTTTTGTCTCTTTGCAAAAGCAAAAGCCATTGTCAAAGGCCCTACTCTACCAGAATACATAGTTAAAATTATTAAAACCTTTCCAAAATTGCTTAAATTTGGCGTCACTCCTCTAGTCAAACCAACTGTTCCAAAAGCAGAAGTAGTCTCAAATAACAAATCTAGAAAAGTAGCATCTTCTGATAAAGTCAATATCAAAGATACTACAGTGACTAAAAATACTCCCACACTTGCAATAGCTAAAGATCTATATATTATCTCTTGAGGAATTCTCTTTTTATATGCTACTACATCTTTATTTCCCTTGATAACTGTAAGAGTTGTGAGTATTATAGCACCAAATGTTGTTGTCTTTATACCTCCAGCTGTAGAACCGGGGGAACCACCTATAAACATCAATATTATTATAATAAATACACTAGTATCCTCAAGTTTAGATATATCCACAGAATTAAAACCTGCAGTTCTTGGAACTACTGATTGAAAGAACGAAGCCAAAATTCTATCCTTTACATTTAACGGATACAATGTAGCTGGATTATCCCATTCAATCAAATAAAATAATATCATTCCAGTCACAATTAATATAAGAGTAATAGCCAAAACAAGTTTTGAATGTAGTGATAATCTAACTAGTTTCTTATTTTTAGAAATATCTATATATACAGAGAAACCTAATCCACCTATTATTATTAAAAAACTAATTGTTAAGATAACTACTATATCACCTACAAAAGGTACCATACTACTTCCAATGATATCAAAACCAGCATTACAAAAAGCAGAAATAGAATGAAATATAGAAAACCATACTCCCTTAGCAAAACCATATGCAGGTATAAACCTGGTAGACAACAAAATAGCTCCTATGCCTTCTATAGAGAACGTAGCTAGAATAACATATTTAGTTAATTTAACTAATCCTGACATGGTTTCTTGATTGAGCTGTTCCTTTATAATTAATCTTTCTTTTAAAGTTATCTTTTTCCCCAATATCAGTGCTACCAATGTAGCCATAGTCATAAATCCAAGTCCACCCATTTGAATAAGAATTATAATTACTATTTGTCCAAAAAGTGACCAAAATTCTCCTGTATTCACCACTACAAGTCCTGTCACACAAACAGCAGATGCAGAGGTAAACAGAGCATTTAAAAATCCAATGCTTTCACCAGTTTTTGAAGCTACTGGTAAATTTAAAAGAATTGCACCTATTAATATAAGTCCGCCAAATCCCATAGCTAATACTCTTGGGGGATTAAGTTCCAATTCAACCAATCTTCTTTTTAAAAAACTCATGCCATCATCTCCTAAATCGTGCAATAACTATGTTTATTATTACATTATAACTATTTATTATTATAAAATAAACCATTGAAAAAATAAAAGCTCCGATATCGGAACTTTTATTTTACTTGCCTTTTGCAATTTCTACTAATTTAGAGAAACCTTCTGGGTCGTTTATTGCCATTTCAGATAACATTTTTCTGTTGATATCTATATTTGCTTTCTTTAAACCATTTATAAATGTACTATAACTCATACCATTCAATCTTGCAGCAGCATTGATTCTTGCTATCCACATTTTTCTAAAATCTCTTTTTCTCAACTTTCTACCAACATAAGCATAATCTAGAGATTTCATAACTGCTTGATTGGCTGGTCTATATAATTTACTTTTTGCTCCATAATAACCTTTTGCTTGTTTTAGTACTTTTTTATGTTTCTTTTTAGCATTAACTCCACCTTTTACTCTTGCCATCTAAACTACCTCCTTCACTTCCCATAATTGTTTTCTAGTAAGGTAATACTTTTTTCATTCTCTTTAAGTCAGCATCGCTAACCAATGTACCTTTTCTTAAGTTTCTAACTCTTTTTGGTGATTTTTTGCCAGTTTTATGACTTTTATAAGCTTTATATCTCTTTAATTGACCTGTTCCAGTCTTTTTAAATCTTTTCGCTGCACCTCTATGAGTTTTCATTTTTGGCATAACAAATACCTCCTTCGTCTATTCTGCTTTTGGCACTAAATACATGACCATATTTTTACCTTCTAGTTTAGGTTCTTTTTCTATGACCCCAACTTCTGAAGCTATATCTGCAAATTCTAGCAAGACTTCTCTACCTATGTCAGTATGACCCAATTCTCTACCTCTAAATCTCACACTAACCTTTACCTTATCTCCAGATTGCAAAAATTCAATGGCCCTCTTAGCTTTTACATTTAAATCATGACTTTCAATGCTTGGTGTAAGTCTCACTTCTTTGACATTTATAACCTTTTGATTTTTCTTAGCTTCTTTTTCTTTTTTAGCTAACTCATATTTGTACTTGCCATAATCCATTATTCTGCATACTGGTGGTTTTGCATTAGGAGCTACCTTTACTAAGTCTAACTTTCTTTCATCAGCAGTATCTAAAGCTTTCTTACTTGAAACAACCCCTAATTGAGACCCATCTACATCAATAAGTCTCACTTCCTTATCTCTTATCTCTTCATTGATCTGAAGCTCTTTAATATTACGCCACCTCCTAAATTTAATAAATAAAATAAAGCGAGTAAAAATACCCGCTTTTCATTCAAAAACATTTCCATAAAAGTATATAAACATACTTTTAAATACTTAAATTTAAACCTTATGAGCCTTAGCTATAAGGTGAGAAGCGGATACTTCTACTTAAATACTCGATATTCACTTTCCTTACACATTATATGTCAATAACTTAAATTTGTCAATCAATTTCTTATATTTTTTACAAAAATTTATTTTGCCAACTCATATAATGCTTTTGTGTATATTTTTGTAATTTTCATTAAATGTTCAATTGAAATATATTCATTTTTTTGATGAGCAACTTCTACTTGACCTGGAAATACTGGCCCAAAAGCTACTGCATTATCCATCGCCCTAGCATAAGTTCCTCCTCCAATAGTTATAGGTTCACTTTCCATATCTCCAGTTTCTTCTCTATAAACTTTCATAAGTTTTTCAACAAGTGGATTATTCTTTGGTACATATAATGGTTTCATTCCACCCTCATCTTCTACAAGAACAATATCTGTACCATCCAAATTTTTTCTGATACCATCATAGACATCTTTATCACTAGACTTAATAGGATATCTAACATTTATTGAAAGTCTTATTTCTTCATCAGTAGTTTTAATAATTCCTGGATTAAAGTTTAATTTGCCAGAAATATCATCTTCAAGTCCACATCCTATTTCTTCTCCATGATGTTTAAATGCTATTTTTTTGTTATACATATTTATAAAGTCACACATGTCACAATGGCAATCTATTATATCACCTAAAAATAACATCAGATACGTAATAGCGTTTTCACCTTTTTCAGGAGTACTTCCATGAGCAGAAACACCCTTTGCCTTTATTTTCACCAATTCTCCTTCACATTCTATAGAAAGATCGTATCCTGTTTTTTCTATAAACTGTTTCAACTTTTTATCTAGCTCATCTGCATCTTTTACCTCCAATAGAGCCTCACAATAATCTGGCACCATATTTACTGCATTACCACCATCTATAGACTTGACTGTTATGTTTCCACAAGACACATTTTCAAGCTTTTTCACTAAATCAAAAGCTATTATACCTTTTTCTCCATGAATAACTGGAAAATCAGCATCAGGTGTAAAGGCCATATCTGGAGCACTTTCATGTTCAAAGTAATACTTCATACATCCCCAACCAGTTTCTTCATTTGTACCAATTATCATTCTAATCTTTTTATTTAACTTAACATTTGATTCCTTCAAAGTCTTCATAGCATAAAGAGTTGATATAGCAGGTCCCTTGTCATCTAAAGTTCCTCTTCCAAAAATCTTTTCATCATGAATTTCTCCTCCATAAGGTGGATATGTCCATCCTTTTCCCTCTGGAACTACATCTACATGGGCTAATATGCCTACAGTTTCAGTTCCTTCTCCAAATTCAATGTATCCTGCATAACCATCTAAATTTTTTGTTTCAAATCCCATTTTGCTAGCTAAATTCAATATATATTCCAACGCTTTATATGGTCCTTCTCCAAAAGGCATTAAAGTACTACTTTCACCTTCAACACTCTTTATGCTGACTATCTCTTGGGTTGATTTTATAATATCTTCTCTATAACTTTCAACTAAATCTACAAAATTCATAATGTACCCTCCTTCTTATTTCTTATATATTATGTATCTTTGATAATTTAATACTTTACTTTTATTATACCTTTACAAAATATTTCCTTCAACATCCTTCTTGTTATTTTTCCATAACAAATACTTTATTATGAATTTTAAAAAAACTAAATGGTTAAACTATTGATAGCAAAATATGAAAAGGTGGGGATAGTTTGCAAAAGAAAAAAATGATTTTTGCTATATCTATATTGGGGATAGTCTTATCATCTTTCCTTTTTTATGATAAATATTTTCCAACTAATATTTTTCATCATATTACCAACGGGGATAGATTCTTAATATGGGCACTAACTACAATTTTTATTATATACTATATACAGTTAGACTCAAATCCACAACTAGCTCCATTGGCTCTATCTAATGAAAAAGATGGGGCAAAAGAAAACGATAAACCTAATACATCCTTTAGAGACGTTGCAGGACTCGAAGAAATAAAAGAAGAGTTGCAAGAAACCATAGATTTTATAAATAACTCACAAAAATATACCAAAATGGGTGCAAAAATACCCAAAGGCATATTATTCTACGGTCCTCCTGGTACTGGCAAAACCCTTCTTGCAAAAGCTGTAGCTGGAGAAACAGACTCAACTTTTTTATATGCTAGTGGTTCAGAATTTGTTGAAAAATATGTAGGCGTTGGTGCTAAAAGAGTAAGAACCTTGTTCGAAAAAGCTAAAAAAGAAGCTCCAAGTATAATATTTATTGATGAAATAGATGCTATTGGTGCAAAAAGAAATTTAGATTCTAACAACGAAAAAGATCAGACTTTAAATCAGCTTCTAGCAGAAATGGATGGATTCAATACCAGTGAAACAGTAGTAATCATAGGTGCTACAAATAGACTTGATCTGTTGGATGAAGCACTTCTTCGTCCTGGAAGATTTGATAGACATATTTATGTAGGAAATCCAAACATCAAAGCAAGAGAAAAAATATTGGAAGTCCATACTACTAACAAGCCTTTATGCAAAGATATTTCTATACATGAAATAGCTAATAAAACTCATGGACTTTCAGGTGCAGAACTTGCAAATATTGCAAATGAAGCCGCTATAATTGCCGTAAGAAAAAACAAAAACAAGATTGATAAAGACGATTTTAATGAAGCAATTGAAAGAGTGTTGGCAGGACTAGAAGTCAAAAATCCATCTATACTTTTAAAAGAGAAAAAAACTGTGGCCATTCATGAATCTGGTCATGCACTAGTAAGCAAAATACTCAAAACTGATATGGTCCAAAAGATATCCATTATTCCAAGAGGTCAAGCACTTGGATACGTTTTAAAATTTCCAGAAGAAGAAAGATATCTTATGACCAAAAAAGAATTGATGTCAAAAATCACAGGCCTTGTAGCAGGAAGAGCTGCTGAACAAATAGTTTTTGGTGAAATAACTACTGGTGCAAAAGATGATTTAACAAAAGCTACTCAAATAGCTCAAGAAATGGTATGTAGCTATGGAATGAGTAGCCTTGGAAACATTTCTATTGATGAATATTATGTGAAAAACAGTTTTAATATAATAAGAGAAGAAATGAGAAAAATAATTGATGAATGCTATGAAAATGCCATAAAAATCATAGAAGATAATAAAATAATACTATTTCACATAGCCGATTTACTTATGAAACAAGAATCTATAACTAGTGAAGAATTAGATGAAATTTTTAAGCAATATGAATCTAACGCAAATTGTGCAACATAAAAGGTAGGGAATTCCCTACCTTTTACATCTTACTTTTTACTTTTTATTTCTTCAGCTACTTTATCTACAAATTTTTCTACTTCGATTTGACCTAAATCTCCTTCGTCTCTCTTCCTTACAGATACCAATCCATTCTCTACTTCTTTTTCACCCACAACTAACATATAAGGAATCTTCTGTAATTGTGCTTCTCTTATTTTATAACCTATCTTTTCAGTTCTATCGTCAACCTCTGCTCTCATGCTATTTTCTTCAAATTTCTTTTGAAGCTCATATGCGTAATCATTGAACTTATCAGATATAGGAAGTATGGAAATTTGAATTGGTGCTAGCCATACAGGAAACTTTCCTGCATAGTGTTCAATAAGTATACCCATAAATCTCTCAATACTTCCAAGAATAGTCCTATGAATCATTACAGGTCTTTGCTTCTCATTGTTATTATCTATATAAGTCAAATCAAATCTTTCTGGCATTTGAAAATCAAGCTGAATAGTTCCACATTGCCAAGTTCTGCCTATGGCATCTTCAAGATGGAAGTCTATCTTTGGTCCATAAAAAGCTCCATCGCCTTCATTTACTATATAGTCAATTTTTTTCTCTTCTAGCGCAGCAATCAAATTGTTTGTTGCCAATTCCCATTGTTCTTCTGTACCCATAGAATTTTCTGGTCTTGTTGAAAGTTCTACATGATATTTAAATCCAAATATACTATAAACATAGTCTGCTAAATCGATAACTTTTATGAGTTCATCCTTTACTTGGCTAGGCAACATAAATATATGAGCATCATCTTGAGTAAAGCTTCTAACTCTCATCAAGCCATGAAGAGTTCCTGAAAGCTCATGTCTATGAACAAGTCCCAACTCCGCCATTCTTATTGGAAGATCTCTATAACTATACATATTTGTCTTATAAACAAGTATGGAACCGGGACAATTCATAGGTTTTATAGCATACTGAGTTTCATCTATTGCTGTAAAATACATATTTTCCTTGTAGTGATCCCAATGACCTGATCTATGCCACAACTCTTCATTCAATATTATAGGAGTTTTTATTTCTCCATAACCTCTTTTTCTATGTTCTTCCCTCCAAAAATCTTCTAACATATTTCTTATTACCATTCCCTTTGGATGGAAAAACGGAAAACCAGGTCCTTCTTCATGAATACTGAATAAGTCTAATTCTCTTCCCAATTTTCTATGATCTCTTTTCTTTGCTTCTTCCAATCTCTCTAAATACTCATCTAAATCTTTCTTTTTTTCAAAACTAGTTCCATAGATTCTTTGAAGCATCTTATTGTGTTCATCTCCACGCCAATAAGCTCCTGCTATACTTAAAAGTTTGAAAGCTTTAACTTTTTTAGTATTAGGCAAATGAGGTCCTGCGCAAAGGTCAACAAAATCTCCTTGTTTATAAAATGAAATAACTGCATCTTCTGGAAGATCCTCAACCAATTCCACTTTATAAGGCTCCTCTTTGTCCTTTAGCAAATTTATAGCCTCATCTCTTGGCAATATAAATTTTTCTAATTCATAATTTTCCTTAACTATTTTAGACATTTCTTCTTCAATTTTTTCTAAATCCTCAGGAGTAAATCTATGTTCAGTATCAAAATCATAGTAAAACCCTTCGTCAATAGCAGGTCCTATGGCCAATTTCACATCTGGAAATATTCGTTTAACTGCTTGCGCTAAAATATGAGAGCTAGTATGCCTAAATATCTCTTTTCCTTCTTTATCTTCAAATTTTAAAATATTTATATTAGCATCTTCTTCTATAGTGTCTTTAAGTCCTAATATCTTTCCATTGACTACCGCTCCCAATGAAACCCTAGCCAATCCCTCACTTATGTCTTTAGCTATTTCATAAATTGTTACACCTTTTTGATATTCTCTTTCTGAGCCATCTGGTAAAGTAATTTTTATTCTATCCACTTTCATACCTCCTATCTTCAATTTTGAATACAAAAAACCCCTCATTCCTAAAAAACATAGGGACGAGAGGTAACTCACGCGGTTCCACCCTAATTGGTGCTTAAATCAAATAACGCAATATGCGGAAATCCTTCTCCGTTGTGGATGGATTCAGCTCAGGGGTGGTCTTCAGCTAACAATATCTCAGGATTGCTTTCAGCCAAGGCTATCCCTCTCTATGAGTATTAACTTGCTTACTCTTCCCTTCATAGCATTTTTATTATTAGTTTTAATTAAAAATTATAGCTCTGATTTTCATTTTTGTCAATAGATTTGACTTTACTTTTTAAGAATATTCATTGTTTCATCAATATCACGCATGATTTGCTCTCCAGTTTTCATGTTTTTTAAAGTGACCTTTTCACTTTTAACCTCATCTGCACCTATTATCATTACATATGGTATACCCAATTTGTCTGCATAGTTAAACTTCTTGCCCATTTTCCCTTCTTCTAAATAAATTTGAGTATGTATACCTTCATTTCTCAACTGATTTCCAATCTTTATTCCATACTCCATGCAATCTTCCATAGGAACAACGAGAACTTCCGTCAAACTATTCCATTTACTTTCAATTATATTGGCTTCTCTAAGCTGATAAAATAATCTTGTAAGACCTATACATATCCCAACTCCAGGCAATTTTTGTTTAGTATAGTACTCTGCCAAATTATCATATCTTCCACCAGAACAAATACTACCAATATCAGGATACTCATTTAAAAAAGTTTCATACACTGTACCAGTATAATAATCAAGACCTCTTGCAATAGTTAAATCAATAGCTAAATTTTCTTCAGGTACTCCAAAATATTTTACATACTTAACTACAGAGTCTAATTCTTCAAGGCCTTCTTTAAAAACATCATTTTCTACATTCATTTCTTTAAGATTAGATAATATTTCATCATTTGTACCCTTTATTTGAGTAAAAGTCATTATTTTATCAATAGTTTCTGCATTCAATCCCATTTTACTTAATTCATCTGAAACTCCATCCAATCCTATTTTATCCATCTTATCTATGGTCCGCAAAACTTCAACGCTATCTTCGATCTGAATAGATCCAAAAAATCCACTTAATATTTTTCTATTATTTATTTTAATTGTAAAAGATTCAAATCCTAAATCTTTAAAAGTATAATATATAACACTTGGAATTTCCGCATCATTTATTATATCCAATTTTTCATTTCCTATAATATCTATATCACATTGATAAAATTCTCTAAATCTTCCTTTTTGATTTCTTTCTCCCCTATATACTTTACCTATATGGTATCTTCTAAAAGGGAAAGTCAAATCTGAAAAATGTTGCGCTACATATCTTGCCAATGGAACAGTTAAATCAAATCTTAAAGATAAATCATTATCACCTTTTGTAAATCTATATATTTGCTTTTCCGTATCGCCTCCGCCCTTTGCGAGAAGAACTTCAGATTTCTCTATAACTGGAGTATCTATTGGTAAAAACCCGAATTTTTCATAATTTTCTCTAATAGTATCTAACATTTTATTGAAAAGTATTTGATCATTTGGCGTTAATTCCATAAATCCTGGCAATATTGAAGGCTTAACTATTTGTTTATCCATCATATCACTCCTAATAATAATTTGTCTTATTCAATATAATAACATTTTTCTATAATATTTTGAAGCACATAAAAATAGAAGTTGAATCAACTTCTATTTTTCACTATTCAGTGGAAATTCCAAATGGCATAGTTCGCAACCAGTGCAAAATATAACTTTCTCAGGAAATACGTTTTGAATTATTTTAACCACTTCCGTCTTTTTACTCTCCTCACTTCCATGGAATATTATCTTTTGGGGTGCTATAGTGATAAGTGAACTAATCAATATATCATCCTTGCTTATTCCTTCATCTGACAATTCACTGATTACTTCACCAAAAAGGTCACAGTCTATTTCCTTATTGTCTATATCAAACAATTTATATTCATTATTATTCACAACCAAATTGACTAAAGCCATTTTAGACTCTTGAATATCTACAAAATATTGTAGTATCTTTATAAACTCTCTATACTCTTTGTCAGCAAAAAATTCATCTATACAATTATTTATTACTTTATCCAAAAAAGGTTCTAATTTTTTCAGTCTAAAATTTACAAATCCATCCACTAATATTTCATCGTTTTCAGAAATATAATTATATACTTCATCAAAAATCAATTTTTTCTCACTTTTAATAAAATCACTATTACACAATAAATCATCTGCCAAGTGTACTATAGCTATTTTCTCATCTCTATTCAAATCACTATATTTTAAAAATACCCTTTTCAATATAATATCTCTTAAATAGTACTCAATAATTATTTCAGTTATAAATAAAGAAAGATTATTGTAGAAATCAGAGTTGTTTTTTGTTTTCTTTTCATCTTTGGGGAAAACTTTCATGAAAACTCTATTTCCTAATTTTTCTTCTTCTATTTCAATTTTATCTTCAAAATCATATTCATCTATAGTACTTATTATCTTTTCTTTATTATCTTTAATTCCAATAGATAATATTTCCATTTAAATTCTCCTTTCTCTCGTATTTGTAGTATACGTTTTTGACCTGAAGTTATTCTATTATATAGTTACAATATTAACAATATAAGCTAATTATCGTACCTAAGTCTATAATTTCATCATCACTTAAAAAAAATAAATTTTTTTTATTTTTTTTAATGAATTTATAGATTTTTTTACTATCAGGATGAGAATTTAATTTGCCAGATAAAGCAATATCTCTTTTAGATAAATTTCCACAAGTCCCTCCAATAAACCCATAATCAAATCCTTCTAATTTTATGTATCCTGATTTTATAAGCAATGCATCTATGCCTAATTTTATGCATTTTTCATATATTGGATAATCGGATGTAATAATAGCTTTTTCATCAACTACAGCCATAGAACATTTAGAATAGCCTTGTTTTATATTTATTAACTCTAGTCCTTGTTTTTTTAAATAATATATAAGTTTTTCATCTGTATATTTAAAATTATGTATAGCATATCCATATACTCTTCCTACATTATATGCAACATCCTCGGGGTAGTTTCTTGACAACCATCTCTCACCTTTTATCAATTTTATACCCGAATTAAATAATAATTCCTCATAATATTCAAAAACATTCGGTGCTATAAGTAGAGTTTTATAATCTACAGGATGCATTATAATATCTGGATGATAGGATATACCTTCTTGAACTTCATTGCACTTAATAGTTTTTATCACCTTTATATTATAACTTTCTAATCTATTTATAATAGTATCATCTGCTCTACCATCGACAATAGCTAAATTTGCACTTTTGTAAGGAATAAAAGGATTATTTCTAAACATACATGTTCTCCTTTTAGATAAAAAATTAAACCTCCTAATATAGAAGGTTTTTTCTGGAGGCGGCACCCAGATTTGAACTGGGGATAAAGGTTTTGCAGACCTCTGCCTTACCACTTGGCTATGCCGCCATATGGAGCGGAAGACGGGATTCGAACCCGCGGCCCTCGCCTTGGCAAGGCGATGCTCTACCACTGAGCCACTTCCGCATATTCATTAATTTAGCAACACCTTTTAACACTACTTATACTCTTGACGGCTCCCACTAAGCGATTCGCACCAAATCACAGATTTGGGCTCTCTGCTTATACCACTGAGCCACTTCCGCATATGTGGTGCCCAGAGGCGGAATCGAACCACCGACACGGGGATTTTCAGTCCCCTGCTCTACCGACTGAGCTATCTGGGCAAATCTTTTCAGATTGCAGCAATATGAAGTTTTATCTACCAATCATATCTCTAGCAACGCGGACTAAGCTGTCTAGCCAGCAATGACAATAATCAGTATAACTCATTATATCGGTAAAGTCAAGATTTAAATTAAAGATTTTAAATCTTCTTCTGAAAAATTATATTTCTTATCGCAAAAGTGACATACAACTTCAGCTTTCCCATCTTCTTCTATCATGCTTTTAATTTCTTCTTCTCCTAAACTGATTAGTGCACTTTCTACTTTTTCTCTAGAACAATCACATTTAAAAGCAATTTCTTTTTTTTCAAGAACTTCCATTTCAAAATTTCCAAATACACTTTGAAGTATATCTTCTGGTTTCAAGTCCCTAGCAATTAGAGATGAAATAGCTTCTGAATTTTGTATGTTTTTCTCTAATCTATCAATATCCTCTTCTGATGTATCTGGCAATAGCTGTACTATATAACCCCCAGAGGCTTTTACAGATAAATCCTTATCCACAAGAACTCCTAAGTTTACTGCCGAAGGTTGTTGCTCTGAATATGCAAAATAATGAGTTAAATCTTCTGCAATTTCTCCTGAAACTAAATTCGATTGTCCTATATATGGTTCTTTCATACCTATGTCTTTTATAACAACAATTTTTCCATTTTTCCCTACAGCTCCACCTACATCAAGTTTTCCATTTGACTTAAGTGGTAAATCTACCAATGGATTTCCCACATAACCTTTTACTTCACCTTTTGAATTAGATACAGCAAGTATTGTTCTGATAGGTCCATCTCCACGCAATTGAATTGACACAGTATCTTTTTCGCCCTTCATCATTATACCCATCATAACACAAGCTGTTAAAGTTCTTCCCAAAGCAGCAGTAGCAGTAGGAGTAGTGTTGTGAATTCTCCTACCTTTTTCAACTAAATTAGAAGTAGTAGCTACAAAAACACGAATAGTTCCTTTTTTGTCAATAGCCCTTATAACATAATCTTTCATATTTGACTAACCTCCTAATTTATCTTTAAATATTTAAAGCCCCTAAAAATAGGGGCTAATTTGCTACTGTTAAAAACTATTTATAATAAAGTATTTGTTTTTATAGTTTTGTAACGTTTGTAGCTTGAGGACCTTTTTCTCCTTGAACTATTTCAAATTCAACTTGTTGGCCTTCATCTAAAGTTTTAAATCCATCTTGAGTTATAGCTGAATAATGTACAAATACATCCTCGCCATCTTCAGTAGAAATAAAACCATAACCTTTTGTTGCATTAAACCACTTTACTGTACCTTTAACCATTTTAAAACATTCCTCCAATACAACTAATTTAATAGATGAATATGTATCACCTACTTTTACTTTATACTACCATAATTATATACCCTTGTCAAATAGTATTCTCCAAAAAACAAGCCATTATTCGTAGGTATTTAAAGCCCAAAAATCTACCTTTTAAAGCTTTTTTTTGCAACAAAATTTATCCTGTCACTTTCCCTTTCTGGAGCATTAAAAGAAAAGGCTTCAAAACAAAAAATATCTTCAAATCCTGCATCCTTAAGTAAATTTTTTATCTCTTCGGTTTGATAAGCTCTTTCAATATGCTCTTCATCAAATCTAATAAATCTGTCATCTTCTTCTCTTATAAAAAAGGTTAAATAAAAATGAGCTATTTTATCATCTTCATTAAAATAATTTTGCCAAATATAATATATAGCTTCTCTATCCTCAGCAAATATATTGTTCCCTACAACAGTACTTAATTTATAATATGAATTGATATCAAAAATAAAAATTCCATCATTTTCTAAATGTTCATATACATTTTTAAAGGACTTTGATAGTTCTTTCTCATCTACAATATAGTTGATACTATCACAAATACTTACAACGGCATCAAATTTTTTATTTATTCTAAAATTAACCATATTCTGATTTAAGATAGTTACATTTCTAAAAGAAGACAATTTATTGTAAGCAATTGAAAGCATGTCCGAAGAACGATCAAAGCAGGTGACCTTATAACCTTTATTGCACAAATAATATGTCAAATTTCCTGTTCCACATGCCATTTCCAATAAGTTTTTAGGTTTTAAATTAAATTTATCAAATATATCTTCTATATACAAAAACCAACTTTCATAATCTATATCATCCATTAAATCATCATAATACAATGCAAATTTTTCATAGTAGTCCATTTATCTTACTCCACCTTTAACTCATATAGTATCGCCTCTAAAGCTGCACTTGCACTTTCATTTATAATCAAATCCGCACAAAAATCCATAGCAGTACTGTCTGAATTGATGATAATTAATTTTTTAGCCATTTGAGGTAAATAATTTACCGGAGCCACAACCAAACTAGATCCAATGACAATGAGCAAATCACCATTTTCTACTTCTTCTAAAGCAATATTAAAATCTTCTGGCAACATATCTCCAAACATAATCACATCAGGTCTTAAAATTCCATGACAATTATCGCATCTAGGAGGAATTTCATTATTATTTACTTTTTCAGTTAAAACATCTAAATCTACTTTTTTTCCGCAATTTATGCAGCTGCCTTCTCTTGTGTTTCCATGAACTTCCAAAACATATTGTGAACCAGATTTTTGATGTAAATTATCTATGTTTTGCGTTATAATCCCAGAAATAAATCCCATTCTTTCCATTTCAGCTAAGACATAATGTGCTCTATTGGGCTTTGCATCCTTCATATCTAGAAGAATTTTATATCCCTGACTATAAAACTTTTTTGGATAATTATATAACACTGTAGTAGACAAGGCTTCCATTGGATCTATATTTTCCCAAAGCCCTGTATTGGGACTCCTAAAATCAGGTATACCACTTTCCGTAGAAATTCCAGCACCTGTTAAAACAAAAGTCTTTGAAGACTTTCTTATCATATGACTAGCTCTTTTTATCAAATCCATATCCACGTCATTCACCCCCCGCAACTACTTCAATTCTATAATATTAATTCTATTTCTTCAAGTCATCCTTAATTTTCATTTTTCTCTTTCTAACAGTTATTATTCCTCCTATTTTACCCGACTCTTTAGCTGTAAGTCCTCCCCATCCCACTTCATTTATTTTATCCATAAGTCCCAATTCCTCTGCAATTTCATATTTCAACTTATCTTCCAGTGTTTCTATTTTTTCTTTTTTCTTATTTTTTGCCATTAAAATCCCTCCTGCATTTTAGTATGGCAAGAGGGATTACTTTTATTCTAGTATACAAACAAAAATATATAATTATAAATTATAAATATGACCAAAACAGCAAACAGTGGCAAATAGTGTACTACTCTTGGAGCGTATTCCTCAAAACTAATATCTTCTTCATGATTATTATTAGGTAAAGATTTGTACAAAGTATAAGCTATAGTACCTGAAATCATAGCTATTACAAATCCAATGATTACAGTTAAAACTGTAGCAAAACTTCCTATAGAAATTCCTATATCTTGACTTTCAATAGATAAATTATTCATATTGCTCATGGCTAAATAGGCAATAGTTGTAGCAATAGCATTATTTACTCCGTGGGCAATCATTGTAGAGAATAAAGAATTAGTTTTATATACTATAAGCCCAAAAATTATTCCCAAAAATATAGGCCCTACTAAATTTTGAAGATTAAAATGAAACATTCCAAATAAAATTGCCGATATAATAATTGCCTTTTTCTTTCCCAATTTGTCATATGAAGACATAACCATGCCTCTAAAAAGTACTTCCTCACATATGCCCGGGGACAAAGAAATAACTAAAAGGCCTAAAAGGTATTCTCCCGTATTTTGGGGTATAGGGATAGGAGTTGGTTTTAATTCTGTAAAATTGCTCAAAAGAAGGATCATTAAATAATTCAAAAATACTCCAACAGGATAAGAAAATATGACAATTAAAAATATCAACGCTACTTCTTTAGCTGAAATTCTATTTAATTTCAGTACTTTTTTGAGACTATATCCCCTAGCTTTTAAATATGTAATTGTTGGAACAAGAATGATTAAATATTCAGTAATAATAAGACCTGAATATATTTCCTTGGATTGAACTAAACTCCCTAAAAGTAAAAGAGAAACTCCAATAATCAGATAAAAAATGTTTGTTTCAAAAATACTTGGATTCATATACTTTTTTTCCATTTCTACCTCCTTAACTGTTTTATATAATTGTATATTTTTTTCATATTTAAATCAATCAGTTTGTTCTAGTAGTATACAATTATTTATACTATAATAATATATATTACTATAATTATTCTAATAAGGGGTGAAAGTGTTGAATAAAGTTAATATTGGCATAGTTGGAGCTACAGGTATGGTAGGTAGGACATTTCTCAAAGTAATGGAAGAAAGAAATTTTCCTGTAGACAATCTGTATCTTTTTGCATCTGAAAAATCTAAAGGCCAAAAATTGATATTTAATGGTAATGAACATGAAGTTGAAGAATTAAATGAAAAATCTTTTAATAGACCATTAGATATACTACTTTTTTCTGCAGGAGGTGAAATAAGCAAAAAATATGCTCCTATGGCTAAAAATAAAGGTATTGTTGTAGTTGACAATAGTAGCGCTTGGAGAATGGATTCAAATGTACCTTTAGTTGTTCCAGAAGTCAATCCAGAAGATATAAATTGGAACGAAGGTATAATCTCTAATCCTAACTGTTCTACAATCCAATGTGTAGTACCGCTAAAACCACTTCATGAAACTTTTAAAATAAAGCGAATAATATTTTCAACCTATCAAGCAGTTTCCGGTTCAGGAGTAGGAGGTCTAACGGATTTAGAAAACGGATTAGAATCTTTAGAACCTCAAAAATATCCACATCCTATAGCTTTTAACTGTCTACCTCATATAGATGAATTTACAGACAATGGGTATACAAAAGAAGAAATAAAGATGATTGAAGAAACTAAAAAGATACTTCATGATGAGAAACTCAAAATTACTTCTACTACTGTCAGAGTACCTGTTAGATATGGTCACTGTGTATCTGCAAATATTGAATTTGAAAAACAATTTGAAATGGATGAAATATATAATACATTAAAATCAAGTAAGGGAATCATAGTATTAGATGATGGAAAAAATAATATTTATCCAATGCCTATAAAAGTGGAAGGAAAAGACGAAGTATATGTTGGAAGAATAAGAAGAGATTTTAGTATAGATAATGGAATCAACATGTGGATAGTAGCTGACAACATTAGAAAAGGGGCTGCAACTAATACTGTCCAAATTGCAGAGCTTTTGATTAAAAATAAATAATATATGGGAGGTATTAAAATGAAACTTTTTAAAGGATCAGGTGTTGCCATAGTTACACCTTTTAAAGACGATGAGGTTGACTACGAAAAATTGAAGGAGTTGCTTGAATGGCATATAAGTGAAGGAACAGATGCTATAATCATTTGTGGAACTACTGGAGAATCTGCTACCATGTCAGATGAAGAAAAAAAACAAGCAATTAAATTTACAGTAGATATAGTAAATAAAAGAATTCCCATTATAGCTGGAACTGGCAGTAACAATACAAAGCATTCTATAGAACTTTCAAAATATGCAGAAAGTGTTGGAGCAGACGGACTATTAGCAGTAACTCCATACTATAATAAAACTACTCAAAAAGGATTAATAGAACATTATACAGCTATAGCTGATAGTGTAAATATTCCTATTATTATCTACAATGTACCTAGTAGAACAGGACTAAACATATTACCTAGAACTTTAGAAAAACTATCTAAACATCCAAATATTTGTGGAGTAAAAGAAGCCAGTGGAAATATAGCTCAAGTTGCCGAAATTGCAAGATTATGTGATGATGACTTCTATATCTATTCAGGAAATGATGATATGGTAGTACCCCTCCTTTCTCTAGGTGGAGTAGGAGTCATATCAGTAGTTGCAAACATATTGCCAAAAGACACACATGATATGGTTTTTGCTTATCTTGAAGGTGAATTGGAAAAAAGCAAAAAATTACAACTAAAAATGAAACCACTTATAGATGCCCTTTTCATTGAAACCAATCCTATACCAGTAAAAGAAGCCATGAATTTATTAGGTATGGAAGTTGGAAATTTAAGACTTCCACTAACAAATATGGAAGATAAAAATCGCAATATCCTAATAGATGAAATGAAATCCTATGGGCTAGATGTAAGGGGGTAAGACAATGATTAATGTTCTCATAAACGGTTTTTACGGAAAAATGGGGCAAGTACTAGCTAACGAAGTAAAGCAGGATAATGATATGAATTTGATAGCAGGAGTCGATAAAAATGCTATAAGTACTCACAGTGACTCTAAAGTATATAATTATATATCGGACTGCAATGATGCAATAGACGTAATAATTGATTTTTCACATCCTGATTCGCTTTCTGATTTGCTTAAATATGCAACAGAAAAAAACATTGCCCTAGTTATAGGCACAACCGGCTTAACTAGTAATGATATGGATAAAATAAAAATGGCAGCAGAGAAAATACCTATTTTTTATTCTGCAAATATGTCATTAGGTATAAATGTATTGGTATCTATACTTAAAAACATTACCCCAGTTCTTGAAGATACTTTTGATATGGAAATTGTAGAAAAACACCATAACAAAAAAATAGATGCTCCTAGCGGTACTGCTTATATGTTAGCTGAAGCTATAAATAGCACATTAGAAGATAAAAAAGATTATGTATTTGATAGACATGTGAAAAAAGAGGCTCGAGATAAAAATGAAATAGGTATTCATTCTATACGAGGGGGAACCATTGTAGGAGAACATACAGTTATATTCGCTGGATGTGATGAAGTAATCGAAATAAAGCATAGTGCCTCTTCTAAAAAAATATTTGCTCAAGGTGCTATTAAAGCAGCAAAATTTATATATAATAAAGAAAGTGGATTTTACAATATGGAAGATCTTATGAAGATGTAACAGCTTTGGAGGTGTTGATATACAAATGAACAATGAAAAAAACTATTTAGATGATCCTTATGCATTGGCAAAGTACATGAAAGAAACTAAAAAAACCACTCCTGTAAAAGTATATTTGAAAGGAAATCTTTCAAACATAGATTTCTCAACCTTTAAACAATTTGGAGATGAAAACTTTAAAATATTATTTGGCCAATGGCAAGATTTTAAAGCTATTTTAGAAAATCATAGAGACGATATATTAGACTATGAAATAGAAAATGATAGAAGAAATTCTGCTTTTCCACTACTTGATTTAAAAGATATTGAAGCTAGAATTGAACCTGGTGCCATAATAAGAGAAACTGCAAAAATAGGATATAAAGCAATTATAATGATGGGAGCCGTCATAAATGTAGGCGTTGAAATTGGAGACTATACTATGATAGATATGAACTCTATAATTGGCTCTAGGGCTAAAATTGGTAAAAGCGTTCACGTCGGTGCTGGCGCTGTAATAGCTGGAGTTTTAGAGCCACCTAGCAAAACACCAGTAATTGTGGAAGATGAAGTACTTATTGGAGCTAATGCAGTAGTTCTAGAAGGCGTAAGAATAGGAAAGGGATCTGTAATAGCAGCTGGGTCTGTAGTAACAAAGGATGTTCCCCCAAATAGTGTAGTTGCTGGTATACCGGCAAAATTCATTAAAGAAAAAGATGCAAAGACTTCTGATAAAACTGCTATTTTAAAAGATATTAGAGAATAAAGTTGAGAGTATACTCTCAACTTTATTCATCAAAAGTAAAAATATATGGAATATTTCTATAATATTCTCCATAGTTAAGACCATATCCAACTATAAATACATCTGGTATCGAAAATCCAGCATAATCAGGGTATACTTCTACTCTTCTTCTACTAGGTTTGTCCAACAATACACATGTCTTTATTGATTTTGGTTTTTTATCTTGAATATGATCAATCACATATTTCATAGTAAATCCTGAATCAATTATATCATCCACTATAAGTACATCTTTTCCCTCAATATCACTTCTTATATCCGTAACTATTTTTACCTTGCCTGTTGATTCTTCTCTATTTTCATAGCTTGATGTAGTCATAAAATCTATTTCTACAGGTATAGTTATATTTCTAACCAAGTCAGAAGCAAAAATAAAACTACCCCTCAGTAAGGATATAATTACTAACTCACCATCTTTATAATCATTTGAAATTTCTGTTCCCAGTTCTTCATTCCTTTTCCTTATTTCTTCAGAACTAAATAATATTCTTCTTTGCTTATTCATGTACCTACTTATCTCCCTTCTGTATTTCTAATCATAATTTTTCTTTTTATAAAGTATTTTCTTTATCTCTCTTAACTCACATAATATCCTATTTAGAGAATATTGTATACTGATTAAAATAACAAAAAAACTACAACCAATACTATTTTTAAATACATTAAAACACCCCTTGTTCTCTTCTACAAGTATAAATTATTTACAGAACAAATAAAAGAATGCATCATAAAAATGCCTTTAATATATATTAGATAAATTATAACTCAATTAATAATATAAGGTCAACTAATTCATCAATAGATATTGAATAAGAAGTCCCTGAAATTTCTAAATTCAAAGACTTCTTATTTTAAAAAAAGCAATCTCTATTCTTCGTCCTCTTTTCCATCTCTATTATTGTCATTTTTTATGTATTCCAATTTAGATATGGATACTTCATAAGCAACTCTTGAAATTATTTCTCCATTGTTAAGCTTTTTCTGATACTCCCTACTCTGAATTCTCCCCCAAAGCCTTACATGATCTCCAATTAATAATCTTTGACAAAATCTTGCGTTTCTTCCCCAAGCTATGCATGGAATATAATCAGATTTGTTATAAGGTCTATTAACCGCTACAAGTAAATCTGTAATTTCTCTTCCAAAAGGTGTTGTCCTATATATTGGAGTTTTACATATATAGCCATCAACATAGATTTCATTTGGTTTTTTGAGCAATTCCTTCAATTCTTCATCATCTTCTGTCATATAAATATCTCTGGCAAATACAGTTAAAACAAGCTTGTTTGAATTGTCTATATACCGATTATATGACCTTAATTGTCCTTCTACCAGAACATATCTCCCCTTTCTGATGTCCATATTCACGATAAGCCTTTCAGAAATAGTTACAGGTAAAATATCAACAGATTCACTTAATCTTGGCACTTCTAAACTAAAGGAATAGAAGCCTTCCCCATACATTTCGTGGCTAAATTCCTTTTCCGAAACTATTTTACCAACAATTGTAACCATATTTGTATCTATGATTTTGTCAACCATTTTGCTGTCACTCCCCCTTATTCTTATGTTTTTTGTGCTTTATATCTATACTTATTCCAAAAGATCTCATAATATGATTTATGCTATAAAAATTTATAACAATAATATACTTAAATTAATATTTGACAAATCTTTAAAAAGACCTTTTATTCATCTTTTATCCATATTGATTAAGTTCTTTTAATAAAATATCTTTAGTGCCATTTAATATATCATTTCCCATAATCAACAATAGATCATCATCATTCAAAATTTCTAAGCAATATCCTATAGAATCCCTTAAAGAAAAAAATACATTATAGGAAAAATTAGTGTTTGAAAACATTTTTCTTATATCTTCCTCAATTAATTCAGCTTTTTTATCAATATAAAATGATATGTTTTTAATACCTAATATAGATGACCAATTTAAAATAATATCTATGATTTTTTGTAAATTATCATTTCCAAAATCAATTCCCATTCCATTCAAGAGTATTATGCTTTTATATTTTAAATGTTGAACAGTTTCAAAAGTTAGATTATAGTCTATAGGATTTATGCATTTATTGTCAATAATCATAAACTTATTATCATAAATTTTCTCCATATTCCTTTCTAGTCCTTTTATTTCTATCAATGTCTTTCTGATTGTATTTATATCTACTCCAAAGCACAATGCCACAGATATAGCTGCTAATGAATTATAAATATTTTCTTTCCCAATAAGGTTTAGTTTTACAGGAAACTCTAACGGTTCTATTTTATCGTGAAAAACCGTTAACAACTCTCTTTGCAAACAATAGTTAAATGCAATTGAATTTCCTATATCTAAGCTAGAAGCTGTTATAGTTGCTTTATTATTTAGTCCATAAGTCATAACTAAAGCCTTGTCATTTCCCTTAAGTAAATTTATACAGTTAGATTCATCTATATTTAAAACAACCACATTTTTTAAAGAACTAAAAAATTTCAAAATATCATCATCTATTCTTTCTTCTTGACCAACATTTGTATATACTACAATATTAAAATTAAGATTCAAATTTAAAATGCTTTTTAGGTCTTTTGGCATTATATTTATTAATCCGATTTGCTTATCTCTCTTAGATTTTAGTATTATTATACTATCATTGTCATTAGAATATATAGATGAAAAACCAGCCTTTATAAAAATTTCTTTTATCATATAAAAAGCCATGTTTTTTGTTGAGTTCCCTACTATGCCAATAAAACTCATCTTTTCATCTTGCATAAATTATTCTCCTTTTTTGCTCGTATATATTCTTTTTATTTTAGTCGTTTCCCCCATTTTTATGAAATTGTCGTCCCGTATTATCCATGTAAAAGTCTTCTCTATATATAAGCTCTGAAATAGGAACTATTTCATACCCTTCACTTTGAAGCTTTTCTAATACTATTGGCAAATATTCTGTTACGTACTTCGCATTGTTGTGAAATAAAACTATGGAACCATTATTTACATTTCTTGTTACTCTATCAACTACTGGTTGAGTGCCCAGCTCTTTCCAATCCAGTGAATCCACATCCCACTGAATGACATAATATCCATTTTCCATACATATTCTTATAAGCCTGTCATTATAGTCACCATAAGGCGGACGAAAAAGTATAGGTTTTTTCCCAGTTATATCTTTTATTTTATCTCCTGTTGTATTCAATTCTTTGAGTATTTGTTCTTCTGACAATTTGCTCATATATGGATGATTTGTAGAATGGTTTCCTACATCATGGCCTCTTTCAGATATTTCTTTTACTAATTCTGGATACTTATCTACCCAAAATCCAACTAGAAAAAAAGTAGTCTTTACTTCATATTTATCTAGTATTTCTAGTATTTCTCTTGTATATTCATCACCCCAAGCTGCATCAAAACTTATGGCAATCTTTTTCCCAGGTGTTTCTACTGAATATATCGGCAATTCTTTCTTATCAGAAAAAACTTCTACTATACTAATATTATTACTATAACTAGTATAAATAATAGATATAAATAATATCAAAATTACAATTAAAATCCTTAAAGTGATATTCTTGCTTTCTTTCATATTTTTTACCTCCTGATAAAATACATTATATTTATTATATATAATATGAATTAAAACAGTAGAATAGTATTAAATGCTAACCATTAAATAAATACAGTTCCATATACTGAAAGGATATATTCTTGAAAATAGGTTAAATTATTAATAGGTCTCCTAAAACATTTCAAAAGGGAGGAATAAAAATGGCTAGAAACAATAAAATTGTTGTTCCAGAAGCAAGGGAAGCACTAAATCAGCTAAAACTTGAAATAGCAAGTGAACTAGGAATGCCTGATTATAATAGTATAGATAAAGGAAATTTAACTTCAAGAGAAAATGGATATGTTGGAGGCTATATGGTTAAAAAGCTTGTAGAAGATGCCCAAAGACAGTTAACAACAAAATAATTGCTTTTCAAAAACGAGAAGGGAATTCCCCTTCTCGTTTTTATATGATATAATTTAAAATATATTGCAAATTTTTTTGTAAAGAGGGTGTTAGAATGTTTATAGAAAATACTGAAGAACTTGCTCAGAATAAACTTCTTTTGCTCTATATCATAGATAAGTCTGAAGTTCCTCTTACAAATGGGCAAATAACTGAATTTGTTTTAGAAAATAATTATATGAATTATTTTCTAATTCAGCAATTTCTAGGTGAATTAGTGGCTTCCAAATTTATAGAATATTCAAGAAGTGATAATAAAGAAATATATACTATTTTAAAAAAAGGTAAAATCACTCTAGACTATTTCATAGATAGAATACCAGAAGAAATAAAAAAAGATATAGAGAAAAATTTTGAAACAAAAAAAGAAGAAGTAAAAAGAGAAACGCAAATAATTGGAGATTATTTCAAAAAAAATGAAAATGAGTATATAGTAAATTTAAAATTAGTAGAAAATGATACTACATTATTTAGCCTTTATTTAAATGTAGTATCTAGTGAACAAGCAAAAACAATATGTGACAATTGGAAAATGAATCCTGATAGTGTCTATCAACAAATTCTTAATACATTATTTATTTTAGAATATGATTAGCCCATTTGGCTCTAAGCCTACTTCTATATTTTTGATTATTTTATTTTCAACAATATCAAAAATAGTTATATGATTTTGAAATATATTGACTATAAATAATATATTGGGACCAATCCAAAGCATTTTATTTGGCATTCCTCCTATATATTTTTTGCTGACAATTTTGTCATCTTTGATATCTATTTTATGCAAATATCCATCTTCAAGACTAGTTATATATACTATATCTTTATTGTTAATTTTCAGCATATTGTTAAATGTTCCTTTTATATTTATACTTTTTACTATGCTAAAATCCTTTATGTCCAAAACGGAAATATTGCTATTGTTTAAAATGCCATTGTTAAATCGTGAAAGCATATACATGCTTTCATCTTCCAAATATATTTTTACAGGATTTTTATCTAATTTAATTTTTTCTACACTATCTTTTTTTAAGTCTATGATATTTATACTATGTCCATTGTTATTAGCTACATATATCTTTTTTGATAGTCTATCTATCTCTATATCCTCTGGATTTTCTCCAACCGGGATATTCTCAATAAGTTTAAAACTTTTTTCATCTACTATAGAAATTGAATTTGAATCTGAATTAGAAACAAAAATAAGTTCATTATAAACCCTTATACAAGAAGGAAATCTACCTACTGCTAGTCTGTCATCAATTTTTTTGTTATTAATATCAATCTTAAAAATCGAATTGTCATATGCATTCGTCAAATAGATTTTATCTCTATAGCTACCTACACATAAGTCATAAGGTCCAAGTTGATAACTATCTAAATAGATATTTAAGTTATTTTCTCTTTTAAATAATGAAATAATAGAAACTATTTCACATTTGAGTTTTTTTTGCAAATCTATTATCCCAATAGAATCTTCTCCAGTATTGGCCACAATGACTTTCCATTCCATTGCTAAAATTTCACCTCCACTACTGTATATATATCAATCTATGCAATATCTAATATGAAGGTGATTTTTTAAAAAAATAGATGTATATATACATCTATTTTTTAATGATTTTCTCAAATAATTTATCTTCCCCAATCTTTAAATTTCTTTTTTTAATTTCTATAATCATATCATTTACCATCATGGCTTTCTTCCAATACTCCTCATTATCTCCTGTATTTAATAGACATTTCAATTCATCAATATTATTACATGTATTCTCAATCAAGTCTTCATCTTTTAATCTTTTTAAAAGCGAAAATTCTACTACATTCATAATAAACCTCCCAAGAAAATATATACTATATATTATTCACTGAAAGGTCTATTGATTACAGTTAACTTAAAACAATTTTTCTAACATCACCTATCATATAAATTGAACCCGCAAATACAATCAAATCATTTTTATTAGCTAATTCTATAGACTTCTCTACTGCAGCTCTAATATCTTTTTCTACCCTAACATTCTTGTTATATTTTTTTATCATTTCAGCCAATTCATTAGCTTCCATCTTTCTGGGACTATCAACTTCTGTAGCTATTATTTCATCAGCTAAAGGAGATAAAATTTCTACCATATGACTTACATCTTTATCTTTAAGTATCCCTACTCCTAAAATCAACCTATCATAATTAAACAATTTAAGAGACGAAATTAAGGCTTCAATTCCTTGCTTATTGTGAGCTCCATCAATTAAAAATATAGGCTCCCTACTTATAACTTCAAGTCTCCCATTCCATCTAGTCTTCATAAGTCCATTCCTTATTTCTTCATTACTTATATTTATAATACCTTTATCCCTAAGCTCGAGAATAGTAGTCAAAGCAAGAACTGAATTGTATACTTGATGTTTTCCTACAAGGTTTATCACTAATTTATCAAATTTATGACTATCATATTGAAAATCATATACTGCTCCTCTATCATTTAATTCATGTATTTTTATATTTGACATAGGACATATTATGAAATTTGCATTTTTTTCTTCTGCCTTTTCTAAAAGAGCTTTTAACGCTTCTTCATTTTGAGGATAGGATACAACTATTCCATTTTCCTTTATGATTCCAGCTTTTTCACTTCCAATTTTGTATAAAGTATCTCCCAATACAGCCATATGATCATAGTCAATAGTTGTTATAACAGAAACCAGTGAATTATCTATAACATTGGTAGAATCTATTCTACCGCCAAGACCTACTTCCAATACTGCAAGGTCCACTTTTTCTTCTTTAAAATACATAAACATAATAGCAGTTATGAGTTCAAAAACTGTAGGATGAGAATGTCCTCTTCTTATCATTTCTTCAGTTTTTTCCTTGACTTTTTCAGTGATTCTAGCAAAAACATCATTTGGTATATCTACTCCATTTATTTGAATTCTTTCATTAAACCTTTCTAAATATGGAGATGTAAATACTCCAACTTTATATCCTGCTTCCTTAAGCATTGTAGAAATATAAGATGTAGTTGAACCTTTTCCATTAGTACCAGCGATATGAATGCATTTCAAATCCTTTTGTGGATCTCCTAACAAATTCATCAATTTTTTTATAGTTTCTAGTCCAAGTCTAGAGCCCAAACCTTCTGCTTCATTTATAAAATCTAATGCTTCATTATAGTTCATTTTCATCCTCCTAATTTTTCTTTGTATTCTTACTTAAAAAGATATGGTGAATATAAATGATTCATAAGTATATAAGAAACAACTAAAAAAGTTGAATATACTTTATATCCTTCTTTGACATTTGCACTCTTCTTATAAAGATTTGCTCCAAGCCAACCTATTGTCGTAAAAATAGTTGGATATATGAATTTTGCACCTGAAATTTTTAAGGCTTCAGGCATAAATATTATAGCTTGTGATACATAAAAATCCTTCACACTCATCAATTGAAATATATAAAAAATTGCTATTCCAATTAAAAACATCTTATCTTGTTTTTTTTGCAATTTTTCATTATATATGAAAATGTATACAAGCCACATAATTGCTGGAAAAATTGATATAAGCCTTCCTCCAAAAGAAAGAAGAAAATTAAAACTTATAAGTACTGGTACTTCTTCACCAATAGCCTCAGCTATTATTTCCCTAGTTTTATTTGTAGTTCTATTAAGCACTGTTTTTTCAGTAGTCGCACCTTTTATCTGATTGCAACCTTCTTCTGACTCATTCCAAAATATATACTCATAATTCCCTCTAATATAATTGGGCCTATTGGACCAACTTTTAGTTTTGGAAAGTAATTTTACTTTCTTTATCCCACTATCATCCAATAGCAATTTTAACACATTTGATGCATTTCGACTATACATATCTATAGTCGTAGGAGCAGTAGTTATTAACTCTATACCTTCATTGGTAGAATTGATGGCTACGGGTGTACTTGAAAAATTACCTACTCCATATTTCATGACATTGTTTAATCTCAAAGTTTCAAAAACATCTTTAGTACTTTTGTTGTATCCATCTACAATATAAGTAAAACTAGATTTGTCATCTCCTTGAATCGTAACTATTGAATAAACATTTACATCATCTGCAAAAATACTCATGTCTTTTATTGAAATCTTCACTTCATTTATTTTATTTAACATCAATGGTTTAGTCCAATTTTCTCCATCACACTCTGAAACAAATATTTCTTTATATCCACTATCCTTATCTTTTTTAGCAAACTGTAAATATATTTTTTGACTATCTTTAAATACTTTTATATCTTTTATATCTGGTTGATTTTTAGGCCCTTCAATTGTTTTTACAGATCCATCTTTAATGTTTGCAATAAAAATATCATCTTTATCTACATAAGCTAAATAGTCAAATTCTCCACCACTGTATACACTCATTCTACTTACATTGTCAATTTCACTAAATATCTCTATTTTCTTATATCCATCATCAAATCTCCCCATATAAACCTTATTTAATAAATTATCCCTCCAATAGATTCTACTCCCATATACAAATATCTCATCTTTTGATATTTTGTTAAAATTCAATTCTTCTATATCTACAACTTCATCTTTTACCAATTCTAGCTTTTCATCATATAAATTGACTCCTACTTTTCCTTCTCCATTTTCATATGGATATACTAGAAGTACATTGTTATCATCATCTATTCCTGCTAATGGTGTCCTATTAAACTTTATGCTTTGTAAATCTACATCCCTACTCCAATCAAAAGAAGGTGGCCTCGCAATAATATCTGCATTATAATAAATATGAAATACAGATATAAATATAAAAAAGGCGATAAATAAAACAATTGTCTTCTTCATAATCTTCCCCCTTGAAGAGTTTTCTTTTTTATTATATTTTATCACTTTCCCAATTTTCCGATTGTTAAGATAATTTAATAAATGGCTGATTATAAAATCAGCCATTTATGTTTATATATTCTTCTTTAGACTATCTAATCGTTCTAATACTTTCTTCATCATATTTTCATATTTCATTTGTTTTTCTCTTTCTGCGTCTACTACATCTTTTGGAGCTTTACTTACAAACTTGTCATTTGAAAGTTTGCCTCTAACTCTCTTAAGTTCTCCCTCTAACTTTTCTTTTTCTTTTTCTAATCTCTCTATCTCCTTGTCAAAATCAATTAAATCCTTCAATGGAATATATATTTCACATCTATCAATAACTACTGCTACATTGTCCTCTCCTAGTCCATCCTTATTATCTTTTATTTCTATTTCCTGTGCATAAGCTAAATTGGTAAAATAGCCTTCTCCATATTTTAATATTTCTTTTACTTCCTCATCTGTTGTAACAAAAATAAGTTTAGCCTTTCTAGATGGAACAACATTCATTTCTGCCCTTGCGTTTCTAATATTTTTTATAGCATTCATTATATATGTGATTCTCTTTTCTGATTGCTTAAATTCGTGTTTTTCATCATATACTGGCCATGAACTTATGATCAGTGCTTCTTCATTTCCTGGCAAGTAACTCCATATTTCTTCTGTTATAAATGGCATAAATGGATGAAGCAGTTTCAATATATCTTTTAGAACTGATAATAGTACTCTCTGGGCAATTTCTTTGCTCTCTTTGTTTTCTCCATAAAGTCTTGGCTTAACCATTTCTATATACCAATCACAGTACTCATCCCATACAAAATCATAAATCTTTTGTCCAGCAATACCTATTTCATACTTTGACAAATTTTCTGTTGCTTCACTTATAACGCTATTTATTCTTGATAATATCCATTTATCTTCTTCTTCTAAATTTTTAATATCTATTTCGTCTTTAGCTACTTCTTCATCTAAATTCATGAGTACAAATCTTGTTGCATTCCAAAGTTTATTTGCAAAATTTCTATTAGCTTCCACTCTCTCTGTATAGAATCTCATGTCATTTCCTGGAGAATTTCCAGTGATTAAAGTAAATCTTAAAGCATCAGCACCATACTTGTCAATTATCTCTAATGGATCTATACCATTTCCTAGAGACTTGCTCATCTTTCTTCCTTCTGAATCTCTAACTAATCCAGTCAAAAATACATCCTTAAATGGAACTTCATCAGTTTGTTCTAGTGCAGAAAAAACCATCCTTACAATCCAGAAAAATATAATATCATATCCTGTAACCAATACATCTGTAGGATAAAAATAATTCAATTCTTCTGTTTCTTCAGGCCATCCTAATGTTGAAAATGGCCAAAGAGCTGATGAAAACCATGTATCAAGAGTATCTTCATCTTGATATATATTGGTACTTCCACATTTAGTACATTTCCCTGGGTTTTCCCTTGTAACCATTATTTCTCCACAGTCTCTACAATAGTATACAGGAAGTCTATGTCCCCACCAAAGTTGTCTAGATATACACCAATCTCTGATATTTTCAAGCCAATGAGTATAGATTTTTCCAAATCTTTCTGGAATAAAATTCAATTCCCCATTTTCATAGGCTTTGAGGGCAGGTTTTGCCAATGGCTCCATCTTTACAAACCATTGTTTTGAAATAATAGGTTCAACTACAGTTTTACATCTTTCACAATGTCCTACACTATTTGCATGTTCTTCAATCTTTAATAGATATCCTTCGCTTTCCAAATCCTCAACTATTCTCTTTCTTGCCTCATATCTATCTAATCCTTCGTATTTTCCGCCCAATTCGTTGATTGTAGCATCATCATTCATTATCTTTAATTGCCCTAAATTGTGTCTTCCTCCTACTTCAAAATCATTAGGATCATGAGATGGAGTTATCTTTACAGCACCTGTACCAAATTCCATGTCTACATACTCATCTGCAACAATAGGTATTTCTCTATTAACTAATGGAAGTATAGCATATTTCCCTACAATATGGCTATATCTATCATCTTCTGGATGTACAGCAATAGCTAAATCTCCAAGCATTGTTTCAGGTCTTGTAGTTGCTATAGTTATAAATTCTTCACTATCTTTTATAGGATATTTTATATACCATAAGTTTCCTTTAGAATCTTCATGTTCAACTTCTGCATCAGATATTGCAGTTTTGCAATTTGGACACCAGTTGATAATTCTATCTCCTCTGTATATAAGGTCTTTGTCATAGAGTCTAATAAAAACTTCCTCTACTGCATCACTTAATCCTTCGTCAAGAGTGAATCTTTCCTTTGACCAGTCACAGGATACTCCTAACTTTCTCAACTGATTGTTTATATTTCCTCCATATTTTTTCGTCCAGTCCCATGCTTCTTCTAAAAACTTATCTCTTCCCAGTTTTTCTTTGCTCTTTCCTTCTTTTTTCAACTTTTCTACTACTTTAGCCTCTGTAGAAATACTGGCATGATCTGTGCCTGGAAGCCAAAGTGCCTCGTATCCTTCCATCCTCTTCCATCTAATAAGTATATCTTGTATTGTATTGTTTAATGCGTGACCCATATGAAGATTTCCTGTAACATTTGGTGGTGGCATCATTATAGTAAAAGGCTTTTTCTCCTTATTTACTTTAGCTTTAAAATATCCACTATCGTTCCAGTATTTATAAATTCTGTCTTCAAAATCTTTAGGATCATAAGTTTTTGGTAAATTTTCTATCATTCTTTTATCCTCCTTATCAATTTATCAAAAATATAAAAAACCCTTCGTCCAAAAAATATAAGGACGAAGGGTATATTCGCGGTACCACCTTATTTCCATAGTAAAACTATGGCACTTATATAGATAACGGTATATCCGTTTAAACCTACTATATTTCAGTTTAAAAACTTAGGAGCTACCTTCAGCAAACTTTATCTAGAAAAACCTTTCAGCCTGTGAGCTTTCCTCTCTTTATAGAAGTTTACTTACTCCTCTCCTTCATAGTTGTTTAGTTATTGAATTAATTACCTTACATTATATAAAAATTGAACATCTTTTGTCAACAATTTAAATTCTATTTTTATCCTTTATAATGCTTGTAAAAATAGATAGATAATTTACAAACGCAATTAAATGCAATGCTACTACTATATAAAACAATGTATATACAATTGTATTAGGAAAATTTAAAATTGCAGCTATGACTGCGATATAAAATGAAGTTGTAGCTATTTTCCCGAACTTATTGGCTGGTATAACTTCTTTATCTCCATGATAATATAAAATTGCTCCCCCCATTATTAAAAATGCTTCTTTTAAACCCAATACAATCAATATCCAAATAGGAATTATATTTGCAGAAACAAAGCTTATAAGAACGACAAAAGTAGTGATTTTATCTGATACTGGATCAAGTGCTGTTCCCAATTTTGTCACCATGTCATATTTTCTTGCTATGTACCCATCTAGTATATCTGTAATCCCAGCTAAAATAAGTATCATTCCTGCATAGATAATTTTGTTTTCTAAATTGGAATAGAAAACAATTAAATATATAGGCATCAATAAAATTCTTGTTAGAGTAAGTATATTAGCCGTATTCATATAATCTCCCTTCTCATATTTTGTAACTTTTTACTCATCAAACCCATATAATAAATATAGTCTACATGAAATTTTAGGAGGGATTTTGATGTATAAAAAGTTTAGATTTGTTGTCTTCTTATTAGTATTGACAATTTTCTTAACTTTTACTTTATCAGCTTGTAAAAAGGATGAATTAAAAACTATTAGATTAATAGAAGTAACTCACTCATTATTTTATACTCCTCAATACGTAGCTATAACTCAAGGATTTTTTGAAGAAGAAGGACTGAAAATTGATCTTATAAACGGCAAGGGAGCAGATAAATGTATGACAGCACTATTAAGCAACGAAGCAGATATTGCATTTATGGGACCTGAAGCTTCAGTATATGTCTACAATCAAGGAAAAGAAGACTATGCCGTAAATTTTGCTCAACTAACTCAAAAAGATGGTTCTTTCTTAGTTGGAAGAGAAAAAGATGATAACTTTAATTTTGAAAAATTGAGAGGAAAAACTATTATAGGTGGAAGAAAGGGCGGAATGCCTGAAATGGCTTTAGAATATGTACTTAAAAAGAATGGATTGGAGCCAGGTAAAGATGTAAATGTGAGAACAGATATTCAATTTGATGTAATGGCAGGGGCATTCATAGGGGGAGAAGGGGACTATGTAGCCCTATTTGAACCAGTTGCAGCTTCTCTTGAAAAAGAAGGAAAAGGATATGTAGTCTCCTCTATTGGAAAAGAAGCAGGATATATTCCTTACACTTGCTATTGTACTACTAAAGGCAATTTAGAAAAAAATCCAGATACAATTCAAAGTTTCACAAATGCCATATATAAGGGAATGCTCTGGGTACAAAATCACAGCGTAGAAGAAATTGCAAAAGCTGTAAAACCTCAATTTCCTGATACTGATGATGAAATACTCATTACTCTTATAACTAGATACAAAGAACAAGACACTTGGAAACCAGATTTGATTCTCACCGAAGAAGGACTAAATCATATGATGGATATTGTGGAAATGGCAGGAGAACTAGACAAAAGAGCTGACTATGACAAAATTGTGACTACAAAATTTGCAGAAAAAGCTATGGAAACTATAAAAATGAGATAAAAAAAGGAGCATTGCTCCCTTTTTATCTCATTTTTTGTTTGTATTGACATAGCATAAAAATTTAATTTGTAATTTTCTTTATTGATGATTCTCACAATATATTTCTTGATGTGCCATGACTAATCCACAACAACATTGAGCTTCATAATATTCCCATCCACATTTTTCAGTGTCCTTATCAACCATTCTACAAAATTCATATTGTGGTCCTGTATGACATTCATGAAAAATGTATCTTAAATGTATCAAAAATATTGACAAAAGTAGCGTTAGGAACTGGACGTCCATTAAACAAATGATTCCAAGCATCAATACATTTAGCATAAGCTTCTTTGCAACGATTACTGTAAGAAATCATAAATTTTCATCCTCTCCATAATATATAGTTGTAATTGTAAAATCCTTGACTTCAAGGATTCTATCATAAAGTGGAACTAATTGAGGAATAATCTTATGCTCAATATTAATAACTGTCATATCGTCATTATGCAGCAATTCTTCCTCTATCTGTAAACTACTCTCAGGGTCAATCGCAGATGTGGCCTCGTCCATCAGAATAAAGTTTTTCTTCTGAAGCAAAATTCGCGCCAATGCAATTTTCTGCTTTTCCCCGCCAGAAATATTGTCTTTTGTATCTTGATATTCGCTATGTAAATCATGAGTAGCAAGAAATTCAGTCATTCCCATGGATTTTAGCACTTTTTCGGTATCATCTAGTGTATAATCACTATACAGTGTAATATTGTTAAGCAAAGTATCATTCATCAAAAATGTGTTCTGAAGAATAATCCCAACTTGGTCAAAAAAGGAAGTACCGATTTCTTTTAGATCGATACCATTTACTAATATTTGTCCTTCATAGCCAGTTTCAAATTTGCTAATCAATTTAAAAAGCGTACTCTTACCGCTACCATTTTCACCAATGATTAAATACTTCTTGCCTGCCTCAAAACAAATACTAACATTTTTCAAAATGCATTTATCTTTATAGGAAAAGGAAACATCCTTAAATTCAATACTTTTAATAGTTGGACATTCTATATATTGTTCATCGCATAGTTCTTCATTTCGGAGTAGGTCTGAAATTTTATTTTTAATTCCCTTCACTGAGTTCATATCATTCAGTTGGTAAGCTATGCTGTTAGTCGGAATTGCCAACATTTCTGACAATTGAAGAGACGCAACCAGTGCACCAATTGTTAAATGTCCTCTTGTAATTAGAATGATGCTTACACCAATCAGTAAAATTTCACCTGCATAGGCCAATGTGCCAATCAGCATATTTACAAAGGTTCTTGTTTTTGTCTCTTTAAACTTAGCCTGTGCAGTTTCCTGATTGCTCGTTTCTAGAACATTGCCAAATCTACCTTCAGCACGATTAACTTTTAGCGTAGGATATCCACTGATTAAATTGCCAATCATGACATTTAACTTTTCTAAACTATTAGTATATACATTTGTCCGAAACTGCATTTTTTTCCCTTGCAGTGTCGAAACCAAAATTGGTAAAAAAGTAGAAATTAAAATCAAAAAAGCCAAAATATAATTAATGTAGATCAAGGCTGCAATACTAGTGGCAAGAACTAACACACTATATGCGAAATCTAAACTTTGCATATAGTAGTTTTCAACCAACATATCAATTTCCTGATTAAGTATAGTAAGGTAGTTTTGTCCTCTTTCTACCTGAAAATCTCTCAACTGCATCTTTACAATACGATTAATAAGATGCCTTTTTAAGGATGCAGTTTTATTTACTCTATACTTTCCAATGCTTAATTGCCTTATTGTTTCAAATAACAGAATTCCAATTATACTACATATATAGATAATAAAATAAGTTAAAACTGCTGAACTATCCAGAGCAGAACATGCATCTATTGTATTCTGAAGATAAATAGGTTTTAACGCTGTGCAAACTGCAAGTGCCGCTGAAGATAAAATTACAAGCAGAAAAATAGTCATTTTTAATCACTCTTTTCTATATTTTGAACTTATGAGATATATCTAAAAAATTTAAAGCTTATCCTGTATTTCGGCTTCTCTGATATTAGAACATATGTCATTTATAGAAAGTTTTTGATATCTATATAAATCATTGATAACATAAAAATTATTAGCAATTCTTTGATTATACTCTTCATATTTACCATTATATATTATTTCATTGAAAAGATCAGGATTATCAATTAAATTACCAATACTGAGTTCTTCTCGCTGGCAATAAGTACAGGGATAAACTGCTCCATCCTCATTGACATACCAATGCAGCTGATTTCATCTAATACATAAATTGCTGAATCTGTATATACATAAGCAGACTCTTGATAAATATGAACGGCACTACAATTGATCAACTTTATATACATTATCATCGCATTCCTTTGCATTATATTTTCCACGATCAAACTTTAAAAAAGCAACAACACACCGCATTATATGAGTGCGTTGTTGCCTCGTCAGAACTTAATAAATACTTTTCGTCTGACCAGTTTTGTTCGTGCCACAATGACCTTCTGTCGTCGGCTGATTTACTGTCTTCTTTACAAATGGAGTCTTCATTCAATTTCACTACCTTTCTTTAATGTTTTTTTGAACTTATACCAATAAAGCAGAAATGTTTTTTTGAATAATTTTTATGATACTCTCTTGATATTATCTTCCCAATTGTTGTGAGAGGATATATCCCAGTAATCTAAATCATTTCAGAATTGTACAATTAAATATAATTAATGTATTTTTAGACTAAATTGAACCTATTACTTAACACTTATTCAATTCTTCATATATATTAAAAATCCTCCTAAAATTCCTAAGTGGTCATTTTTTGAGCCTAGCTGTCCAGTTTTTATGTCTGAACGCCTAGTATATTAAAAAATCAGATGGAGGGCTATTCCTCCATCTGATTTTTTATCTAGGTATAAAACCAACCTTTTTATATACTTTTCTCAAAGTCTTTCTTGCAACTCTTTCTGCCTTTTCTGCACCATTTTTATATACTTCTTCTAAATAATCTTTATTTTTCATATAATAATCATATTTTTCCTGCATTGGTCTAAGGCCTTCTATTACTACTTCGGCTAAATCTTCTTTGAATTTTCCATAGCCTTCTCCCTCATACTTTGCTTCAATATTCTCAATGGATTCTCCACTAAAAATAGAATATATATTCATAAGGTTCTTAATTCCTGGTTGCTCATCTCTATATTTCACTTCTCCTATTGAATCCGTAACAGCTCTTTTTATCTTTCTTCTAATGGCATCTGGTTTATCCAATAGAAGTATATAGCCATTTTCATCTGCATCAGATTTTGACATTTTGCTCTCTGGATTTTGAAGACTCATAATCTTTGCTCCAACTTTTTTTATCAATGGCTCTGGTATCTTAAAGGTTTCGCTATATTTGCTGTTGAATCTTTCTCCCAAATCTCTTGCAAGTTCAAGATGTTGCTTTTGATCTTCTCCTACTGGAACTAAATCTGTTTGATAAAGAAGTATATCTGAAGCCATGAGTACAGGATAAGTAAATAAAGCTGCATTTAAATTGGCTTCACTTCTTTGTGATTTTTCTTTAAATTGAGTCATTCTACTTAATTGTCCCATATAAGAAATACTATTAAGTACCCAAGTCAATTCAGAATGAGCACTTACATGGGATTGAATAAATATAGTAGATTTTTCTGGATCAAGTCCACTAGCCAAATATAATGCCAATAAATTCAATGTGTTTTTTCTTAACTCTTTTGGTTCTTGAGGAACTGTAATTGCATGAAGATCCACTATACAATAAAAACATTCATATTCATCTTGAAGATCAATCCAATTTCTTATAGCTCCTATATAATTTCCAATAGTCAATGCTCCCGATGGTTGAACTCCACTAAATACTACTTTTCTTTCTTCCATAAAAAACCCTCCCTATATAAAAATAAAACCTTTCATCTCAAAAAATAGAGACGAAAGGTTAGTTCCCGTGGTACCACTCTTGTTAGCTAAAAGCTCACTTAAATCTTTAACGGTGACAAGCCGTAAAATCCTACTTAAATTTCAGATTTTCTCTCCCAAGTCCATTCGATATAAAAGCATCGCCAAGTTTCCACCCTTCTCAGCTCTCTATAGACCTTTTTTATATCTACTACTCTTGTTCATTGATTTTAATATTTCTATTGTTATACATTATACACTATATTTTTAAAAAGTAAACAGTTTATTAAAATTTATTCAAACAACAAATTTAGTATATATCCATGTCCTAATGGATTTCTACTTATATCCTCACCAAAAGTATATAATATTTCTTCTGCTTTTCTTTTGAAAAAATCATCTTTTGTGAATTCATATAGTTTCATCATATTTATAGCCGCAATAGAATTTCCAGAAGGTATTGCTCCATCATATATATCTTTTGGTCTCATAATCAGTTGTTCTCCATCGTGACCATACAAATACAATCCTCCATCTTTTTCATCCCAGAAAAACTTTAGCATACCCTCATTTAGTTCCAATGCTTTTTCTAAATAGTTTTCATCTTTAGTCGATTCATATAATTCATTGAGACCCCATATAAAAAAAGCATAGTCTGACAACAAAGCTAAATTGTAGCTTTTCCCATCTGAATAGGTAGATAAAAGCCTACCATCCTCATTGATTAAATTCTTTAGAATAAACTCATAAGCCCTTTCAGCCTTTCCTATATACTCTCTATTATCTAAAACTCTTCCACTAAAACCAAGAGAAGCAATCATAAGCCCATTCCATGAAGTAAGTATCTTCTCATCTCTATGAGGATGAACTCTCTTTTCTCTGTATGCAAATAATTTTTGTCTAATAGTTCCTACTTTTCTTAATAGGTCTTTATCTGCAAAATTTAACTCCTTCCCAATCAAATTGGGAATATTTTTCCCTTCAAAATTTCCCCTATTACTTATATCATAGTATTTAGATATAAACTCACTATCTTCTTTACCCAATAGATTTATTATCTCATCATAATCCCATATATAAAACTTTCCTTCTTCCCCTTCAGTTTCTGCATCCAATGCTGAATAAAAACCACCATTTTCTGATAGCATATCTCTAAATACAAATTCATATATTTTTTCAGATATTTCTTTATAAAGTGGTTCTTTTGTCAATTCAAAAGCCTTTGAATAAGCCATTCCTAAAAGAGCATTGTCATATAACATCTTTTCAAAATGAGGAACTAGCCATTTTTCATCTACTGAATATCTATAAAATCCATATCCAATGTGATCGAATATACCTCCTTTAAACATGCTGTTCAAAGCATATTTAGCCATAGAAATAGATTCATTGTCGTTGTTTCTATCTCCGTATTCTAACAATAGCAGTATATTTTGAGGCATTGGAAATTTAGGTTTAATACCAAAGCCACCATATTCCCTATCAAAAGACTCTTTTAATTCATAAATAGCATTATCTATTGTATTTTCTTCAACTTTACCTTCCTCATATACAAGAAATGAACTCTTTACCGCTTCTAAAATATGATTACTTTCTTCTATTACTTTTTCTTCTTCCTTTTCCCATAATCTATGAATCTTATTTAATAACTCTATAAGTCCAGTGTATCCGAATTTGGACTTTTTAGGAAAATATGTCCCTACATAAAAAGGCTTGCCTTCAGGTGTAGAAAAAACCGTCATAGGCCATCCTCCACTGCCTGTCAGTGCCTGAGAAAATATCATGTATATTTCATCAATATCCGGTCTTTCTTCTCTGTCAACTTTTATAGGTACAAAATGTTTATTTAAAATTTCTGCTACTTCCTCATCTTCAAAAGACTCTCTATTCATATTGTGGCACCATCTGCAAGTTGATATTTCACCGTCATGAATACCCTATAGAAAGGAATATGGGTTTGTTTTCTATCTTTGCCTTATCAAATGCTTCTCTGCCCCAGGGAAACCAATCTACAGGGTTATATGCATGTTGCAATAGATAAGGTGATTTTTCATCAATTAATCTATTTGGTTTAACTTGCATATCTTCATTTGGCATATTATCACGCTCCCTTCATATTCTCATTTCTAGTATTATACCCAGTGAGAATTGAAGATATTTATTTTATCTCTTCACTCAATTCATATTTTCCCATAGCCATAATCCATAAATAATTCATTACTGCAAATATCAAAAACATAAATCCTACAAAAATAGGAATGAAATATGGATATTCTGGCAATTTAGCAAAAAACGAGTTTTCAGGTTTAATTGCTAAATATGCATAATTACCTCCTGTGATTTTATTCAATACTACTATAAACAGAATATAAATAAAACTAATCTTATAGCTAGTAAAGAGAGCCTTTCTTGTAGGAGTATAATCATATATTATCCCTAAAAATACAATGGTCAATATGATTCCAATGTGACCTAAAAAGAACTGAATAAACATTGCATTGGGAAAACCTAAATTTGAAGTATCTGGATTCAATAAAGCCATGATAGCACCTGAAAAACCCCAATAAAATAATAGATGAAAATATTTTTCACTCATTCTAAGCAACAAAACAATACATAACAATTCACTTATTCTACATGGATACAATGGCAAAGATTCTTTTAATGTAAAATTATCAGTAAATATATACCATGAGTATAATAAAATTTGCTGAAAAAATAATGTCATTAGCAAAAATATTTTTCCAAACTTTTGAAAACTTGCATTGCTTCTTAAATTTTCTTTAAAATAAATCATTAAGCCAATCAATAGTACTACTGCTGATATTATAAATATATGCTCTCTTGAAAAATAAGATATCCCTGGATTTTTTGAACTAAAAAGCAAATATATTAAATAATTCATTGCTACATCTCCCGTCTAATAACTTTGTTTTTTGATTTAATTTTTAACAATTTATTTTATCAAAAATTTAATTGTTGTTCCATAGTATTAACAAAATTTATTTCTAACAAAATCAATGAATTTATCTACATCCTGTTTTTCTGTATCAAAAGAAGTTACTAATCTTATGATATTTTTATTTTCATCTACTATATATACAGGGAATTTTTGTTGCAATGATTCATTCCATGTCTTTGGAATTTGAACAAAGAGCATATTTCCAAGACCTTCATTTATAATATTTACATCTGGAAGTTTTAAAAGTTCTTCTTTTAAATATTGAGCCATACTATTTGATTTAGTTGCATTTTCTTTCCATATTTCATCTTCCAAATAAGGTATAAATTGAGCAGATATAAAACGCATTTTAGAAACTAACTGCATCCCTTGTTTTCTTATATATTTAAAGTTCTTGCTAATATCTTTATTAAAAGAAACTATAGCCTCCCCTATCATCATTCCATTTTTCGTCCCTCCAAAAGACAATAAATCTACTCCCATATCTGTTATCATCTCTTTGAAACTTGAATTTAAAGCAACTATTCCATTGGCAATTCTAGCTCCGTCCATATGTAATAACATATTGTTTTCATGAGCAAAATCAGCCAATTCTTTTATTTCTTCAATAGTATATACTGTACCTGTTTCTGTTATTTGAGAAATAGATATAACCCTTGGTTGTACCTGATGTTCATCTCCTACAGATTTTAAAAATCCTTTTATATCATTAGTGCATATTTTCCCATCTTTGTTTGGCACATAAAGAATCTTAGCTCCTCCAAACCTTTCCAATGCGCCACATTCATCTACATTTATATGAGCGGTATCTGGAGCCACTACTCCCTCAAAAGGTCTTAACAATCCACTCAATCCAACAATATTGGCAGCTGTTCCCGTAGTTACAAAATAAACATCTACATCACTATGAAAAACTTCTCTAAATAATTCTATAGCTCTTTCAGTATATTTATCATCACCATAGGATGGTTCATGTTCACTATTGCATCTGTATACTGCCTCTAAAATTTTAGGATGAACTCCTGAATTGTTATCACTTAAAAACATTTTCATATTTTTCCCTCCTGTACAAGTTATTTTTTATATTCCACTATTATTTAAAGATGAGATATTTATATATAAATTATACTATTTATTACCCAAATTCATATTAAATATTATAATAAGCAAAAGATTTATTTAGCTATATTCAATATGATATAATTTAATTAAATTAACTAATCATTTAATAGAGGTGTTTTTATGTATAAAGTGAAATGCAAAGCTTGCCCTATAGGCTGTGAGCTTATCATAACTAAAAATGAGTCTAGTTCTACTGGATACACAGTTGAGGGAAACAACTGCAATAGTGGTAGAGAATTTGGCATAAAAGAAGTAACAGAACCATCAAGGATTTTAACTGGAAGAGTCATTCTCAAAGATGGAGTTTTAAATCGTCTTCCTGTTAAAACTACTGGAATTGTTCCAAGAGATAAGATAGATGAATGCATGAAAATTATAAATTCAACAGAAGTCACTGCTCCCATTAAAAAAGGCGATATAATAATTAAAAATATTCTGGGATTAGGAATAGATGTTGTAGCTGCAAGAAAAGCATAATCAGAAAAAACTTCAAGCAAAATAAACTTTAAAATAAACCCTAGGAACAAAGATTGAATACTTTATATAACAGTCTCTGCCCCTAGGATTTATATTTAAATCTTTTACTTTATTGCAGTAATCATCGGATCCATATCTATTGGTGCTTTCAATTCTATAGCTACCTTGGTTGCTCTTTTAATTAATTCATCAATAGAATCTAAATCTTTTGGTCTCTCTTCATCTGTAAATTGCTCAAAAAGTTTAAATGCTGCAAATCTTCCACTATAGGAAGGTAGAATTTCTTTAAATCCTATCTCCTTTAGCCAAGATACAAATGTTTTCCCTGATGGATGAATTGTTTTACAAACCTGAACATTAACAATTTTAGATTCTATCTCTTCTAAAAATGGTATTGTTACTTGTTTAAAAGAAACATCATTATCTAATGACAATATTTTAGTTAATTCTTCTTCCGACATTTCAATTGTCAATCCATATTGTAGAACATATTCATCCTCTATATTTCTATCAAATAATATTAATTTACAAGATCTATCATCTAATTCTGCAATCCATAAATCATTTTCCTGTCCATTTTTATAGGCATTTAATGCTTCATAATGAATTCTTAAACGTCCTCCTGGTTTTAAAATACGGTACAGTTCTTCTATAGTTTTCTTTGGATTTGGAGTCTGTTCGATTGATGATGCAGCCATTATACCATCAAAAGTATTGTCTTCAAATGGCATCTTTGTATCAGCTTCATAATTTATAAATCTCGCATTTTTAATTCCCATTCTTTCAGCATTTTGTGTACATATATCTACTCGTTTCAATGATGCATCCAATCCAATAACTTCTTTAGCATAAGGAGCAACTATCAACGAGGGCCAACCATCTCCTGGTCCAAAGTCCAATAGTTTTTTACCTTCTCCATATGTTGAATATAGAAAATCAAAAAGAGCTCCCCTATCAGTCCAATGAAATGTTTTTGTTGAATCAAATGGTTGATATATTATAGGTAAACTAAAATCTGATTGAGATTCCATTTCATTATAGATAAACTCTTCAGAAGTGCAGAGTTTAGGTGACAATTTTTCTTCTATCCAATTAAATACATTAACTTCTAAATCATATTGTTTTTCCATTGCCATTATTTAATACCTCCATTTATTTATAATAATTGTCTTGTATTCATGAAAGATATTTCTGGCCAATGGATAAAGATACTCTTATTTAAACTAACTTTCCTCCAGTGGTTAGAAATTCCTTCATATTATTTATCTTTCTCATAACTCCCACTCCCTTCATGGAATATTTTTATATTAATTACTTCTAAATAACATATTCTATACTTATGTAAAAATTCCTTTATTTTATAATACTATTTTCACTAACTCCCTGTTGATTTATAATGTTTTACTCCAAACTTCCATATTTCAAGACTAATTAAGAAAAATATTAGCCCTGCAATAGGAGAAATCCATTGAAACCATATTGGTGATTTTAAGGGATCTGATTTCTCGAGTATTGCCATAGCAGGAAAATAGTTTATACACCCAAGAGGAATTATAAATATGAATATTTTTCTAAACCAAGATTTATATATAGATAATGGATATTGAGCTGTTTCAACTCCTCCATATGTAAAAGAGTTGACAATTTCTAAACTCTGTATAGACCAAAAGGATAGTGTAGCTTGAAGTACAATAAGAGCTGAAAACAAGAAACTTCCACCTACTATTGAAAATATCAAAAGTATTACTTTGCCAAAAGTCCATCTTATATTTAATTTATAAGCCGCCCAAAGTAAAACTATAAGTCCTTGAGCAAACCTCCCAACTCTCATTATTTGAAAATCATGACCTAATACCTGTAAAACTGTACTCCTAGGTCTTGTAAGTATTCTATCAAAATCCCCGTTTCTGACCAATGTAGAAAAAGTATCAAAGCCTCTCATCCAAGCTTCGGTTATTGCAAAAGCAATATGTACCATCCCATAAAATAGAGCTGCTTCTGCAAAACTAAATCCTTTCAAAGTTCCAAATCTTTCAAAAAGTACCCATATACCTAAAAAATCTATAAAAGTTATCAAAAAATGTCCTATACTCATCATTATAAAAGATGCTCTATATTGTAGTTGACTCTGAATACATAAAGACAAATATCTAAAATAAAGTCTAATGCCACTCATTATTATCCCCCCTGTACTACAATTTTCTTTAATTTTTTGTTTAGCAGCCATTGGCCAAAACTATACAATATAATGACCCAAACTATTTGAAAAACAAAATATTTAGGAAGTTGATTAAAAGGTATGTCCCCAATATAAAATCTTGATGGTATATCAACTAAACCACTAAAGGGCAAAATTCTTAAAATATTTTTAAGCCAATCTGGAAAAAGAGGAAGAGGAACTATATGTCCTGAAGAAAAAGTCACGATAGCTGATAAAAGCCTAACAATTCCATCACCAGATATAGACCATAGAGTACATATATTTATAATATTAGTTATAGTACAAGAAAGCATAAGAGCTCCAAAAAGACTAACTATCCACCCTATTAGAGCTCCCAATGTAGGGGGAAACATCATTCCATAATTCTCTGGCAACAAAAACAAGGCTATTACAAATATAGGTATCGCACGAAGAATAGTAGGAGCAGTTCTTAAAGCAAAAGCTCTGCAAAACCATTGGTTATATAAATTAATAGGTCTTAAAAGTTCATAGCTAACATTCCCAGTCCGAATCAAGTTTTGTATCTCACCGTCTCCATTCCAAGGCACCATGTTAAACATTGCCTGTCCCAACCATATATATGTTATAGCTTGATGATAAGTTAAAGGCATCTTGCTAACAGTTGAACTATAAAAAGCATAGAAAACCATCACTCGAACAATTGCAAAAAAGAATTGAGTAAATATCCCAGCAATAGCAGCCATCCTATATTGAAGGAGCAAAATAAATCTCATTTTAATTATAGATAAATAAGCTCTCATATTTTCAATTCTCCATATAAATTTGCAATTGTTTCTTCTATAGGAGGATTTTCAATGAATATATCTTTTATTTCATAAGTATTTGATATAGTAGAAATTAGATTTGCAGGTGAAATTGTTTGAGGATTAAAATTTATAAATGCTCTATTTCCTTCCCACTTTATAAGATGAGCTCCTTCAACAGAAATGCCAAACTCTCGATTCTCCAATTCAACAATAAGTCTTCGCTCCTTTGATACCATACTCCTCAATTGATTAAGAGAACCATCAGAAAGTATCTTTCCTTTTCCAATAACAATGACTCTACTACACAGTGCTTCAATATCATCCATGTCATGAGTAGTAAGAATGACCGTGACTTTTTTTTCTTGATTCAACTCTTTTATAAATTCTCGTACAACTATCTTTGATACTGCATCAAGACCAATAGTTGGTTCATCTAAAAACAATATCGGTGGGGAATGGAGCAATGATGCTGCCAATTCACATCTCATCTTTTGTCCAAGACTCAATTGTCTAACAGGAGTATTTATAAAACTTCCCAGATTCAACCGTTCTATGAGTTCATCTTTTGTTTTCTCATAATCATTTTGAGGAACTCTGTATATATCTCTCAATAATTCAAAGGAATCTATAACAGGTAAATCCCACCACAATTGAGTCCTCTGACCAAATACTACTCCAATGTTTTCTACATACTGCACCCTTTCTTTCCATGGAACCTTACCTAACACTTGACAATTTCCCGAATCTGGAGTGAGTATTCCACTTAGTATCTTAACTGTCGTGGATTTTCCTGCTCCATTTGGTCCTATATAACCTACTAGCTCTCCTTCTTCAATTTCAAAAGATACCTTATCCAAAGCATTGATAATTTCATATTCCCTATGGAAAACATTTTTGAAGGCATTAGCTATACCAGGACTTCTTTTTGATACCTTGAAAGATTTGCACAAATCTTCGGCCACAATATGCACATGAATCCCTCCTCCCAAACTGAGTTTTAAGTCATACGCAAAATATTATCAAAATTTAATATATAAGTCAATGGGTTATAAAACTCTTGACTAAATAAGCTATATTCAATATAATGAGGTTAAATATCTAATTATGGAGAGATTTATAAAATGAGTACAATACTAAGATGGACTAAATTTGAATCAATTAAAAACGCAATACCAACTGGCTACGGGAGAGGTGCGTCCAAAAATAGATTCAAATTGTTGCAATACCATATTAGTATTGAGGTATAAACAGGTTATATTGTAAAGATTTTTTCATCATAGATATCTATTTCAATCTGTATAAAGACCCAAAGCTAATTATGGCTTTGGGTTTTTTTGTATACTTTTATGGTAATGGGTGGGCATGGGACGTTTGCAACGCCATTAATTAAATAATAGGAGAGGAAGAAATTATGATTGAGTGTAGTGTAAATAATATAACTAAATACTATGGTGCTAATAAAATATTTGAAAATATATCGATTGAATTGAAAACCAACGAACGAATAGGATTGATTGGTCAAAACGGATGCGGAAAAACCACTCTAATGAAAATTTTGATGGGTATGGAAAATTATCAAGAGGGTAATATTAGTTTTAGAAAAGGAGTAAAAGTTGGTTATTTGGATCAAATTTTTAATTGTGAACCAAATACTACGGTTATTGATGTACTTGAAGAAGCCTTTCAAAATATTAAGGATATAAAAAGAGAAATGAAATTTGTAGAAAATCAGATGGAAAAATTAGATGGAAAAGCTTTAGATACAGCTATAAAAAATTATGGATCTCTCATGGAAAAATACGAATTACAAGGGGGATATGAAATTGAAACAAATATCAATAAAGTATGTCAAGGTTTAAAGATAGAAGATAATTATAGAGACATGACCTTTGAACAGTTAAGTGGTGGCGAAAAAACCAGAGTTATGCTGGGAAAGCTCTTGTTAGAACAGCCTGACATTCTTTTGTTAGATGAGCCAACTAATCATTTGGATATTGATTCTATAGAGTGGTTAGAAAACTTTTTGCAAGATTATAAGGGTACTGTTTTAGTAATATCACATGACCGTCGTTTTTTAGATCAAGTAGTAAAAAAAATTGTAGAATTAACTCCTAAATGTACATCTGTATACGATGGAAGTTATAGTTATTATGTAATAGAGAAGGAAAGACGATTTCTATTAGAATATACGGTCTATGAAAATAATCAAAAGAAAATAGAAAAAATGGAAAGTCAAATTCAACGTTATCGTATATGGGGAGCTATGAGAGATAGCGAAAAAATGTACAAACGTGCCAAAGAACTTGAAAAACGTTTAGAAAAAGTAGAAGTATTAGATCGACCTGTTTTGGAAAATCGAAAAATTAGATTATCTCCTAAAAATACTAGCCGTTCAGGCAAAATTGTCCTTAAAGTTGATGAATTAAATAAATCTTTTGGAGAGAAAAAATTGTTTACAGATTTATCCTTCACAGTATTTTATCAAGATCATCTCTGTATAATTGGGAAAAACGGCAGTGGAAAAACAACTTTGCTGAAATTGATATTAGGAGAACTTAAACCCGATAATGGAATTGTTTCATTGGGAGCAAGTATTAAGATAGGATATTTACCTCAAAATGTTACCTTTGAAAATGAGAAAATGACTCTATTAGAATATTTTACAGATATGCATACTGTCACTGAAAAAGAAGCAAGGTCTGAATTAGCAAAAATGCTATTTATTAAAGATGATGTGTATAAAAAAATCAGCAATTTATCAGGTGGAGAAAAAAGTCGTCTTAAATTGTGTTCCTTAATTTATGAAAATGTTAATTTCATGATTTTAGATGAGCCAACTAATCATTTAGACATTGATTCAAGAGAAATATTAGAAGAAACATTGCTTAATTTTACAGGAACAATATTATTTGTTTCTCATGACCGATATTTCATACAAAAAATAGCTAACAAAATTATGTTGATAGAAAACTGTAAAGGAAAACTATATCCTATGCCTTATGAAGATTATTTAGAAGAAAGGCAAAAAGAAGTACTAAATAAACCTGTTAAAAAAGAAGTTAAAATGCCTAAAGCAGTTCAAAAGAAAATTCCGAAAAAACCATCTAATGAATATAAATTGGCAAAAGCAGAAAAGGAATTAGAATCGTTAGAAGAAAAATTAAACTTTTTACAAGAACAAATGACTTTAAATAATGCAGATGCAGAACAATTGTACGAACTCTACAAAGAAAAGGAACAACTTGAAAATGAGTTTGAAAAAACATTTCTTATATGGGAAGAGTTGCAAAAATAATATACTGTACCTCCAGAAGCTAATTTTATTAACTTCTGGAGGTACACGTCGTTAAAGATGTTTTTTTCAGCGTCCATCCAATGATTCTTACCAAGAAATTTTTCTTATCGAATCGTCTTCAAAGAAAGTTTTCACATTGAAAAGTATGAGTACATCTCCAATATTTTCTTTTTCTATTAAACTACTCAAATCTTCATCAAAGTATCTAAGGTCCACTACATATATCTGCCCAAAATGATCAGTCAAAAAAGGAATTAAACTGTTGGCATAAGAATCTTTCACAATCAATAGCTTTTTTTCATTTACATTAGAGCTTATCTTTATAAGTGGATGATTTCCCCCTAAAAAAATAGTATATTTATCTTTTTTATTTAAACCACTAAAATCATATAAAGTATCCTCAATTTTTTCTTCATCAAAATATTCCACTTCTAATTCTTTCTTTGTTTTAGGTATATACAATTGAATACTATCAGGACTTAATCGTCTAAATCCACTTTTGGAATATAGGGAACCATAAAATTCACAAGTTGCTTCATTTATATCAAAATATCCTTCATTATGAGGGGTAATACCTACATCCTCACAAAATTTTTCATAAGCATAAAAAGCCCCTTTAGTAGTCCAATGATGGTCAGTTTTATAATAAATATATTCATGATTTTTAGAAAGTAATGTATCATATACATCTACAAAACTTATATTCTTATCAAGAGACTTTTGTACACGTTCTATAAGTGCAAGTTCATCATCTACTGGTGCAAACTTTGGAAGTTTATCCTCTAATATTTTCACTGAATTTGGAACCAACATAAAGTATTTATCCACATTGGGATTAGAAACAGCAAAAGAATTAATTGCATCAATCTTTTTTTCAAATTCTTCCCTTTGAGGTGTCTTAAATTTTTCAAACAAGTATCCATCCTTGCCAAGGTATACTTCATTGTTTTCTACTTTTCCTGCTATCCTTTCACAATCTGATTTAACTCCTATAAAAAAATTTCTAAAAGGGAATTGATCAGAAACATATTTTTCATAGCTTGATGTATAATTTCCTCCAAAAAGCTTTTTCATCGAAAATTCAGGTTTCTCTTCAAGCCTTCTATTTTCCATTTCAGAAAAAATTTTTTTAGGAGTGAAAAAATCGATAAGGCTCATGAAACCAATGAATATAATTAAAGTTCCTCCTATCATATATTTATATAAATCCCTATTTCTTTTCAAAATAAAACCTCTTTTCATACTAAAATCTAAAATATAAAAATGGGTTGTAACTTTCATTTACTAAATATGCTGTACATAAAAACAAGAGTAATAGAATTATTAATGAATAGACTATAGACTCTTTCGTATTTATATCTTCTTTTAATTTGTGTACTCTTTTTTTAAGCAACGGTGTAGAGCAAATTGCAAGAACGACAAAGAGTATCCAATTTGTATATAAATAATAAAGGGCTGTCCCATCATAAACAGGATTTCCTCCAATTCCAAACATGGTTTGGATGAATTTCATACCCTCACTTATATTTTCAAATTCAAAAAATACCCATCCTATTATCACTACTAAAAGTGTATATATGTGGCTAATAAACTTAGGTTTATCTTTTAACCACTTATTTAAATAAGTCTTTTCAATAACTAAAAATACAAAGTAATACAATCCCCATAATATGAAGTTCCAGTTTGCACCGTGCCATAAACCTGTCAGAAACCATACTATAAAGAGATTTCTATACTGTTTCAATCGGCCTAATCTATTTCCACCAAGAGGAATATATACATATTCTTTAAACCAAGTGCCAAGAGAAATATGCCATCTTCTCCAAAATTCCGTTACACTTTTAGATATGTAAGGATAGTCAAAGTTCTTCATGAAATTGAATCCAAACATTTTACCTAACCCTATAGCCATATCTGAATAACCACTAAAATCAAAATATATCTGAAATGTAAAAGCTATTATGCCAAGCCATGCAGATAAAATTGAAACATTCTCTATGGGAATTGCTTTTACACTTTTCCAAAGTGCTCCTATACTATTGGCCAAAAGAACTTTTTTAGATAATCCTATAACAAATAGTTCCGCTCCTTCTCCAAACAATCCTAAGCTTTCTTTTCTATTGTCAATTTCCCAAGCTACATCGCTGTATCTAACTATAGGACCTGCCACAAGTTGTGGAAACATAGTCACATATGTGCCAAAAGAAATAATGTTTTTTTGAACAGGAACTTTGTCCAAATATACATCTATGGTATATGATAATGTTTGAAATGTATAAAAAGATATCCCTAGTGGAAGGGGCAAATCTAATGTCTTTAAATTCAAGCTAAAAAAATTATTTATATTTGTAATTATGAATCCATAATATTTGAAGAAACAAAGTATTCCTAAATTTACGACTAAAGAATTTATTAAAACTAAATTTGTAATTTTTTTATTATCTCTATATTTATCCATAAATAGACCATTAAAATAATCAAAAAAAGTAGAAAACAACATTATAAGTATATATATAGGCTCTCCCCAAGCATAAAATATTAAACTTACTATAAAAAGAACAAGGTTTCTTATGGGTCTAGGACTTATATAATATATAAGTAAAGTTATAGGTAAAAATACAAATAAAAATATTAAGCTGCTAAAAACCAAACCTTGTCCACCACCTTATAAAAAATAATCTTAGTTTTATTTAAAGGACTCATCAAATATAGATCCTATTTTTTCTGCATCTTCTGATATAACAAACAAAATATACTGTCCATTTGATTTTAATACATGTTTTTCTATTAGATAATATTCATCTGGTAGATAGTCTTTAAAACTATTTGATTGTTCTTCTATTCTATTTGAAATTCTATCTTGTATATCACTTATATCCTTTTCATCTGCTACCTTCAATATCAACATTTCATCTGCTTTGATATTAGTATCTGCAGTATATAGTAGAAAATCTTCCAACTCATCGCTATGAATATCATATAGCTTTTCCAATTTATGACTATCTACTTTCTTCATATTAGATAAGTCTACAGTTTCACTAACATTTTTCTCAATTTCATCAATAGACGGCTCTTTTTCTGCTTTCTTATCTGAAGAGCATCCTGTCAATAATAAAATCATTGCAAATATAATGCCTGTTGTAGCTAAAATACCTTTACTGAAGTTTTTCATTTCCCATCATTCCTCCCAATATTTTATTGTTTAGTATTATCTATAAGATAATTTAGCCATAATTTATAAAACTTATATTTTAAATGTATTCCATCAGGTTCATATAATTCACTATCGTTTTCTAATAGTGGTACTAGATCTATATAATTGATATTTTCATCTTTGCACATCTGCATTAAGGTTTCATTGAATTTATCTATATTAGCATTGTTAAGTAAAGGCTTTTTTTGTTTTACATTTGGAGAAACTGGTATAACAGATTGAACATAAATATTTGCATCTGGTAATTCATCTTGAATTTTGTGTACAAATTCAGCATAATTTTCTGCAAATTTTTGACCATCTATTCCCATCAATACATCATTCATCCCAAATAATAAATATATATTGGAAGGGTTTGCCTTTTTAATCTTATTTATTTCTTTTTCCCCTTGAACTACTGTAAATCCCAATTTTGCAATAACATTTCTTTCTTCAAGTATTTCATAGAAAGATAAACTATCTGTAATTGAGTCCCCTACAAAGAGATCGTCTTTAAAAATTTCGCTATAACTTTTGTTTTTATCATCTATTTCTATAGGAACAACTTTATCCTCATTGTTAAGCTCTATATCACTATTATCTTTTACTTGTTCTATTTTTTCTTTATTACTTGATTTTTCTTCTTTTATATTATCTTCTTTCATACTATTTTCTTTAGAATACTCAGGTATATTTTCTAGAAATTCTGGTACAGAACAAGCTATATTGTTTTTTTCTATAATAGTAGCTTCCTTCTTATCTTTATTTTGTATTGCTTTTATTGATTGACTTAAAATAAATACAACTCCAGCAATTACAATTAGGGATAATGTAAATCTCTTCTTATTTGGTATGATTTTTTTTCTTCTCTTTCTTCTCCTTTTTGTCATAATATCCCTCCATTATGCACATAAAAAAACTAACATATATATTATAATATATATTTATATATAAAAAGTTACAATATAGTATCAAATAAAATCAATTATAACTAATCTTGTCTATATATGGTATTTATATTTCCACATAAAATATGCACAAAATAGAACAAATCCTTGTGGGTTTCACAAGGATTTGTTCTATTAAATAACTATACACTTTCATCTTCCAATTCATAATGAGATAAATATCTTTTCATGGCACTTTCAACAATTTTCAATATCAGCCCATCATATCCTATTTCACATGCTTCTGCCATCTTACAAATATCACTATGTCCCCTCTTTAATCCTGGCAATGAATTTACTTCAAGAACATAAGGAACCCCATCTTTTAGTCTAAAGTCAACTCTGGCATAATCTCTCATACCCAAAGAATTATAAGCTTTAATAGCCGTTTTCTCTATAAGTTCTTTCGTGTTTTGATCTAATCTTGCTGGCACATGATAGATAGTCTTATCTGCATAATGAGACTTCACCTCAAAACTGTAAAACTTACTTAAATGAGCAGGTATTTTTGAAAAATCTATCTCTAGAATAGGAAGAACAGAAGTATCTTCCCCATTCCCTACAACTCCTACTGTAAATTCTCTTCCTTCTATATACTCCGTAAGCATTATTGGAGGGTTATAAACTCTTAACTCTTTTTGAACTTTAGACTTTAAAGAACTCACATCAAACACTAAACTTCCTTCATCTATACCTCTACTTGAACCCTCATCTTTGGGTTTCACTAAAACAGGAAATTTAAGATTCATATTTTTAAGTTCTTTTATATTATATACATAAGTAAAATCAGGTGTGGAAATATCGGATTGTTTAAATATTTTACATGAATAGATTTTGTTGTAGGCCAATCCATGACCTAAAGGTGATGAACTCGTATAAGGAATTCCTGCATATTCTAATATGGCAGGAAGTTGTGAAATTCTTGATTCTCCTTGAATACCATTACATAAATTAAATACTAAATCAACTTTCTCCCTTCGCAGTTTGCCAACTATATTGTCATCTAGTACTAAATCAATACAATCATATTTTTTAGAAAGTACTTGTTTTAATTCCGCTACAGTTTTTTTCTTTTGTTTGTCTTCTAACAATCCTTCTTCTGTAGGTAAATATTTTGCCCTTGGCTTATCAGTGACAATAGCTACTTTCATTTATACCATCCCCTTTTCCTTTAACTTTAAATATATTTTAAATTTAAAGTAGCTTTCTTCCTGATTGTAAGCTTATATCTATTATATAACTATTGTATTTATTTATCAAAAACAATATGTAATTTATGGATTAAACTGTATATTTGTGAAATGATGAAAAAAAGTAGATAGCAATTGCTATCTACTATAACTAAAATCTCTCTCATTTCCTCTCCTTAAACCTTTTCCATATTCGCCTTGCAACTCCCTGAATAAAATCCATTTTCATTGTGCCATTTTCCCATACTATCAAAATGAACTAACCACTTTTCTGCTTCTTCTTTGAAAATGCTTTTGGCATAGAATATGATGGATTTGATAGAATTATTGATACACATATAAAAAATATAAGACGAAAAATTGAAGATAACCCAAAAAACCCAAAATACATTACAGACATTGCCCATGAACTTCGTACTCCTTTGACTACACTGCGAACTCATGTAGAAGCATTTATAGACGAAGTTTGGGAACCAGATAAAGGACATCTTTTAATACTGCATGAGGAAATAAACCATCTTGAACAACTTATTCAAAATTTAAGAGAAGTATCAAAATTAGAAGAAACTGAACTCATTCTAAATAAATCTTACTTCAACATTTCTAATGAAATACAAAAAATAGTACAATCTTTCATACCACTATTTAAAAAAGATAATTATGAAATTAATTTTAAAATTGAACCTGATATAAGTGTGCTTATGGACAAAGACAAATATAGACAAATAATGTACAATTTAATCTCAAATGCTCACAATTTTTTAAATAAAAATGGTAAAATTTCTGTAGATTTAAGCAAACAAGCAAATAATATAATTATCCATATAGAAGATAACGGTATTGGGATAAGTAAAAACGACCTTCCCCACATCTTTGAAAGATATTTTAGAAGTAAAACTTCTATAAATAAACAAACTAAAGGATCTGGATTAGGCTTATCTATTGTAAAATCTCTAGTTGAAACTCATAATGGTACTATTAATGTAAAAAGCACTTTAGGTAAGGGAACAATATTTACAATTGTATTTCGACTAGAATAATCATTTCATGTTTACTTCTTTTAACTTTTTTCTTCTAATAAAATAAACCAGAAGTGCAATAGAAGGTGTAATGACAACTGAAATCAGTGTAATTATTAAGAGAATTTTTTGAAATGGGTCTTTTGTTCCCACTACAGAACTTCTATTCTTATATATTATAGAAATAATAGCTATTACTATTGTCATAGGGATTATATATTTTTTATTGTCTTTTTTGTTTAATATTTGTGCTAAAGACACTGTTGAGAAATATAAATATCCACTTATTTTCCCAACATTTGCAGTAATCCATGAAACTACATAAATTGATTCTACTCTCTGTATAAAGTTAAATACATTTATCAATCTTGCAAATGTAAAAAATGGAAAGTTAGAATGCTTTGTTTGTTCTATTCCTAAAGCAGCTTGACTTATGATAAGTACAAAATTAGACATAAATACACTATAAAATAAGCTCTTCATAAAAATATTATTTAGTTCTTCCCTTTTTTCTAAATTTGGAACAATCATAGCAAGAATAAGTATGTCTGCAAATTTCATCGCAATTTCTATAGCACCTTTATTTAATTCTCTAAAACTTGAATCTTTTAGTATGGGCAAAAATACTTTAAAATCCAAATTTTTTATACCCAATATAGGAAAAATAAATATAACTGCTAGTATAAAAGGTACAAATATTTCTGCTCCTCTAGCTATTGGTTCTAGCCCCTTATAAGAAACATAAGAGCAAGTTATCAGCATAATTGATATGGTGACAATCGTAGGCATACTTGAAAACATAGTTGAACTAAGTATTTCTGTAAGTACAGAAACATTTGCAATAGAAAAACTTAATAATACTAATGTATAAATTAGTCCTATAATTTTCCCCAAATATTTCCCAAATATTATTTCCATATATTCAATCAATGTATAGTCATTAAATCTATTAGATAAAAAAAGTATAGGAAAACAAAACAATATGGTATAGGGAATTGATAGAAATACTACTATCCAAGTATCTTGATTTCCTGGTGGAATATTAGCTGCTGGCAAAAATGAAAAAGCAATTACTAATCTGTATATTATTATCAATAATATAACTTGATATGATGAAATTTTCTCTGATTTATTCATACTATTCTCCTTTTACCTTATTGGAAGGTGTATTCACAAGGCCAGTTCTTATTATTTCTGTATTTACATCTACTTTAAACTCTGCTTCTGAAAACATATCATTCCAATTATCTTTTATCTTTTCCCATTCTTTTGGGTATTTGATATGAAATAATGTCCCATATCCAAATATATCTACCTTATATTCTTTTTGTGCCTTTAAAATTGCCTTTTCAATTTGTCTCTTTATTTCTTTTGAACAAGCTTCTTCTATTGCATCCGCAACTTTCTCTTGAGATGTATCTATATTACCTAATTCTTCACCAATCGTTCCTCTAATCTTAACATTTGTTTTCAATACTATTTTCCCATCTTGTATTTCCACTTCGTTCTTCGTCTTACTTTTTATTATTTCAACCACAGTATATTCTTTTATTTGTGAATCTTTATTATCAATTGTACCTCCTGCTTTAGGCGTAGGAACTGAAATCGAGTCTATGTCCAGTGAAACGGTTGAAAATTCTATCGTTGCATTATCTACTTTGTCTCTAACAAAGTTATATCCTCTAGTCTCTTCTCCATTTAAATATCCAACAAGTTTTTCTCTATTAAACATTGCTGATCCTTCCACTGAAATTTCATATTTATCTTTATTTTTCAATTCCATATCTTTTTCATGTTTTTTTTCCTTTTTTTCAACTATTCCGAGGACTGGCTGTATCCCAGCATCATAATAATTTCTAAAGTACTCTGATATATTAACAGCTATTGCTTTAGAAGTGTTTTCGCTATTTTTCATCATGTCTCCAATATATATTCCCTGTAAATCTTCTGCCCCTGAAGAAATTCCCATTACCTCATAAGCCTTGCTTCCTTTGCTTACCAACAAGTATGCAGTTTCTCTACACTCATGATCTCTTTGTAAAAAATCCATATAATCTGTCAATCCTTTTTTGGCAAACTCCTCGCCAAAAACATATACTTGATCGTGAGACAAATATATTCTTCGATCAAATTTTAAGCTTGCATTTCTAGCAGCTTCAAATATAGTCTTACCCCTAGCCTGAATATATTTTGCATTTTCAGGACCACTCGGGCTTGAAGACTTTGAAGAAGGATTTAGCTTAATCACTTCAAAAGTAGCTACTATTTCATCGTTTTCTATATCAAGTCCAGTTGCTGTAACTATTCCAAGGGTATCTAGTTCATTGGCACCCCAACATCCTGAAAAAATTGGTATCCAAAATATACTTAAGATAAGTAATGCTAAGTTTTTTTTCATGCTCTCACTTCTTTCTAGTATTTCTATGTCTTACCATGTTTGTTTTTTCTATAGCCTTAGGTCTAAATATAAAAGACCATAATGGAAAACGAATAACAAAATCTTTAAGTCCCGTCTTGTCTATTGGAGAGATGGGATAGCCATAAGATACACCAAAAGAATTCAAAGATAAACCCTGTACAATCAATGCAACTAATCCGCAAGTAACCCCATACAATCCTGCGAATGCTCCTAAAAAAAGTATTATCAATCTATATAAAATAAGTAACTCTGTCAAAGGTGGTACTGTAAATTCTGCAATAGCCGTAACAGCTATAACTATAACCATAGGAGCACTCACAATTCCTGCTTGAACTGCTGCCTGCCCCAATACTAAAGCCCCTACTATACTTACCGCTGAACCAACTGCTCTTGGAAGTCTAACTCCCGATTCCTTTATTAGTTCTAACATTATTATCATAAGAAAAGCTTCAATAGCTGCAGGGAAAGGTACGCCTTCCCTAGCTTCTGCCATACTCACTAAAAGAACAGTTGGAATCATTTCTTGATGAAAAGTTTGCAAGGCTACATAAAAACCAGGTAATACTATAGCTAAAAAAAGCGAAAACATTCTTATAGTTCTTAAAAATGATGCAAAATGAGGCCTGATATAGTAGTCTTCACTAGTTTGGATATTTTCTAAAAACAACTTGGGTACAGTCAGAACATGGGGGCTTCCATCACAAAATATAGCCACTCGTCCTTCCAATATTTTTCCTGCAGCCACATCAGGTTTTTGGGTATTTCCTATAGTAGGCAACATAGAAGCTTTATTATCTTCTATATATTGTTCAATATATCCTGATTCTAATATCGCATCTGTATCTATACTATTAATTCTTTTCCTAACTTCATTTAGAACATCTTCATTTACAATTCCATTGATATATGCAATAGAAATTGTGGTATTCGTCTGTTTTCCTACTGTGTAGTCTTCAAATACTAAATTATTTGACTTGATTTTTTTCTAAGCAAATTTCTATTGGAACTTATATCCTCAACAAACCCTTCTTTAGGCCCTCTAACAACTGCTTCCGCTTGGGGTTCTTCTATAGATCTTTTCTCCCAATTCTTTAAATTTGCTAAATAAGCAATGGTCTTACCATTGAAAAATATAGCCACATTCCCATCAGTAATTTTACTTATTACTTCATCTATTTCTCCTGATTCGCTTAAACTAGAAATAGATATTATCTTTTTTATATCCTTGTTCTCTTTGTTATGTATAAGTGGTTTTACAATATCTCTATCTAATAAATTTCTATCAATAAAACCTTCAATATAAAATATAAGTATCTTTGTATTGTCTCCTGCCTCAAATTCATAATGAATTAAATCACTGCTGTTTTGAAAACTATCTAATACAAACTTTTTATTTTCTTCAATTTTTTTCGAAACCAATTCCATCATCCTCTTGATAATAAATCATATTTATCTTTAGTATGATTAATTATCAAAAAAATATAAGTACTCAATATTGAGTACTTATTTTTTCATATTTCTACTGCCTGGTTTTTCATAAGGTATATTAGCTTTACACAGAGGACAGTTTTCTTCATCATAAGTTTCTATTTCTAATTTCACACCACTATATAGGGGAAGTCCTATATCCCCTGTACTTCTATCCACTAAACATGCTATTCCTACTACTTCTCCTCCTAAACTATTTATAACTTCTACAGTTTCAAAAGAAGACTTACCTGTCGTTACTACATCTTCTGCTATAAGAATTTTTTGTCCCTTCTCTATTTGGAAACCTCTTCTTAAAGTCATCTTTCCATCTACTCTTTCTGTAAATATAGAAGGTTTCCCAGTTTGTCTACCTAATTCATATCCTACAACTATCCCACCCATAGCAGGCCCTACAACTATATCAAAATCTATTTCTTTTACCTTTTCTGCTATTGGTTTTATGGCTTCTTCTGCCTTGTCCGGATACTGCAAAAGTTTTGCACATTGAACATATCTATTGCTATGTTTCCCAGATGAGAGCAAAAAATGCCCCTCAAGAAGTGCTCCTGTTTCTTTTAAAATATCTATAAGCATTAGCTTCTCCTCCTTATAATACCTCTTATTTCTTCAAGAGATTTTATTCCTTCATCTTTCATAAACTTCTCTATTCCACTGATAATGTCTAAACATATATCAGGTTTAACAAAATTTCCACTACCTATTTGTACTCCATATGCTCCAGCCATTATAAATTCTATTGCATCTTTGTAATCCATAATACCACCTATTCCTATAACAGGAATATCAACAGCACTACATACTTCATAGACCATCCTTAAAGCAATGGGTTTTATACATGGTCCCGATAGCCCTGCTATAGTATTTTCAAATACAGGTTTTTTCTCATAAATATCTATAGCCATACCACTAAATGTGTTTACAAGAGAAAGCCCATCTGCACCAGCTTCGCAACATCTATAAGCCATATCAACTATATTTTCTGCATTTGGTGAAAGTTTTACAACAAGAGGTTTTTTAGATACTTTCTTTACTTCACTCACTACTTTAAAAGCTACATCTGATTTTATGCCAAAGGCCATTCCACCTTGTTTTACATTTGGACAGGATATATTAAGTTCAAACATTGGTATATTTGTTTTATTTAGTTTTTCTACTGCCATTATGTATTCTTCTATAGTACTTCCACCTACATTAGCTATAATCACAGTATCATGTTTTTCCATGTGAGGTAATTCTTCTTCTATAAATGCATCAACTCCTGGATTTTCTAAACCTATACTATTTAATAGTCCTCCTATAGTTTCATGTATCCTTATTCCACTATTTCCATGTCTTTCATATAAAGTAAGACCTTTTGTACATATACCTCCTAATTTTGATAATGAATAAAATTTTTCATATTCTCTCCCAAATCCAAAGGTTCCTGAAGCTGCAATAACAGGGTTCTTGAACTCCACTCCACAAATTTCAACACTAGTCATTGAAAACAATCTCCTCTCCTTTGAATACTGGACCATCCTTACACACCTTTTTCATTCCTGATGTAGTCAAAATGCTACAACCTAAACAGGCTCCTATACCACAAGCCATTTGTCTTTCCATTGATATATACACAGGTACATTTGCCTTTATACACATGTCTAAAACAATTCTCATCATAGGCAATGGTCCACAGGTATATACGGAAGAATATTTCTCAGGCTTAAAGATTTCAGTGATAAATCCACTATGTCCTTCAAGTCCACTATCAGTAGATATATATAAATTCTCTACATTCTTTTCTATTTTGTCCATATAAAATGATTTTTCACGAAATCCTCCATAAAAATCCGCTTTAGTAGAAAGTTCGTGACATAAATACACCATAGGTGCTATCCCTATACCTCCTACTATAATTCCTACATTTCCTTCAATATCTAGTGGAAAGCCTGTACCCAAAGGCCCTAAAAGTTCTATAGAATCTCCACTTTTAAGCTTTGAAAAAAGTTCTGTACCCTTTCCTTTCACTTCATATAAAAAAGTTATTGTTCCATCTTCAATATTAGATATACTTATGGGTCTTGATAAAAATGGCTCTCTATCCCAAGCTCTCAACATGTAAAATTGTCCTGGTTCACCTTTAAAATTCTCTCCTACTTTCATCTCATATATATTTTCATAGACTTGAGTATTTGAAGAAACAACTCCACTACAGTACTTTGGATCCACTTGAAATGTCCTCCTTCATATTCAATGCAGCTTTTCTAATGTATTCATCAAACTTTTCTATTCCATCTTCATATTTCTTATAAGCTGTGATTATTCCTCTAGAAGAATTCACCACTCCACCATTTCCATTCTTTAAATAATGAGCCACATCAGAACCCTTTCCTCCTTGAGCACCATATCCTGGTATCAAGAAAAACATATTGTCAAGTCTATTTCTTATCTCTTCTGCTTCTTCTAAATGAGTTCCACCTACTACTGCTCCTATAGAACTATATCCACATCTACCCATATATTTTAAAGCAATTTCTTTAAGTTTATCTCCAACATGATTGTATAGTTTTTCATTGCCATTTACATTTAAATATTGAATATCTTTAGCACCACCATTAGAAGTTCTTAAAAGTATAAACAGTCCTTTGTCTTTCTTTTCTACATAGTCAAGATAAGGTATGATACTATCAAAACCCATATAAGGATTTAGCGTAATGATATCGCTCTCAAAATCTCCCTCAAAATGAGCTTTTGCATACATCTGTGCTGTAGAGGAAATATCTCCTCTTTTTATATCTGCTATAACTATAGAACCATTGTTTCTTATATACTCAAGAGTTTTCTTATAGGCACTCATTCCCTTTAATCCATAAGCTTCATAAAATGCAATCTGCACTTTATAGCATGGAACAATGTCAATAGTTGCATCTATTACTCTTTTGTTAAATTCAAATAGTATATCTTCTACTGAAGCATTTCTATCCATCATATTGTCAGGTACATAATCTAAACAAGTATCTAATCCTACGCATACATTCCCTTTGTTTTTTACTTCCCCATACAATCTATCTATTATCAAAACTTATCCCTCCATTATATTTTATTTTACCATTTTTAACAGTAGCTAATATTTCTCCATAGTATTTTCTTTTATGGAAAGGAGTATTTTTGCCTTTAGATACAAATGTATTTTTATCTACTTCTATTTCTTTTTCTAAATCTACCAAAACTAAATCTCCATCATATCCTTTTTCAATTTTCCCTTTATTTACTCCTACAATTTCTCCTGGATTTTTACTCATGAGTTCAGACAATTTTTTTATAGAAATATGGCCATTTTTAGCTAATGTAGTATAGCATACAGAAAAAGCAGTCTCTAAACCCGATATTCCACAAGCTCCTTTTAATTTATCTTCATGACTATGAGGTGCATGGTCTGTAGATATAACATCAACAAATCCTTCTTTTATACCACTAATTAAAGAATTTATATCTTCTATTAACCTTATAGGAGGATTGACCTTATAATCATTGTCATAAAGTGCTATATGATGTGGAGTCACCTCACAAGTAATAGGTAGTCCCTCTTTTTTTGCAGAAATTATTCCCATCATAGCTTCTTTCGTACTCACATGAGCAAAATGAAGCCTTGATTTTGTCTTTCTCACAAGTTCTATATCTCTAAAAGTCATATTGTTTTCAGATTGTCTACTATCTATATTCACTACACTTTCGTCTTCTTCATGAGCAATTAGAATTAAGCCTTTTCCCCTTGCTTTTATCAGTGCATCATACATAATATCTTCTTCTTGCACTCCTTTTCCATCATCAGATAAAAACTTTACACATTTTTCTAATTTGTCTATGTGGTCTAATGACACTCCATCAAAATTTTTTGTTATAGAAACAGTTTGATGAACATCTATCAAATCCAATTCTTTAGATTTATCTAGTACATAATTTACCACATCCATATTACTACAAATAGGATTCGTGTTTGCCATAAGATTGACAAATGTATATCCACCTTTTAGTGCTGCAAGACTTCCAGTATATATGTCTTCTTTATATGTATATCCTGGGTCTCTAAAGTGAACATGCATATCTATGAAGGATGGCAATACTGCCAATCCTTCACAGTTTATAGTATTGCAATCATAATTTAAGTTCGACCCAAAGTCTTCTATTTTTCCATTTAAAATATAAATATCTCCATAAAAATCTTTGTCCCAATCAATTAGTCTGCAACCTTTCATCAGAAGTTCCATTTTAGCCCTCCCAACCATCATAATTGTGGTCACAGTATTCACATTTATATATACCTTTTTCTTCATCTACTAGCACAAATTTATGAACTATATTTCTCTCTATAGAAGTCACACATCTAGGATTTTTGCACTCAATAACATTCTCTATCCTTTTAGGTAAAGATAAATTTATTTTTTCCTTTATTTTTTCATCTTCTATTATAGCTATAGTTATATTTGGATCTATAAATCCCAACATAGTTAAATCTAAATCCATTACATTTTCTATTTTAATTAAATCTTTTTTCCCATATTTTTTGCTAGGTACATTCATGATAAGGGCCACTCTATAGTCAGCCTTATCAAGACCTAAATAATTAAATATTTTAAATCCATATCCTACCTTTATATGATCTATAACTATGCCATTAGCTATACTGTCGATATTTAACATTTATTCCACCCCCAACAATTTTAGTATCAGAGCCATTCTCACATACATGCCAAATTTAACTTGTCTAAAATAACAAGCCCTAGGATCATTATCTACTTCATAGCTAATTTCATTTACTCTCGGCAATGGATGTAGTACAGTCAAATCTTCTTTTGCCAATTTCATTTTTTCATAATCTAAAATATAGCTATCTTTTAGTCTTATATAATCAGCTTCGTTAAAAAACCTTTCTTTTTGTACTCTTGTCATATATAGTATGTCTAAATCACCTATAATATCTTCCAATTTTTCAACTTCTATATATTTTATATTCTTATCGTCTAATACATTTTTTATATAAGGTGGAATTCTAAGCTCCTGAGGAGAAATGAGAATAAATGAATTGTTTTCATATCTTGAAAGTGCTTTTATAAGAGAATGAACTGTTCTTCCAAATTTTAAATCACCACATAGTCCTATGGTTAAATTTGAAAAATTTCCTTTAATATTTTGAATAGTTAAAAGATCTGTCAAAGTTTGAGTTGGATGTTGATGTCCTCCATCTCCTGCATTTATGATAGGAATAGGAGAATACATAGAAGCTAATTTGGGAGCTCCTTCTTTGGGGTGTCTCATAGCTATTATATCTGTATAAGAACCAACAGTTCTTATTGTATCTGCAATGCTTTCACCTTTCATCACTGAACTTGAACCTGGCTCTGAGAAACCAACTACATTGCCTCCAAGTCTTAACATTGCAGATTCAAAACTAAATCTCGTTCTAGTACTTGGTTCATAAAAAAGAGTTGCTAACAATTTTCCATCACAAGAATGCAAATACATATCCGGATTTTCAATTATACTATTAGCTAATGCAAATATTTCATCTAATTCTTCTTTTGTAAAATCTTCTGGTTCAATTAAATGTCTGCCTTTTAACATATTGTTCCCTCCTCTTTCTTTAACCTTATTTTAAAAGGAAAGGGCACAAAAAAACCTTCCACTTAAAGGAAGGCATGACTATTCTGCGCTTTCCTTTCTGACCTCACAGGATCAGTTTAAAGGTACTACTATTTTTTATAAATCTATCATAAATTTATGTATTTGTCAATATTTTTTTAAACGGGCACCCAATATTGAGTGTCCGTTTAAACCATCTATCTCATTGTTGGTGTTGTACCACCTGTAAGTCCATTTTTAACTTGTTGAATTGTTTTTTGATCAGCTGTTGGTGCAGGAGTATAATATCCTTTTTGTTCTGCTATTTGAAATAATTGATATTGGAATTGTTCCGCTTCATTTCGGAGTTGCTGCAATGTGCCTCTTAATTGTTGATTGGCACATTCAGTTATAGCCTTTGTATAGCTATCTATACTAGCTTTGGTACCAGCTAAAACATCACTTACCATATCTTTTTCTTGCATAACATTCCCTCCTCCTAAATTATAATGAATTTGTTAAATTTGTAGCAGTGGTTTCAGCAGCCTGACTTGACTGTTTAAATAACTGTTTAATTTGTTGATCTTGGCATTGATTAGAATAAAAATCAAGTTTTGTAGCCATAGTTTGGTGACAACCAATTATTTCTCTTAAAGATTGCAGTTCTGATTGATTTATATTTCCTAAGTTCACAGTATTTTTAAGTGTCATATCAAAGCTCCTTTCTTATAATTTTTATTTTTCAACTCTTTTATATTTTGTCTTTTTGAATTGACATTTATTCATGGAAAAAAGGAAATAAATAATAGATTGAAAAGTGGAAATAATAAAAATGAATGGAGGTGATGAAATGAATGAAAAAAAGGTTGTAGTTGAAAATACACTGACTCCTTATATAGATTTTTTGAAAGACAGCGGATATGATGTTTACACATTATATAAAAACGAGAATATAAACAATATAAAATCTCCAGATTATAAAGCCATAATTGTATCTGGATTAGATGTTTTAAGCACTACTGATGCCTCTTATGACAATCCTCCAGTTCCTATTTTAGAAGCTAAAGGCAGGACTCCAGAAGAAATATATAATTTGTTAGAATCTAGATATAAATAAAAAAGCATTGACAAAACATTTTTCATGTAATACAATGGAACATAAAGTTTGTAAGAATTTAATAGGAAACTCTTATCTAGAGTGGTGGAGGGACTGGCCCGATGAAACCCAGCAGCCTGTACAACTGTACAAGGTGCTAATTCCTGCGGTATTTATACCGAGAGATGAGAGAGGATTTATATAGCCTCTTTCTTCTTGAAGAGGTTTTTTTATTTGAAAGGCCTCTTGAAAGAGGTTTTTTGTATATGGTGTGATTTAATAAGTTAATTATTTAAAGGGGTGAACTATGTTGATACGTGTAAAAAATTTATCAAAAGTATACAAAAACAACAATGACGAAGTATATGCACTAAAAAATATCAATCTCGAAATCAATAGTGGGGAAATCTTCGGCATAATTGGATTGAGTGGAGCAGGCAAGTCTACTCTCATAAGATGTCTAAATAGACTTGAAGAACCCACTGAAGGAAAAATCTCTATTGATGATATTGAAATAACCAATCTAAATAAAAAAGATTTAAGAAACATTAGAAGTGAAATAGGAATGATATTTCAACATTTCAATCTCTTATCATCTAAAAATGTTTATGAGAATATTGCCTTTCCTCTGGAACTTGAAGGTAAAAACAAAAAAGAAATAAACGAAAGAGTAGAAACTCTTTTAAAATATGTAGATCTTGAAGACAAAAAACTTTCTTATCCTTCTCATTTGAGTGGAGGTCAAAAACAGAGGGTTGCTATTGCAAGAGCACTGGCAAACAACCCAAAATTGCTATTAAGTGATGAAGGTACATCTGCACTAGATCCAAAGACTACTAAATCCATCCTTCAACTATTAAATAAAATTCGCAAAGAATTTGGCTTAACCATTGTACTTATAACTCATCAAATGGAAGTCATAAAAGATATATGTGATAGAGTTGCAATCATTGAAGACGGAGAAATCATTGAATTAGATACTGTAGGTAAAGTATTTGCAAATCCAAAGACAAAAACTGCCTCTGAATTCGTATCTAATTTAAAAACAAATATAGAAGAAGAAATAAAATACGAAAAAAAGCCAGGAAGTAAACTTGTAAAACTTAGTTTCCTAGGGGAAATTTCAAAGAAACCCATAGTCTCCAATATGATAAAAAATTTCGATATAGATGTAAATATTCTTTCAGGAAATATAAATGAGCTCATGACCACCAGTATAGGAAATCTAACAATTGAAATATTGGGAAAAGATGAAGAAATAAATAGAGCTATTCAATGGTTAACTAAAGAAAATATTCGATTGGAGGTGATTTAATTGTCAGAATTGATAGTTCCAGCATTATTAGAAACACTTTATATGGTCTTTTTCTCTACAATGTTTTCATTGCTTATAGGTCTTCCATTGGGGATATTGTTAGTCATAACTGAAAAAGGTGGCATATGGGAAAAGTCAATGCTCAATCAAACACTAAATGGAATAATCAATGTTTTAAGATCTTTTCCTTTTATCATTTTGATGATACTTTTATTTCCACTATCCAGATTGATTGTTGGAAGTACCATTGGAACTAAAGCAACTATTGTACCATTATCTATTGCAGCAGCACCTTTTGTGGCTAGAATAATTGAAAGTGCTCTAAAAGAAGTAGATAGTGGAGTTGTTGAAGCTAGTCTTTCAATGGGTGCTACTGTTCCACAAATAGTTTTTAAAGTACTTATACCTGAATCTATGCCTTCTTTAGTTATGGGAATCACTTTGACTATCATCAATTTGATTGGTTATTCTGCCATGGCAGGAGCTATTGGAGGCGGTGGACTGGGAGATTTGGCTATAAGATATGGATTATATAGATTTCAAACTGATATCATGATAGTTTCTGTAACTATAATCATTGTTTTAGTACAAGGAATACAGCTGATTGGAAATAAAATAACTGTTTCTATAAATAGAAAATAAGGGGGAATTCTTGTGAAAAAAAATATTTTATTGTCACTATTACTTTTGATTTTATGTACTTCTATTTTTACAGCTTGTGAAAAAAAAGGGTCCAGTGAAAATACCATTAAGATAGGTGTATCACCTGTACCTCATGGGGAAATTATAAGCTATATCAAAGATGACTTGAAAAAAGAGGGAATAAATTTAGAAATAATTGAATTCACTGATTATGTAAAGCCGAATCTATCTCTTGCAGAAGGTGAAATTGATGCCAACTTCTTTCAACATGAACCATATATGAATGAATTTGCTAGCGAACAAAATATTGATATTGTATCCCTTGGAAAAATCCATGTGGAACCATTGGGACTGTATTCATCTAAATATAGTTCCATAGAGAAACTAAAAGATAATAGTACCATAGCCATACCAAATGATCCTACAAATGGCGGAAGGGCACTTATTCTTCTTGAAAAGCATGGACTTATAAAATTGAAAGATGGATCTGGACTTTCAGCTACTGAAAAAGATATAGTAGAGAATCCCAAAAACTTATCTTTTCAGCCTCTAGAAGCAGCTGGCCTTCCAAGAATACTAAAAGATGTCGATGGAGCAGTTATAAATGGAAATTTTGCAATAGAAGCTGGACTTATTCCTACAAAAGATGCCTTGATTTTAGAAGATAAAGACTCTCCTTATGCAAATATTATAGCTGTGAGAAGTGGAGAAGAAAATAAAGAAAAGTTTCAGAAACTATTAAAAGTTCTTCAAAGCAAACAAGTTAAAAAATTTATTGAAAAAAAGTATGATGGTGGAGTTATTCCTGCATTTTAAAAAATTAAGTATTATTTTTTCATTGCTTGCAAATACTATGTATGAGGAGGGATAGTGTGAAAAAAAGCATAAGAATAAACAATTTTAAAGAAAGAAATATGTCTATCCCTATAGAAAATCAAAAAACTGCTGCATATTATGACATAAAGGGACTAAAACCTCAATCTAAAGTGCCAATTCCAACCTTAGAAGGAGTTCTAAGGGCTAAAGAGTGGGTAGATGAGAATGAAAAATAGGGGTGAGAAATTTCCACTCCTATTTTTCATTGAAATTTACATCTATATCTTTTTTAATCTCCAATATTTTTAAAGCCATCACCTAGTACTTCATATACATTGCTTACAGTTATAAAAGCATTTTTATCTACATCATTTATATAATTTTTCAGTCTAATAAAGTCTTTTCTGTCAACAACAGTTACGAGGACTTGTTTTTTATCTCCTGTGTATGCTCCTTCAGCATGATATAATGTTGCTCCTCTTTCCAAATCTTTAATTATATATTTTTTTATATCTTCACTACGCTTACTGACTATGCTTACTTGTTTAGATAAGTTTATTCCTTCAATAGTTGAGTCTATCACAAGACCATTTACTATAACTCCAAGTAAAGAATACATTCCCAATTCAGGTCCAAACGCAAAACCTGCTCCTATAGTTATAGCAAAATCGGAAAGCAATACTGCTTTTCCTAAATCTATTCCCCAAAACTTATTCAATATTTTTGCTATAATATCCGTACCTCCAGTAGAAGCATTTCGATTGAATACTATTCCCATACCAATAGCAGATATAAATATTCCAAAAGAAAGTTGAAGTATAATATCTTCTACTAAAGGAGCATGTATAGGTATTATTTTTTCAAACAATAATACTAAAAAAGAAGTACCTAAACTTGCATAAATAGTTTTGACACCAAAGCTCGTCCCAATAACCAAGAAAGCAACTATGAATAATACTATATTTATAATAATCATGAAAACCCCTATTGATAAAAATGGAAATACATGATTTAGAACAATTGCCAATCCATTAGCACCACCTATAGCTAAATTTCCTGGCATGAGAAAAAAATATAATCCTGCTGCTACCATAAACATTCCAATAGTTATAATAACGTAATCTTTTATTTTTTTTGACATTTTTCCACCTCCAATAATATAAAAGTCTCCTGAACTCAATGGGTTTAGGAGACATGAATACATAAAATTTTATGGCACAACTCTAAACACCCCCTATCGACCGTAGAGTTTTTGGTGCATAAATAAAGGCAGGTCTTCTGACTTTGGTTCATTAGAATTTAAAGCCTTCCCGATTATCTCAGTGGCATGTATTTTAAATTCTTCGCCATTACAGCGGCGGGACCGTACAGGATTTCCACCTGTTTCCCTTTTAAACAGAGAAACAATTCTCTGTACCTTCATCTACATATTCAATTTTATTTCAATCTAAGTATATAGATAAACATGATTTAAGTCAATAGCACTTCTATATGCTACTTGTTCTCATCAAATTTTTTATAAACTTCATACCTTTCCTTTGCATCTAATTCTGCTTTTTCATAAAGCCTTTCTGCAAATTGGGGGAAAGTATTTTCAATTTGAGAATATCTTACTTCACCCATTATGAAATCTTTAAAAGATTCCTTAGGCTCTTTTGAATCTAATATAAATGGGCTTTTTCCTTCTGGTACTAGCCTTGGATCATATCTATAAAGATGCCAATAACCTGAATCAACAGCCTTTTTTTCTTCATTTACAGTTCTACCCATTCCTGCTTTTATACCATGATTTACACAAGGTGCATAGCAAATTATCAAGGACGGTCCCCTGTAGCTTTCTGCCTCCACTATAGCCTTCAAGGTCTGATTCATATTTGCTCCCATAGATACTTGAGCAACATAAACATATCCATAGTTCATTGCCATTCTGCCTAAATCTTTCTTTTTAGTCCTCTTACCTGCTGCTGCAAATTTAGCCGCTGCAGCTGTTGGAGTCGATTTAGAAGCTTGCCCTCCAGTATTTGAATATACCTCCGTATCAAATACCAATATATTTACATCTTCACCTAATGCCAATACATGATCTAATCCTCCATAACCTATATCATAAGCCCAACCATCTCCTCCTACTATCCATTGAGATTTTTTGATTAGAAAGTCCTTTTTGCTTAAAACTTCCTTTATGATTTTGTGATTCTTTTGAGGTGAATTTTCTATTTTATCTACCAGTTCCCTAGATATTTCTTTTGATTTTTCTCCATCCTCCATGTTTTCTATCCATGCCTTAAAAAGAAGATTTAAATCAGCATCTATATTTTCACTAATGGCCTCTTCCATTAGATCTTTCAATTTTTCTCTAATCTGTTTTACAGCTACATACATTCCAAGACCAAATTCTGCATTATCTTCAAATAGAGAATTTGCCCAACTAGGTCCTTTTCCCTCCCAATTCACAGTATAAGGTATAGATGGTGCACTAGCTCCCCAAATAGAAGAACAACCTGTAGCATTAGCTATCATCATTCTATCTCCATACAATTGAGTAACAAGTTTTAAATAAGCTGTTTCTCCACAGCCAGCACAAGCTCCATGAAATTCTAATAGAGGTTTTGCAAATTGACTTCCCTTTAATATTGTTTTATTCATTAAATTATCTTTATATTTTATATTATTAACTGCATACTCCCAATTATCATTTTGCCTTTCTATTTCTTTTTCTGCCTTCACCATAACCAAAGCCTTTCCAGGTGCTGGACATATATCGGCACAATTCCCACAACCCGTACAATCAAGGGAACTTATCTGTATCCTGTATTCTAATCCTTCTAATCCTTTCCCTACTGCACTTTTAGTTTCAAAGGTATCAGGGGCATTTCTTTTTTCTTCTTCATTTAATAAAAATGGTCTTATCACTGCGTGGGGACAGATAAAACTACATTGATTACACTGAATGCACTTATCAGTCTGCCATTGAGGTATGAGAACTGCTATACCCCTTTTTTCATATGCAGTAGTACCCAATGGAAAAGTTCCATCTTCCATTTCTTTAAAGGCGCTGACAGGAAGATTATCCCCTTCCATTTTAGCCATAGGTCTTTGTATATCTTTCACAAATTTTGGTTCTTCTTTTCTTTCATCTCTTACTTCACTTTCTTCTGAAAAATTTAAATATTTGTCAATATCAACTTTAGTCAGTTCCTTTATTCCTCTATCAACAGCCTGATTGTTCATTTCTACTACAATATTTCCTTTTTTCCCATAAGTCTTTTGGACAAATTCTCTTAAATATTTAACCGCATCTTCTACTGGAATCACATTGGCCAATTTAAAAAAGGCAGCTTGCATGATCATATTAATTCTTGAGCCTAATCCAATTTCCTGAGCTATATCTTCTGCATCTATTATATAAAAGTTGATATCATTTTCTTTTATATACCTTTTTATATAATTGGGAAGTTTTTGGTCTAATTCTTCAGCATTCCAAGGACAATTTAAAACAAAGGTTCCCCCTTTTTTTAATCCTTTTAATAAATCATAGTGATATATATAAGTCTTGTTGTGACAAGAAACAAAATCTGATTCATAAACTAAATAAGTAGATTTTATGGGATTTTTCCCAAATCTCAAATGAGATACAGTGGTCCCTCCAGATTTCTTGCTATCATATGAAAAATATCCTTGAGCATATAAAGAAGTATTATCTCCTATTATTTTTATAGCCATTTTATTTGCTCCTACAGTTCCATCAGAACCAAGTCCCCAGAATTTACATCTTATAGTGCCTTCTTTGGATGTATCTACAAATTCTTTTACTTCAAGAGAAGTATTTGATACATCATCATCTATTCCTATAGTAAATCCATCTTTTGGTTTATCCATTTTCAAATTTTCATATACAGATATGATATGTGCAGGAATTGTATCTTTTGACCCCAATCCATATCTTCCTCCTACAATTATAGGACTCATTTCAGATTCATAAAAAGAACTTTTTACATCTAAATAAAGTGGCTCCCCAATAGAACCAGGTTCTTTTGTCCTGTCTAATACAGCAATTTTTTTAACTGTTTTAGGCAATACTTCGAAAAAATGTTCTATAGAAAATGGTCTATAAAGATGAACTTTTACTAATCCTACTTTCTCACCTTTATTCATCAAATAGTCTATGGTTTCCTCTATAGTCTCACATACAGAGCCCATGGCGACTATTATTCTTTCAGCTTCAGGATGACCATAGTAGTTAAAAAGTTTATAGTCTCTTCCAGTTATCCCATTTATCTGATTCATATACTCTTCAACAATTTCTGGTATCTTTTCATAATATGAATTTGAAACTTCTCTGCCTTGAAAATATATATCTGGATTTTGAGCAGTCCCTCTAACAACAGGCCTTTCTGGATTTAAAGATCTATTTCTAAAATCTTCTACCACCTCATAGTCTATAAGTTTTTCAAGTTCCTTATATTCTATGATTTCTACTTTTTGAATTTCATGACTTGTTCTAAACCCATCAAAGAAATGTAAAAAAGGTACTCTGCCTTTTATAGCACTTAGATGGGCTACTCCAGCTAAATCCATAACTTCTTGAACACTACTTGACGAGAGAAGTGCAAAACCAGTTTGTCTTGTAGCCATAACATCTTGATGATCTCCAAAAATAGAAAGGGCATGAGTGGCAATAGCTCTTGCACTCACATGAAATACTCCTGGCAAAAGTTCCCCTGCAATTTTATACATATTGGGTATCATAAGCAAAAGTCCTTGAGATGCAGTATAAGTAGTAGTCAATGCTCCTCCTTGAAGAGAACCATGAAGTGTTCCTGCTGCTCCAGCTTCTGATTGCATCTCTACTACCTTTACCTTTTGTCCAAACAAATTTTTTTGCCCTTGACTTGACCACAAATCCACCAATTCCGCCATAGGAGACGATGGTGTTATAGGATATATAGCTGCAACTTCTGTAAAAGCATAGGAAATATAAGCTGCTGCTTCATTTCCATCCATAGTTTTTGTTTTTCTCATGCTAAAACCTCCAATATTTTCTTATTATACCTTTATTATTTTACTTTTTGCTTATTTCATACATATTCCAAATTCATACGCAAAAACAGACCCTTCGCATCATGCGAAGGGTCTGTTTGTTAGGGGTCTATGATATGTTTATCATATAATAATTATTTATATTATTATAATCCTCTTATTTTGTTGAGTATAATTCTCTGCTCTACAGTAGCAACTAATCTTCTCGTATATGCTACTGTATCTGGATTTACGCTCATACTATCTATTCCTTCTTGAACAAGGAATTCTGCAAATTCAGGATATTGAGATGGTCCTTGACCACAAATTGAAATAGTCTTTCCATATTTATGAGCTGCCTTTATAAGTATTGAAATTGCTCTTTTAACTGCCTCATTTCTCTCATCAAAATATCCCATATTGTTTAGAATACCTGAATCTCTATCAGCTCCCATAATTAGTTGAGTTAAATCATTTGAACCAATACTGAATCCATCAACAAGTTGTGCAAATTCTTCAGCTTCAAATACTACTGATGGTACTTCTGCCATTATCCATAATTTAAAACTATTGTTTTGAACCAATCCTTCTTCTTCCATGATATTTTTAACTCTCACAAGTTCCCATGTAGTTCTTACAAAAGGAAGCATTGCCCATACATTTGTAAGACCATATTCTTCTCTTACTTTTTTAAGAGCTCTACATTCAAGTCTAAATCCTTCTTCATAATCAGGTGAAATATATCTAGATACACCTCTCCATCCAATCATAGGATTGTTTTCAATTGGTTCTACTTCATCCCCACCCTTTAATCCTCTAAATTCATTAGTTCTAAAATCACTAAGCCTTACAACTATAGGTTTTGGATATATTTCTTGTGCTACAGTCATGATTCCTTCTGCCATTTTATCTATCATCAACTGTCCTTGACCAGTTTTCACTAAATACATTGGATGTGCTCCAATCATATTAGTAAATATAAATTCAGTTCTCATAAGACCTATTCCATCAAAAGGCAAGTTTTTATATCTTCCTATTATGGATGGTTCTCCAAGATTCATGTATATCTTTGTTGCAGTAATTGGGGCTAATCGATGTATAAAATCTTCACTTATAGCTGCACCCGAAACAGTAACTTCACCTTTTTCTTTACTCTTTTCTTCCTGCAATACTTTTCCTTCATAAACTACTCCTCTTGTAGCATCTACAGTAACTTCCATGCCTTCTTTTAGAGTTTCACTTGCAGTTTTAGCTCCCACTATACAAGGTATGCCAAGTTCTCTTGAAACAATAGCTGCGTGACAAGTTCTGCCACCTTCATCAGTGACAACTGCGCTTGCTCTTCTCATGGCTGGAACCATATCTGGATTTGTCATAACTGTAACTAAAATATCCCCATCTTCTACTCTTGCAATCTCACTTATATCAAGTATATTCTTTACTTTTCCACTAGCTATACCTGGAGAAGCAGGTAATCCTCTAACCAATACATTCAACTCAGTTTTTTCATTCATGGCTTTTACTTCCTCCTTCTCTTTCAGTGTAGTAATAGGCCTTGCCTGCAAAATATAAAGTTCGTGTGTATCTTCATCAAAAGCCCATTCAATATCTTGATGTTTCCCATAAATATTTTCTATTTTCATTCCGTAATCTGCCAATTTATATATTTCTTCATCAGTCAAACATTGTTTGTTTATTTTATCAAATCCTAAATAATCTCCTACATTTACTTCTACTGTCCCGACTCCATCTTCTTTTTTAACTATCATAGTGATTTTTTCTGCAATATGTTTTTCTGAAATATTTCTTGATTCTTTATCAAATATATATTCATCTGGAGAAACTGTTCCTGATACTATTGCCTCTCCTAATCCCCAGCTTGCATTTATCATCATTTCATTTCTGTTGTTGTTTACAGGATTTGCTGTAAACATAACCCCAGACTTTTCACTATTGACCATTTTTTGTACTACCACACTAAGTGAAACTTCAAAATGATCAAATCCCTGTTCCTGTCTATAATAAATAGCTCTTCCTGTCCAAAGAGATGCCCAACATTTTCTTGTGAAATTTAGGACTTCTTTTATACTATTTATATGAAGATAAGTATCTTGTTGTCCAGCAAAAGAAGCTTCTGGCAAGTCTTCAGCTGTTGCTGAACTTCTAATCGCTACAAATGGATTTTCCAATTCAACATTTTTACTAAATTCATTATATGCTTCTATTATTTCATTTGCTATAACTTCTGGTATTTGACATTCGTTGATTAAATCTCTTATCTCTTTAGATTTAATTTGTAATTCATCAGAATTTTCTACATCAAAACTTGCAATCTTTTCTTTTATCTTGTCTTGCAAATTAGATAACTTGATGAAATCTCTATAAGCACCAGCTGTCACACAAAATCCAGGTGGTACATTAACTCCTTTTTGCGTCATTTCGCCTAAGTTTGCTCCTTTTCCTCCCACAACAGGTATATCGTTTTTGTCTATTTCATTAAACCATCTTATATACTTATATTCGCTCATAAAGTATACCTCCTACGCAATAATTATATATATATTATATCATATATTTTTAAATGTGCTATACTATTTATTGTTTTTTTCTAAAAAAAAACTTTACAAAAATGTAAAGTTTTTTAGTTCTTTATTTAATAACTATAACTGCTGTATCATTAGGATCTGCCCAATTAAATAGAAATTGAGCATGACTTGTGTAGTTTCTAACACATTTATGTGATCTAGGAACAGTACCTATAGTAAATAGATATTCTTTAATTCCCGGGTCTGTTTTCTTACCATTTTTAACTACGAATTCTACAGGTATTCCATGTATATATGCTCCTTGAGAAAATCTGATACCATAAGGAGCATATCCACTGATCTCCTTTAGGTTCTCATCTAAATAATAAAATCGCTCCTTTTTTTCCATAACTTTAAACTTTCCTAGAGGTGTCTCATATCTAATCTTGTCTTTAACTCCAGTAGTAGCCAATGCATATGATATAAGCGTCCACTTATCTCCTCTTTTTTCAAACGCTGCCTGATTCTGATTGGTAGTATCTACAACAATAGCCTTGGCAAATGTATCTAAGTTATCATCAAAAGAAATATATTTTTTAGGGATCCAATACTCTCCACTATACTCTGTACTTTTAACTTTGAAATATCCTTTAACTTCCCCTAATACAGAAACCAGCATTCCATCAGGAAAATATCTAAATTTAGTCATATCATTTAAATTTGCATAGGCAGGTGCGCTTTGGTAAGCTTGCATATCATATTCATCTAATGCCTTTCCATTCATTAAGGGAGGAGAACCATTTTCATCCTTATAATTGGATATATAACCATAATTACCAGCTTTCAGTTTTCCTTCAAGATCTATTATAGCTGTATACATATTTTCAAAATTAAAAGTTCTAACTGACCCCGTACCACTTGGAACAAATCCCTCAAGCAAATTTCCATTTTTGTCATACCAGTTAATTCCAAACCACTTATTTGAATTCATGTTTTTTATTTTGTCACCATTCACTTCATTCAATAGTTTTACTTTGTCATACATTTTTGCTTTTCCTAAAACATTGCCATTATAGGATGGCTTATTGTATATATCTACAGTATCAACTGTAAACATATAATAATCATAAGGCATTAAATATTTATTATATCTTATATCTACATTAAACTTTTCTGGAACTACCGTTTTAAATGTTCTGCTTAAATTTCCAGCTCCCAAAGAAAAATTGGCAAGTGATTCATTTTTTTGTAAATACTTTTTATTTCTCAAAAGATAATCAATATTTTGACCATTTTGGGCCTTTGATGTCATACTATTGTCTTCTTTTACACTTATATCACTAATATCTGACTCCAATTCTTTTTCATCTTTTGCTTCATTTATACTGTTTTCTAGTTGAAACTTATCAATATCTAGTTTCTTTGGTGTTTTATAGCCACAAGATGAAAGTAAAATACTACAACATATCAATATAAAAGTTATAAACATTCTTTTCATGTGAATTTTCTCCTTTCGTTCTTAAAAATAATTAATTCAGTTAATTAATAGTATTCCATATAAAGGCCTATTAAATGCATAAAAAAATCCCGTTTATAAACGGGATTTTTTTAACAATAGCAAAATAGAACTACCAGCAAGAGGAAAAAGAATAGTAAGGAATCATCATCTCTATCTCCATAGCCACAATTACTAAAAAAAACTACCAATAGTAGAAAGAAGAACAATAAATTTTCGCTATCTCCGCCTCCAAGTATGTCAAACAATCCTCTTTTTTGTGGACTTGAAACATTTAGATCTTCTGTCATAAATGAACAACCTCCTTTTTTACACTTACTTTATTTTATGTAATATATGCTTTAAAGGTTACTTTTTATTTTTTCTTAAAAATGAAAAACACAGTAGAAAATCTACTGTGTAGCTAAATATAGTACTAAAATCCTGAAAACAAAAAGAATATTAGAAATATTATCAATAACATATCACTTGAACCGCCAAACATTTTTCCTAAATCACCAAATATGCTTCCTGAATCACCCCAGAAAAATACGAAGAGTAAGAAAAATAATAGTAGCATGCTCTCATTGCCACCTTTGAATATATCCTGTAACATAAACACTCCTCCTTATTAATAAAATACTTACTACATATTATTCCGGCAGTTTCATTTGGTTACTATTTATTCATAAAAAAACCTAGGTAGTTAAACCCAGGTCTTTTCTCAAATCCACTATAGATTTAGTTGATATATTCTTTTCATCTATATTTAACAATTTTATAGCTTTTATCAAATCATCTTGGCTTTTAACTTCTATTTCCATATAAGTATATGGATAAGTACTTTCATCCCAAGTATCTATATCAAATCTTATTTCATCATAAATATATGAAATTCTCTCTTTAAAGCCTTTTTGAATCACATCATAACCTAATACTTTCATTATATACAATAATGCTTTTTTATCTTCTATATCACTACTAATTTCTATATTTTCTCTGATTCCATCTTTAGAAACATTTTCTTTTAGAGTAAGAGTATACTTTGTTTGATCTGTATCTAAATCTTTTGTTTCTCTCAATCTCAAATAGCTATTATTTTTACATTGTATGCTATTGTCCTTTGAATCTAATAGATAATTTATTTGTTCTTCTCTTTTTATTAAAGATGCACCAACATTAGATAATTTCTTTTGAATTTCATCTTTGACAATATTAAGTATCTTAACTTCCAATTCCTTTTCCATACTAGAATTTCACCTGCCTTTATACCTCTTTAAGATAATCCTTAGCAGCTGCTTCATCTAAAATTACAACTACATCAGGATGCAATAATAAAAAAGAAGCTGGTATTTTTGTAGAAACTTTCTCTTGTTTTAACAATTCAGCAATCATAGGAGCTTTTTTCTCTCCATTAGCCAAAAGAAGTATTTTTTTCGACTTCATGATACTTCCAATTCCCATAGTTATAGCCTTTTTGGGAACTTCATCAATAGAATCAAAAAATCTTGAATTTGCCTTTATAGTAGATTCAGTAAGTCCAGCGATATGAGTTCCTAAATAAAGTTCATCATCAGGCTCATTGAAAGCAATATGTCCATTTTCTCCTATGCCCAGTATTTGTAAATCCATTCCACCATAATCTTCTATTTTTTTATCATACTCTCTGCAAAACTTTCCCACATCTTCTGCATTTCCATCTGGAATATGAATATTGTCTTTAGGAACATTTATATGTTTAAACAAATTTTCTTCCATAAAATAATGATAGCTATTTGAATTGGTATATGGAATATTTAAATACTCATCTAAATTAAATGTAACTACTTTAGAAAAATCTAATCCTTCTTCTTTGTGAAATCTTATAAGTTCCTTATAAGTACCTATAGGTGTACTCCCTGTTGCTAATCCTAATAAAAAATTTTCTTTTTTCTCAATTTCCTCTTTTATGATATTAGCAGCTGTATTACTTAAACTCTCATAATCTTTTTTAACAATAATTTTCATACTCTCAAACCTCCCAGATATTATAATAGTTCTTTAGGTGAAAAATTTATATAATCACTTGACACACAAATAAATCGTATTCCTTCAATATTTCCCTCAACAACATATTTGTGACCTTCAGAATGCAAATGCCCATAAACACAAATATCAACTGCACTTTTCTTCATCAAATATACAAATTCATTTGGTGAAAAATCCTCATTAAATGGTGGATAATGAAGCATAACAATCTTCTTTTCAGTATTTTGTTTAATTGAATTCAAAGAATTTTCCAGTCTCCCCAATTCCCTATTGTACATTTTTTCATCATGGGGTGAAAACCCTTCACCATCTTTAGCTATCCAGCCCCTACATCCAACAATAGCTGTATTTTCATATATGTAGCTATCATTTTGAATAAAAAATATAGAATTGAGTTTTAAACTATCCATCTTTTTTTTACTTTCCCACCAATAATCATGGTTTCCCTTAGTTATGATTTTTTTGCCTGGCAATTCATCAACACGCTTTAAATCATAATAAGCTTCATCTAATTTCAAAGCCCAAGATATATCTCCAGGTATAAGAACTAGGTCTTCATCTCTTACTTTCAATTTCCAATTGTTAAATATCTTTTCTTCATGATTTATCCATTTCTCACCAAATACACCCATAGGTTTTTCCTGAGAATAATCTAGATGTAAATCACCTATACCAAATATCATAATTTTCACCTCAGTTAATGTTAAACTTTAACTTGAAAACGGCTATTTTTACAGTTCCTAACCATTCAACTAATACTTTAACTTATAATTTTATATAATTAAATTTGGCATTATGTTTACTTATCAATTCACTTTCTCTAGTATGGCAAGTAAACATTATTATCTGTCTATTTTTAGATTCATTTTCTAAAAACTTTAAAATATTTTCTAATCTTTTTATATCATACTGAACAAAACAATCATCTAGTATCAAAGGAATTCCTTCTTCTATGACAAGATTAGCTATACCAAATCTAATTGCAAAATAAAGTTGATCTATAGTACCGCCACTCAATTTATCTATATCTACAATAGTATTAGTATCTGGTTCTACTATGGAAATATTTAAATTTTCATCTATTTTTGCTTCACTATATCTTCCATCTGTTATATTTTTAATAATCTCACTCACTTGCCTATTTAAAACAGGAGCAAAATCTCTCTGTATATTTTTAGATATTCCTTCAATAGTATCTCTTGCCATTTTTAAAGATTCTAGCCTTTTTTCATATTCATCTTTCTTTTTCCCTACTATATCTATGTCTTCTTCTATTTCTACTAAAGGTCTAAAATTTAATACTAAATTTTCTACCCTTTCTTCTACCCTTGCAATATTATATCTCATGTCATTTATATTTTCTTCTGTTTTTCCCAATTCAGAAGCCAATTTTTCTTTTTCTAAAACATTAAAATCATCATTAAAACAATCATTAACTTCTAGAGTCTTGCTCTTTAAATATTCTAAATTCCTGCTTCCTAAAATATTGTTTAACAATAATTCCTTATTTTCCAAATTACTTTTCAATGTCTCATATTTTTCTTTACCTTTTAGCCCCTGTTCAAATTCTTCTACATTAGATAAAGAATTTCTAGCAAATATTTCTTCTATTTCTTTAGAAATCTGGTCTATCTTGCTATTGAAACTATTTAATTTATCATCTAAATAGTTTTTTTCTTCTAATAGTTTGTCCTTCATATTTTTAAGTCTTATATATTCAAAATACTCTTTTTGGAGCTTATTTACATCTTCTAATGTAAAATCAACTACACCTTCAAGCAAAAACAAATACTTTGACAATTTTTCTTTTAGCTTTTCAATTTCTTCAATCAAATTATTCTTCTCAACATTTAAATTTTCAAAGGATTCATCTATATTTTTGTACTTTATACTTTTTTCATAATTCATATTTAACAATTTCTTTAATTCTATTTTATTTGAACAATTGTACTTATTCAAAATTTCTTCCATATCTTTGTCTAAAGACTTCAATTGTTGATTTCTTTCTTCCTCTCTATCTTCACTATCCTTTATTTGCTCGTTTAGTTTTTGTATGTAATTCTTGATTTCACTCTTTAAGCGAATAATATATATATTAAAAACTAAAAATGATATAGCTACAATAAAAAATAAATTGTTTTTAAACCCTAAAAACACGGAACCAGCCATAAGAAACCATAGTACAATTATCAAAAGATTTTTTTTCTTTAATTCTTTTGATTTCTCATCTAATCGTGTTTTTAAAAACATTGTATTTGTATATTCTGTTTTATACAAAATAGCATTCCGCTTATCCTCTATTTCCTCATACGTATATACGTCATTTACTAAATCTCCCATATTTTCATTATCTTTCTCATCATCTCTATTTATCTCATTTATTTCTCTGTCTATTTCTTCTAATTTATCCTTAACATTGTACAACATTTTATAACCTTCTACAATATCATCAAATTCATCATTATCTATATTCGTAAACTTTTCAAGTTTCTTCATACTCTCAAATACATTCTTGATACTTTTATCTATTTTTTTTATTTCATCATTGCAATCATTAATGTTTTTTTCTATACCATCCTTTTCTTTTTTCAAAGTAATCAATTGAGTATAATCAATTAAATTTAAGTTTTCGCAATCCTTTAAATCTTCTATTTCTCTTTTAAAATTTTCTATTTCATCACTAAGTTTTATAGCCTCTTCATATTTTCCTTTTATTTCCTTTCTTTCTATTGCTTCTAATTGTTTTTTAAGCGTCTTTCTATACTTCTCAAGTTTCATCATTTCTTGTTTCATTTTATTTAAACAATTTTTTTCTTCTTCTATTTGCTTTATATACTTTACAGCCTCTTTCCTCTCATTCAATAAAGCATTTAATTCTTCCACAGTTTTTCCATAAGGTGAAGATTTTCTTTGGCTAGCAGTACCTATAAAATCCATTTCTTTATTTAATTTTTCTACTGCATTTTTTACTGAAATATCTTCATCCAAGCTACCTCCAATATTTATTAAGCTGTCTTTTACTTCCTTAGAAAGCCCATCATCAGTTTTAGAACCTAGTTGCTTGATACTTACGGTATTGTTATACACAATGCTATTAAACCCTAATAACCTAGAATTAGGACAATGCAGTCTTAATACTGGATCATACTCAAACAAATTTGTTACATCTTCCCCAGTTTTATCATCATATATTTTTACATCATCAAAACCTTTCACAAAATTTCTTTCAATTCTATACAATTCGCCTTTATATTCAAACTTTAGTACACCACAATATTTATTGTATTTCCAGGGAAAAAATTTTTCGTAATCATCAGTATATATTTTTCTCTTTGAATAGGGTTTAAAAAAACCAAAAAACATTCCTTCAATAAATTTATGAATAGTAGTCTTTCCAGTTTCATTTTCGCCATAAATAATATTTAGGCCATTACTTAAAGTTATTTTCTTATCTTTAAACTTTCCGAAAGATATAATATTTAACTCATCAATTTTCATTTCATCACCTTTTCATCTAAAAGAACTTCTAATCCAGCATAAAGAGCAGATTTTACAACTTCATTTTCTAAATCTTTTTTTTTCATTTCTTCAATAAACATTCCAATGATATTATTTTTATTTTGAATCATTAATTTTCCCAAATCATAATCAGGTATTGTATTATCGATAATTTCAGCATAGTAATAACAATCCTTCAATACTTCCTTTAAATCATCTATATCTATATTTATATCTCTTTCTCTAATACCATTTAAGAAAATCCTGTACAAATTGTTTTTCCTCATTAAAGCATTGTCAATATTCATAATTTTATCCAGTATGTCATTGTAGGTCATTGCTTCACTTATATTTATTTCTTTAATGATAAAACTCCTCTTTGAAAATGGGAAAAAACTCATGTACACATTTTCTTTTTCAATAGTACCTTCAACTATTCCATGAACACCAGTTTCTCCAAAATCCAAAGGTTCTGGACTTCCACAATAACTTATATTGTTACTTACAAATTGAGGTTTATGTATATGACCTAATGCAATATAATCAAAACCTTTTGACTTAAGCTTGTCCTTATTCATTGGTAAATAGGGGGAATTTTTATTCAACACATCCCCATGAATTGTCAATATATTTATTTTGTCACTGTCTTCTATGGACAGACTTTCAAGAATATCCTCGTTCTCCTCTTTTTTATCCCAACTATATCCCCATATAACAGTATTGTATTCCTTAAATTCCACAAAAGAAATCCCTTTGGAATGGAATATATATACATTTTCTGGCCAATCTATAGTATTATATAAACTATCCTTTCTTAATGGATCATGATTTCCTGTTGAAATTATAATGTTGGTATCAACTGCTTTCTTTAAAACATCTCTAACTCTTTTTATATCTCCAACATTGAAATATTTTTCTTCATACAAATCTCCCACAATAAATAAAAAATCAACTTTATTTTCTATAGCCCTATCTATTATTCTCTCAAAGGTTTCCCAAAATTCTAATCTTCTTTGTCTTCCATATAAACTATCAAAACTTGCATTCTCAAATTGAGAACCTAAATGTAAATCTCCTGTATGGATACATTTTATCATTCTAGTACCACTCCTAAATCTATATAATCTATACATAAAAGTATAACATAAAGTGACACTGTGAAGTCAATAAACACTGATTTTTACAATATTTTTTAAATTATTTTAATGTTTACTCAAATTTGTATACATTCTCCAAAATTTATTCTATAATATAAATAGTCATAATTTTTGTACATTAAGGAGGATAAAACATGGGGGACAAAAAATTTAAACTAAAAAAGCATAAACCGTTTAAATTAAAAATGAGTAATTTAAAACAAAAAAACAAAAGTAAAAGTAAAAAATTGAATTTTAATTTAGGAAGTATACAGACTAAAATAACCCTTGCTCTAGTAGCATTGATTATAATTATCTGTATTGTACAAGGTATTACTTCTTACAACAATGCGAAAACTGCTTTAATAAAAAACACTGAAGATACTCTACCTAAAATAGCAGAAGATGCTGCAAATTTAATAGATACTCGACTAAATGCACAAATTTCCTCTTTAGAAACAGTTGGAAAACTTGAACAACTAGCCAACAAAGATATACCTTGGGAAGAAAAAATAGCGCTTCTAAAAAATGAAGGAAAACGTTTGGGATACATAGACATAGGGATAGCAGACCCTATTGGACATTTGAAACTTGTCAGCGGAAAAGAATATAATATATGGGAAGAAGAATATTACAAAGAGGCAAGAAAAGGCAATAGTTATATAACTGAACCTTTTATAAATAAAAACACAAATACACAACAAATAGCTATAGCTGTACCTTTAAAATCTAACAATATAACAACAGGAGTTATAGTTGCCTTTGGTGAAGCACAAATATTCAATGAAATAACTTCTAATATTACATTTGCCAAAACTGGATATGCTTTTATTGTCAATAAAGATGGCTCCATTATATCTCATCCAAATGCAAAATATGTAGAAACTGAAGAAATTGATTTAAGAACTATCAAACAAGATAAAAAATTTATAGAATTAAAAAATTTGATGGAAAAAATGGTTGATGGAAAATCTGGAATATATAAGTATGACTTTCAAAATACAACTAAATATGCTGCATTTTATCCAGTAGTAACTACTAACTGGTCTGTCGCAGTTACAGCCCCTGAAAATGAGGTGTTGGGAAGTTTAAATAGTTTGAGAACAAATACATTCATTACAACTTTAATCTCTCTAATAGTTGGAATAATATTTTCACTTTTAATCACGCGATTTATAACAAAGCCAATTATAGCTATAACAAACACCGCCAATGATGTGGCTAATTTAAATTTAAAAATTGATGTATCTGAAGAGCATCTAAAAAGAAAAGATGAATTGGGGAAATTAAGTTTTTCTTTCCAAACCATAATTGAAAATTTAAGGAAGTTTACAAAAGAAGTAAATGAATCCTCTGAACAAGTAGCAGCAGCAGCAGAAGAACTTACTGCCACAACAGAACAATCCGCATTAGTTTCGCAAAGCATAGCAGATTCTTCTTATAATATTGCAGAAAGCTCTGACCATCAATTAGAAGAAGTAATAAGCGTTGTCGACTCCATTGAAAAAGTATCTAATCAAGTTGATGAAGTTGTAGACCATGCTAGAGAAATTTCAAATTTAAGTGAAAATATTTCAAAAAATAGTGATTTAGGCAAAAATAAAATTGAAAAAGTTATACACCAAATGGATGAAATAGATAAAAGTACAATTGAAGTACAAAATTCATTGCTTGAAATAACTCATAGCTCTAACAAAATGAATGATATAATGGAAGTAATTCAAGACATAGCTGAACAGACAAATTTACTTGCCTTGAATGCAGCTATTGAAGCTGCCAGAGCTGGTGAATATGGGAGAGGTTTTTCTGTAGTTGCAGATGAAATAAGAAAATTAGCTGAAGAAACACGAAAATCTACAGAAGCAGTTAATATTATTATAAACGAAAACAAAAACACTATTGATAAAACAAATGTATCCATGAATTCTAATAACAAAAATGTGAAAACTGGAAAAATCACTGTAAAAGAAGCTGAAGAAACCTTTAATCAAATTCTAGAACTTATTGATAAAATAAATTTAAAAATAGATGAAACTGTCAAAGCCATAGATAATGTAGCCAATGAAAATATAAATCTAAAATCAAAAGCAAGTTCCATAGAACAAATGAGTAAAGAAGTAGCCGGACAAATACAAAATATTTCCGCTTCCACAGAAGAACAAACAGCTTCTGTAGAAGAAATAGCATCATCAAGCCATAGTTTATCTAAACTATCTGAAGAACTACAATCTTTAGTAAGCAATATCAAATATTAAAGCCCACCTAGGTGGGCTTTAATATTTGATACTCATTATAATATCCTTTGAAATTTGAACTTTTCCACTATTTTTAACTATATCTTTAACCATGTCCATATTGGTTATAACTACAGGTGTTATAGGAGATTTTTTCATGGATTTTATGAAATCTATATCAAATTCCATCAATGGATCTCCTTTTTTTACTTTGGCATTTTCACTAGTAATTCTTTTGAATCCTTCACCTTTCAACTCTACTGTATCTAGGCCAATATGAATCAATATTTCCAACCCCTCATAAGTCCTAATACCAATAGCATGATTAGTTGGAAACAAACTCACTATTTCTCCATCAACAGGTGACAATACCAAACCTTCGCTAGGTTCTATGGCCACACCATCTCCAATCATTTTCTCAGAAAAAACAGCATCTGGTACATCTTCTATACTTATTATTTCACCATTTACGGGAGTTCCTATTTCAATGATTTTATTTTTCTTAAAAAAATTAAACATTTATATTCACCCTTTGCTTATTTTTCAATTTTAAAATCTTCTACAATCTCTTTTGTACCCTTTAAATAGTCAGACACAACTTTAAAATTTTTCCTTGCCAATCCTACAAAGAGAATATCCACCACTGTAAGTTGTGCTATTCTAGATGCAATAGCTCCTACTCTTAAATTTTGTTCTATACCTCCAACATACAATTTTATATCAGATACATTGCTTACTGGATTGTCTCCATACTTAGTTATAGAGATAGTTGTAGCCCCCTTCATATTAGCCATATCTATAGCTTTAAATACTTCCAATGTTTTTCCACTATGAGAGATAGCTACAGCCACATCATCTTTTTGAATATTTACAGAAGTCGATAACTGTGTATGACTATCTAAATACATGAAAGCATTTCTGTTTATTCTCATAAGTTTATATTGAAAATCCATAGCAACCAATCCTGAAGCACCTATTCCATATAAATAAACATTATTGGCCTTATCTAGTGCATTTATGGCTTTTTCAACTTCGTAGCTATCCAATAACTCCAAAGTATTTTCTATAGACTTAATGTTTCCAGAAGATATCTTGTTTATAACAGCTTGAATGCTATCGTCAACTGATACATCTTCATAGACAATATCCTTACTTTTTTCAGAATCAGCTACATCTTTGGCAAGTTCAATCTTAAACTCCTTAAACCCGTCAAAACCCATTTTTCTGCAAAATCTAACTATACTAGATGAACTTGTGCTACACCAATCAGCTAACTCATGTATAGACATATTATAAACCTTGTGAGAATTATCTAAAATACAGTTTGCAATTTTTTGTTCTGAATTAGTAAGTTGGTCTTTTATTTCATTGATTTTTAAAACTACACCCATATTAATCCTCCACTATATAAAAGCTAAACTTTTCCCCTGGTTTTAATATTTCAATCAATATATTGCCTTCACTGGCATCCCCTACTACATTTACCCTCTCATCAATATCAAAATCCTTTTTCAGTATTTGCAATTCACCTTCATATCTTTTATATTTTTCATTATCTATTGTAACAAAATACTTCTTTCTTGGCAAAATATTATTGTTGGGTATTATTTTCCCTGATTTTATAATTCTAGATTCTTGAGATCTTACAACAAACTCTCCTGGATCCATACGATTTGTATGTGTGCTATTTAGTATTTCCAATTCAATTTTTGATAAATCCTTTTTTAATTTTATCGGAATAATAGTTTCATCATTTTTAATATAATTCAGACTTTTCATCTCATCTTCTGAAGCCATTGCATCTCCTATAACAATAAAGTCAACTCCTAGTCTTTGTAAATGTTGGGCAGATACTAGAGTTTTCATATTTCTATGCATTTCTAACGTTGGAAGCCCTTCATACACAGGACCTCTTCTTTTATATTGCGAAGGCATAAAAGCCATGGTTTTTATACCATATTCTTTAAAAATGCTATTTTTTTCAATCAACAACTCTTCAGATATTCCTGTATCGTTTCTAGGATAAAAATTATGACATGCATTTATTTTATTTATTCTTCCACCATAATTTATAAATTTCTCTATATCCTTCTTTACAAAAGTAGTAGCATTTACAGTTACACCAAAGCTATAATTTCGAGTCATTTTGGCTATCTCTTCTAATGTAAATCCATAATCTAGCCTTAAATAATCTATATTATATTTTTTTATATCTAAACTGTCAAAATAACCTTTTGAAATATCAACCATAGTTATAAATCCCAATTTAGAAGCATGTTGTAAAACCTTTTCAAAATCTTTTTTAAAGCTTTCATTAGTTTCAGGAATATGAGCTGAAGTAAATATAGTATTTAAACCTAAACTATGAGCCCTATCCATATATTCAATTATTTCCTCTATAGTATTATCCATTCCAGCATAAATAGATATTCCAAACAAAATATCACCTCATTTAAGATAATATAAGGTGCTGAATTCAGCACCTTATACCATAATTTTTCAAATAATTAAAATCATACTAATCAACAGGATCTTTAAATCCTAACAACATTGTTGCAATAAATCCACCAACATAAGCACCTAAAATTCCTAATAGATAATGTCCAACATGTCCTGGCTCAATTAGTATTGCTAGTGGTATCCCAGAAATGCCCATATTTATAGCTCCTACTTTTAAAGGTGCTACTATTGCTCCACCTACAGCTCCACCAATACAAGCTCCTAAAAATGGCTTTCCAAGTGGTAATGTGACTCCATAAATCAACGGTTCTCCCACTCCAAGTATCCCTACCGGAAGAGCATTAGCAACAGTTTTCTTTAATCTTTCATTTTTAGTCTTTACAAGTACTGCAATACTTGCTCCTACTTGACCTGCTCCTGCCATAGCTAAAATTGGAAGCAATGTAGTGACTCCAGTTCTCTGAAGTAAATCTGCATGTATTGGAGTTAATCCTTGATGTAACCCAGTCATTACCAATGGCAAGAAAGTTCCACCTAATATAGCTCCAGTTACTGCTCCACCTTTATCAATCGCTCCTGTAACAGCAGCTCCTATACCATCAGAAACAAGACCACCTAATGGCTGCAATACAAGTACTGAAGCAAATCCTGAAATCAATATAGTCAAAAGTGGAGTTAAAACCAATTCAACAGATTCTGGCATCGCTTTTCTTATTTTCTTCTCAATAAATGATGCAAACCATACTACCAGCAATACTGCAAATATTCCACCACGTCCTGGTATAAGTGCCTTGCCAAACAACTCTACATCAGCCAATCCAGGTGATATAGTTATACCTGCCATCAACCCCCCAATTGCTGGCGAACCTCCGAATACCCTTGCTGCATTCATACCTACCATTATTGCCATATATCCAAAAACTGCTCCTGAAAATACTCCTAATAATCCAGTTATAGTTGGATTTACTCCCGCAGTTTTTAGTATATTATTAATTCCCATTATAAGTCCTGAACCAATAAATGCAGGAATCAAAGGTATAAAAATATTTGAAATCTTTTTCAAAAAGTCGCTACCTGGAGCCTTGTACTGTTCTTTTACTTGAGCTTTAACAGCTTCGGCATTCCCAAATTCCTCTACATCAACTACTTTTATATTTGTTGTGTCTTTGACATGATCTGAAACTTTTGCTGCAGTCCCTGGACCTACAACAACTTGAATTTGGTTGCCAGATTCTACTACACCCATAACTCCTTCTACTTTTTGCAATCTCTCCTTGTCAAATTTGGACATGTCTCTTAAAGTAATTCTCAATCTGGTCATGCAATTTTCAAAGCCTAAAATGTTTTCCTCACCGCCAATGTTATCAAGGATACCCTTGGCCATGTTGCCAATTTTTTCACTCATTTTGCATCCCCCTTTTTATTTTATTTAGAAATCGCTTGTTCAATGGCTTTACTTAAATAGCCATTGTTTTCTTTTAGAATATCCTTACCTTTTTCAAGGTTGAGACCAGTTTTAATCAAAAGAATTGCCAATTTTACATCATAGTCAGTTTCTTCTAAAACTTGTGATGCTTTTTCTTTTGATACTCCTGTTGCTTGACATACTATTTTTTTGGTTCTTTCAACCAATTTCTGATTTTGAGCTCTTAAATCTACCATAAGGTTTTCATATACTTTTCCTAATTTCACCATAGTTCCTGTAGACAACATGTTTAAAACCATCTTTTGAGCAGTTCCAGCCTTAAGCCTTGTAGAACCAGATATCACTTCAGGACCAACTATAGGACTTATAGATAATTTAGCTGTATTTGATAAAAGAGAATTTGGATTACAAGTTACTGCAATAGTGAAACTTCCCAATTCATTTGCATACTCCAATGCTCCAATTGTATAAGGCGTCCTTCCACTAGCAGCAAGTCCAACCAATATATCTTTAGAAGAAAAGTTGATTTCTTTCAAATCTTTAATGGCATAATCTTTATTGTCTTCTGCTCCTTCCACAGACTCAAATATTGCTTTATTTCCTCCAGCAATTAAACCTTGTACCAAAGTAGGTTCTACCCCAAAAGTTGGAGGGCATTCTGAAGCATCCAAAATTCCAATTCTGCCACTAGTACCTGCACCTATATAAATAAGTCTTCCACCATCACTTAACTTCTCTGCAATAATATCAATAGCTTTTGCTATGTTGGGAATTTCCTTTTCTACAGCATAAGCAATCTTTTTATCTTCATCATTAATCATCTTAACCATTTCAGTTGTGGATACTTTATCAATACTACTTGTATTTTGATTTATTCCTTCTGTTACTAGTTCTTCTAAATTTATCATCTTATCACCTTTCTTCTATATACCTTTTGAATTATTTTCATTATATCATTTTTGAAATTTTATTTCAATATAATATTTTAAATTTGAAACTTTGTTTCATGAATATGCAAAATATAACCCACTTCTACAAGTGGGCTTTTTACATTAATCATTTTTCATTTTCACTTTCATCAATAAATCTTTATCTTTTTCTACTTCTCCATCCATTTTTTCTATAGACTCTATATTTCTTCTATTGGTTATAACTACTGGAGTCAAAATAGATTTGCCCTTTGATTTTAATAAATTTAAATCAGCTTCTAACAACAAATCTCCAGATTTCACTTTATCATTTAGCTCTACATATCTTTTAAATCCTTCGCCTTTTAACTTTACAGTATCTATCCCAATATGTATAAGCAATTCCAAGCCACTTTCGGATCTGACAACTAAACAATGATTAGCATTATAAACACTTGTTATTTCCCCATCAAAAGGTGCAACAATTTTTCCATCTGTAAGTTCTATTGCCAATCCATCACCAGCTATTTTCTTTGAAAAAGTATCATCTGGAACTTCCTCAATTGGCACAATTTTACCTGTGGCTGGAGACAATATTTCTATGTTCTTGTCCCTTTTAAAAAATCTTATCATGATACCACCCTTTCAAAAATATTCACTTATTTATACCCAATAATATCATAATAATCACTGTTTGTTTATTATTTTTTATGCAATTTTTAAAATGAAATTTCATGTTTAAATATTTACATGCTCATTATCCAATTTTCCACATCTATATCGAATTCTGAAGGTTTCCCCTCAATTTCACATATTTCTATATACTTTTTTATAGGAATTTTATAATCAAAATCAACAGTCCATTTATTAAGAATAGAAGTGCCTTCTCTTTCATAAATAGTTTTCGAAATTATATACCCCAATACATATACATTGATTTTATATATCAAATTGTAATCTGGTTTTCCATTTTTTATTGACAACAAAGCTCTATTTAAAATATTAAAATGCTCTTTATAAAATAATATCTCTCTATGAGTCAATGTGCCTACAGGATCATCTCTGACAAAATCAGTTCCGTGCTCAACTAAAGAAGCTATTCCTTCTTCCAAAAGTCTTCCCAAAGTATCATATAGCGCTTTCTTGGAATAAAAACTCATCTTTAATATTAATGAAACTTTTTTCCCTATAGGAATTTGTCTAGCATGATAGAACTCATGAGCAAGTATTTTCTCAAATTCATCTATATTTCCAATGTATTTTATGAAATTTATATATACATTTTTAGTAAATATAGCAAAACCACCATCTACGCCGCCAGCATACAGTACTATATTGGGATCTACTTTTATAGATTCCGGAATATATTTGTATATCTGTTTAAGTACATTTTCAAAGATAATATCCTCATTTTTTTTAATGAACTGGAGATTTTTTTTAACTTCTTCTATATTGTCTTTTAAAATATAAAATTCATATGGATCTTTATAATTTTCATCTTCAACAACTTTTCTCAATTCTTCTTCTATTGTCAGACTATTAGTTTTTCTTCTCAACTCTTTTTCATGTTTTAAAAACAACTTTCCTTCTTTAGAAGAAAGATATTTTTTTAACTTTTTATCGTCAAATTTGTCATCTTCTAAAATATTCAAAATATATTCGACCCCATCAACAAATATTTCCACATTATTCCTCCTCATTCTCCCTTGTATTCTATATAATTATACTATTGATAAAAGAGAGGTATGCAGAAATTAGATATTTTCTAACCATTTTCCCAAATCATCTATTTTAGCCATTGTTTCATTATATCCTTGCATATATAAAGCATCTAACTTAGAAATATCTCTTTCTAGTCTATCTACAGCAAATTTTTTTACAGGTCTAAACACAAAAACTTCACCTTTTTTTTCAAGTTCTTGAATTTTATCTAATGAAGAATTGTATCTAATATGTCTAGTTTTAATTGCTTCAACTATTTTAGGATATTTTTTAGAAAGTTTTTTTATTGCAAAATTTATTTTTTGAGGTTCTTTTCTATATTCTTTATTTCTTGTAAGTACAACTACATTATACTGATTCCCATCTTCAATAGATTTATTTATAGGAATAGAATCTGAAATACCACCATCATAATAAAGTTCCCCATTTATTTCTACAGGAGTTGAAATTATAGGTAAACTACTAGAAGCTCTTAAAACTACTTCCATATATTCTAATGGATCAAAATCATTTTTCCCAAAATATACAGGTTTTCCAGTCTTACAACTAGTAGCACATGCCTTAAATATAGTCTTGGATTTCTTAAAAGTTTCATAATCAAAAGGTACTACTTTATTTGGAAGGCTATCATATAGATAGTTCATATTGAAATAGCTCCTATCTTTGATCCAATGTCTAAACCCCGAAAATTCCTTATCCTTGACATGTTCAACAAATACCTTTTTATTTCTTTCCCTTTGCTCTGCCACAAAATTAGCCCCATTGCTTGCTCCTGCTGATACTCCTATTACATAAGGAAATTTTATATTTGAATCCATAAAAGCAGCCAATACTCCCGATGTATAGGCTCCCCTCATTCCTCCACCTTCAAGAATTAAGCCCACATTTTTATTTGTCATTTTATCACCTTCTCTATCTTCTTTTATATTTTTCTATTTTATATATTGTTATAGCTTTATTATATATGATTCCAAATTTTTCACAAACCTTTAATTGAAAATATTTCTATTGTTCAATATTTGGACTTTTATTGCGAAATGTAGTATTATAAAATTAAGAAAATTCACATATTTCAATAGGCAGTGGAGGTAGATATTATGGAGGAATATGGTGTAGTATTTTCTGGTGGAGGTGCAAAAGGCAGCTATCAAATAGGAGTATGGAAAGCACTTCAAGAATTGGGTATTCCCATTGCTGCAATCACAGGTACATCTATAGGTGCATTAAATGGTGCAATGTTAGTTCAAGGAGACTATGATCTTGTACAATTGGCATGGACTAATTTTTCAGTCGAACAAGTAATTGATAACACTGATGAAGATGAATGGGAAAATCAAAAAATATACAACAAACACTTCACCCCCTTTTTAATACTTAAAAATATAATCACTTCTGAAAGAATGGAAATGACGCCACTGATAGAGGCTCTTAAATTGTATGTCGATGAAGATAGAATAAGAAATTCTACAATTGACTTTGGACTTGTCACTTTTTCAGTTACAGACCTGAAACCCCTTGAAATTTTTAAAGATAATATACCAAGAGGACAATTTGTGGATTATCTAGTTGCTAGTGCTTGCTTTCCTGCTTTTAAACCCATAAAAATAGACAATAAAAAATATATTGATGGAGGATTCCACGATAATGTACCTATAGCATTAATGAATAAAAAGGGAATTAAAAACCTCATTGTTGTTGACATCAGCGGAAAAGGCATTCCAAAATCCAAGCCTTCTGAAGATTCAAATACAATATATATTAAAAGTTCTCATGATTTAGGCAAAACGTTAGAAATAAACCCAGAAAAAGCTGAACAAAATATTGAGTTGGGATATTTAGATACTATGAAAACTTTCAATATAGTTAAGGGAAAAAAGTATTATTTAGTTCCAGATAGTTTAAATGTTGAAAGTGAAGTCAAAGAATTAAACTATATAAACAGAAAGCTAATTCGTAATGCTTTAGGTATTACAAAAAACACACCTCTTCCTGTAAAAAAATTGATTACTCTCAAATTTTTTAGAACAATTGAAAACTACATGGATTCAGAGGAAAAAACCAACGTAGCCCTAAGCAATGCAATGGCTGAAATAACTGGAGAAATTCTAAGTATAGACTTAAAAGTAGCCTACACATTAGATGATCTTAATGATAAAATAATAGATGAATATAAAGAAATACTAAAAAATACAATATATAAAAAATACATCGAAGAAATTGAATATATTTCTTCGAAAGACGGAGAAAAAAATGTAGAAAAGAAAATAAAATTAGAAATCAAAAACAATGCAAAATTTCTTTTATCTTATTTAACAGACGAAAATTTTGAAAATGATGAAACAAATAAGATTAGACGCTTAGCCTCCGTTTTTAATACAAAAATTGTTATTGGTTCTCTATATTTAAAGACTCTATTCTATAATTTCAAATATAAAAATTCTAATATAAAAGCAACCAACTTCTAAAAACAACTCTCATATTGATGAGAGTTGTTTTTTCACCTTTAAAAACTAGAATTCATATTATAAGTATGAAAGGAGGTTAAAAAAATGTATTATGATACAACAAATTGTATGCCTGAAACGAGCATGACCGAAATAAGAGGTGGACCCCTTGCTCCACAATTGTACGGAATAATTACATTTTCACAAGTTTCAGGAGGAACTGAAGTATACGTTGAGGTTTGGGGACTTCCTCCATATAAACCCGCTCAAGGAGAAAAACAGCCCATAGGTCCTCATGGTTTTCATATTCATGAAAATGGGAATTGTGAAGTAGGAAATCCTGAAAATCCATTCCAAGCTGCTGGTGGTCATTGGAATCCAACCAATCAACCCCATGGGAATCACGCTGGGGATTTCCCTGTACTATTTTCAAACAATGGCTATGCTAAAATGAGTTTTTTTACAAATAAATTTATGCCTCAAGATGTTGTGGGAAAATCCGTAATAATTCACGAAAATCCTGATGACTACAGATCGCAACCTGCTGGAAATTCAGGGAAAAGACTCGCTTGTGGAGTAATATATAGGCTTTATTAGGTAAGTAAAAGGTCAGATTTTTAATCTGACCTTGAGGTTTAGATGTACCTATTTTATTTTAGTTGCAGGCATATCTTGCCCGTTTTGATGTAATACCAAGTTTGTTACATTGCCATTTTCATCTCTTTCAAAAGTAATCTTAGCATCAACTACCTTGTAGAAGTATTCACTTTCTGACATAGGGAATATTTCAAATGCATCTTGACCTGTAAGCTGAGCATATATGTGATTATCCTCAGTTGTAATGATAATAATTACACCTGGTATTAGTTTATACTCTCCAACATATTCCTCATATATTTTAGGATCTACAGTTACTTCAATCTGCTCTTCAATATCTTCTACTCTTTTGCAAATAAACTCCATACCTATTTGTTCAAATATTAGTTCTGTAACTTCTCCCCTATCATTAGTTTTAAACTCAATACTAGCATCAATTACTTTTGCAAAAAATTTATTATTTGATTCTGGAAATATTTCAAAAGCATCTTGACCTGTTACTTGAGCAAAAAGTTTGTTATCTTTTTTAATTATATCAATGTATGCTCCATTTAGGAATTCATACTTTCCTACATAGTTATCGTATAATTCTAGATTATCAATTTTTATTTCCTTTTTAGCTTCTGGTATTTTATAATCTTTTTTAAATACTATATTTGCTAAAGACTCAGTTAAACTAGAAACATCAAAATAACCATTATTAGTTAAAATAATAATAGTAAGGTCTTCATCAATATATCTAGCTATATTAGAAGTAAATCCGAAGGTATTTCCACCATGCATGATTTGTTTACCATTGTCTGTAATCATCCATCCATAACCATAACTAACACCATCTGATATAGCTACATGTTCTGCAAATATCTTATCTAATGTTTCCTTTTTTACAAGTTGTTCAGTTTTTAGAGCTCGATCCCATCTATATAGATCTTCAGCTGTTGAATATATATTTCCAGCACCATAAGCTTGAGTAAGTACTAGTTCGTCATCTACAGGAACAACTTCCAAATAGCCTGAATATGGTGTTGCATCATAAAGTTCATTATTTTCACCATAACATATACCTGTATTTGACATATTTAGAGGCGCAAATATATTTTTTTGTAAATAATCTTCAAATGACATATTAGTAACCTTTTCAATTATTATGCCTAATAATGTGTAATTTGTATTACTATATCTAAACTCACTACCTGGTTCAAACTCTAATGACATATTTTTTATTAGGTCAATTACTGTCATTGGATCTCTATTTTCCGGTTTTAAAGTTAGGAATTCTTTTATTTCAGTATAATTCTTAAGTCCTGATGTGTGGGTCAATAGATTATGTAGAGTAATTAAATCTCCGTTTGGAAAATCAGGTAAATATTTTGAAACCGTATCTTCTACATCTATTAAACCTTTTTCATTCAGTTGCATAATCGCCATTGCTGTAAATTGCTTTGTAATAGAGCCAATAGCAAATTTTGTTTGAGATTTATTCAAAGTGTTTTGTTCAAAGTTTGCAAATCCATAACCTTTGTTAAGAAGCACTTTTCCATCTTTAGCAACTAGCACACTTCCATGAAAATTATGATGTTTTTGAAATGCTTTCATATAAGTATCTAATTCATTTTGTATCTTTTCATCCTTAGACATTATAAAGAAGTCCTCTTTATTTTCTTTAGGTTGATTTATTTTTAGAACTTGTTGTTTATTATCCCATCCTATAACAAGCTTCAAAGCTTTGCTAAATAATTCTACTGGTACATAAGTTTTGCCTTCTTTAATAATAGGACTTGAATTTATATCCATGCTTTCTTCATTTACACTAATTTTTGATTCTCCAATTATTAATTTGATACTTTCAGAATCTTTTGCAAGAGTAATACTTCTATCTTTACCATTCCAAGTAACTAAATACTCCATTTTTTCAGCAATCTCACGTAATGGACACATTATTAGTCCTTCTTCACTTAAATACGCTTCATCTTCTAAAGAAATTATTGTACCATTGACCATAGTACATGGTTTAAACTGAGATGCACCTAGTGTGATAGTAGACATACCTAACACCAAACAAATAGCTAAAACAACTGATAGTAACCTTTTAAACATATGAATTCCCCCTTAAACATTATTTTTAGAATTCCAAATCCTGCTCCTATGCTTTCCTCTCATTCATTATACATAAAATTATCCAAAATTTCTTTTGCTTTTTCAAATGTTAATTTTTCCACTAATATATCAGTTCCACAAAGGGAAGAACCCGTAGCTATTCTCATGTACCCTCCTGCGCCATAATCTTTTAATATATATGGAATGCTATTTTCTTCTAATAGGTTTTTTATAAAGTTTAGTTCTAGACTATTATTAGTAGTTTTTAAAACCACCATTTCAATATCATCAGTGTGTTTTTCTTTTTCATTAGACAAAATATTACCTCCTTTTTTTATAAATACTTTTCTTTCTACCAACTGATAATTATAGCTATCACATTTTACTATACTAACCTTTTCCATACATTGTAATAGTATTCATTTAATATTTTAATCATTGTTTTGATTTTCAATATCATTTTTAATTTTTTCATATTCTTTAATTAAATCATCTAATATAACATTAAATTTTAAATCTTTTTCTCTATGCTTAACACCATATAGAACATCTTTAAATTCATTATTTAATTCTGGTTCATTAATGCACATAATATAAGCGACGTGAAATGAAATACTTTTCCTATCCTCATCATTTAATGTTGATAGCTGTTCTATAAAATATTCAGGCTCTTTTAAAAAAAGATCACTTAATTCTGAAAAAAAGCCTTCAGAATGAGCTCCGTCTGATGTCAATGCATTGTTAAATAATTTCGTGTATTTTTCATTTTTTAAAACTTGATTATTGTCTTTACTTGAATAGATTCTGTATAAAATCAAAAAACTAATGACAATTATAACTAAAACTAAAATCAAAATATTCCTTTTCATCATATTACAATCAAATCCCTTCCTTTTCTCTCAAACGATCTATGCAAAATATTACATTATATAACTAAGTTAATACTGTAAATGCTAAAATATAAATCTAATTTACAATATTAATAAAATAAGATGCGTGGAGTGATCAAATTTACTTCCTATTAAATATTCTCTCATGTATTACATGCTTCTTTATGTCTATTGCTTTTTTAGGGCATAGTTCATGACAACAAAAGCATCTGATGCAACGTTTCAAATCCACTTCTGGTTTCCCTTTTGACATATCAATAGCCTTTGGTGGACAATTCTGGGCACATATACCACAAGAAACACATATATTGTGGTCGAATACAGGACGCGGTCTAAAATTATTTAAAATCCAATTTTCCATAAATTTAGGGACTCTTCCTCCAACAAAATTTACATTAGCTGAAACTGGCAGTTTAAACTGTTTTATATCTATATCTTGTGGCTTTAAGCCTAAAAATTCTATATCATTTATATCAACACTAAAAATATTCCTCTCTTTAACTGCTCTAAGAATAGGTATAGACAATGGATCTATACCTATTATCTTTGATGCTACAGTATCTAATGCATAAGGATTTTCTGAAGCAAATATAAGACCTACAAATCTTTTATCCCCAGAAGAAGGCCCATCTCCTTCCATTCCTTCTATACCATCTATAATTGACAAATCTGGTTTCACATACTCACAAATATCAACTATTGCATTGGCAAAATTTTCTATATTGTTCATTTTGAAATGATATTCTGCTTTTGTCACTCCTGGTATTGTACCATAGAGATTTTTTATTGCTCCTGTATAAGTCATCATAGCATGAGTTTTAAGTTTAGCAGCAGAAACAACAAAATCAACTTCATCAAAAACTTTGACGATTTTCATGTTTTTAAGCATTTTTGCCTCATCATTTTTCACTTCTACAAAAGATGTATCAAAATTGAGTTCGCAACCCGTTCTTTTTTGAACATCAAACATTCCAGTAGCCTTATATACGGCCATTAGAGATTTTTCATTAAAAGGTCCTCCAGGACTGTCACCGACAATTACTTTACAACCTAGTTGTTGAAAATATCTGACTATAGCTTCAACAACAGTCGGATGAGTAGTTACTGCATCATCAGGTGAATTTTTCTTAAGTAGATTCGCCTTAACTAACACCTTACTGCCTGTCCTCACTTTGGGCTTTATATTTTCTATACTATCTAAACATTCAAATATCTTTTTCTCTACCAATTCATAATCATAGCTTTCACAACTTAAAATACATACCTTTTCCAAAAAAACTCCCCCTAGCCTGAAATATTAGTTGTAGTTCTTACTTTAGTTTATATATACCATACGTCTTTGTAATAGGATCCATAAATATTGGCAATTTAGGTGGATAAAAAGTAAAAACTATAAATGCAAAACCTAAAACAATAAAAATAATCAATCCAATTGTTTCACTGGTTCTAGAAAACTTTTTCTTAATCATGCTACTACTTATCCATTGGCAAAAAATAGCTCCTAGTACATAAGAAGAAATATCTACCCACAAAATACTTCTTTTAATTATATCAGTATAGCTATAAAAAACCCCTATAATTGTAGCTTCTAAAACAACAATTCCCAGTGCCTTTCCTAATAAAAAACTATTCACATATCTCTTGATAGCTGGATATTCAATTAACGAAAAAAATATCAGCGACCAATATCCTAATTTTAAATGTTCCCAAACACTTTCATTTATCGAACTTATGACTCCTACAAAAGTTAAATTGTTTGACCATTCGTATGTAAAATGTAACAATGAACCTACAATTATCATCCAAAATACACCCACAATTTCCCATTTGTTTGTTTTCTTATCTCCATAATAGTACACCTTTTATTCTCCTTTTTTAATTTTACATATTATATAATTCCACATATTTATATAAAAATCCTTTCAATATTCAAATTTATTTAGTAAAAACAAAAGGGCCTAGGCCCTTTTACTTTATCAATTTTGACAATACCTTAAATTCTTTTGTACCTGCTTTTTTCAATAAATCAAAAATAACTGTTTCTGTATTGGTTATTACAGCTCCCATATTTGCCATTAAAGATAAACCATTTACATAATTCTCCTTTGCTCTTGAACAAACTCCATCTTCTACTATAAATACATCATATCCATCAGAAAGCAAATCCCTTGCCGTCTGGAAAACACATACATGAGTCTCCATCCCTGATATTATAACTTTTTTTCTACCAGTAGATTGAATATACTTCTTTACCTCTTCTGTATATGCTGAAAACTCAACCTTTTCAAATCTCTTCCCATTTTTAAGAACCTCTTCCAATTCAGAAACCGTATTCCCTAAGCCCTTTGGATATTGTTCTGTATATATAATAGGCATATTCAATTCTGCTGCTGCCGAAATCAATATCTTTGTCTTTTCTATCACTTTTTCCCCATATTTCATTGGTTTAACTAATCTGTCCTGAATATCGATAATAAGTAAAACTGTGTCTTCTCTGTCAAGAATGTATTTATTCATGTATATATCTCTCCTTTTATCTTTCTTTTGTAATCATTATAATATATTTATGCTAAATTTGAAAATATCTCATTTGAATAATTCTATATTTCTAGTATAATATATCTATACTAAATTAGATTGGTGATAATATGATAAATATGATAGATTTTAATATATTGCAATTTTTATATTTGCTTTCCATGTTTGTAGTATTATTTTTATGCTTTTCTAAAATTGTCCTAAACAATTTTAATGTTTCACTATGCATAAATAATGTCTCTAACAAAATATGCGAAAACTATATACGAATTCATGATATGACTGTAGTTGACTATGATGCATATAACAAGTTTATGATTTGGCTGTTTGTGGTGGAATATTAGGTCATAGTATTTTTCACAATTCACTACAAAATTAGGAGGAATTAAATACTATGACAAATTTATTTATTCAAATGTTTAATCAAATTTTGAACTTCACCAGTGACTATGGTATAGCTATAATTCTTTTTACCTTATTGATAAAGATAGCACTATTACCTTTAACTATTAAACAAAAGAAATCAATGAAAATACAGCAAGAGTTATCTAGAAAAATGGCTGAATTAAAAAATCAATATAAAGACGATCAAGAAATGCTCAATGAAGAAATGCTTAAATTATATAAAGAAAATCCAGGCAGTGGTTTTGGATTCTTGACATTGTTCTTGCAAATGCCTATTTTTGTAGCAATGTACAAGACCTTTGCCCACAATATTGTAGATTCACCAACTGTGATTTTGCCATGGATAAACAATTTATCTAGTCCAGATCCATATTTTATACTACCTATACTCTATATAATAACTCAATTGTTGCCAGGATTTCTGTCATATGTAGGAATAATCAAAAATTCATCAATACCAAAATTGACTCCCATGTCAATAGTACCAGCTGTTATGATTTCACTGCTTTTCTTAACTAAATCACCAGCTGCATTGGGTCTATATTTTATAGTATCCAATATATTTACAAATATTGAACAATTGATTCCAGTTTCTGAATAACTCAAAGCCCCTACTAAGGGGCTTTGTTCTAATTGGTGATAAAAATGTGCTATGTATATATATTAAAGTGTTCTGACAATACCTTATATACAGGTTGGACAGTTGATCTTCATAAGAGATTAAAAACTCATTCCAGTGGGAAAGGTGCAAAATATACAAGGGGTAGACTTCCTGTAAAACTTGTATATTTTGAAAAATATGAAGATAAGATATCTGCCCAAAAAAGAGAATATGAAATAAAACAAATGACAAGAAAAGAAAAGCTTGAACTAATAGGGCTTTTTCCTTAAATATATCATGAACCATCCTGTAAGTACAATGCCTTTAAATATACTGCTTATGCTTACACTCCACCATACTCCATTTAACCCTAGAGATGTCTTTGAAAGTAATAGGGCAGAAGGTATACGAAGAGCATTAAATACAATTCCAACAACAGATGGTGGAATTGTTCTACCTAAACCATTGAAAGCTCCTCCTGTCGTTATCTCTATACACATAAAAAATTGAGAAAGTCCTAATATTCTTAAATAGGTTGTCCCTAATTTTATGGCTTCACTATCATCTGGAATAAAAATTCTAAATACAGGTGTAGCACCAAATATAAGCAAACACGTTGCAAATATACCAATAATACTTACAAGTCCTATAGCTTTTCTATATCCTTCATGAATTCTATCCCATCTATCGGCCCCATAGTTTTGTCCCACAAATGCAGAAAGAGCAGTAGAAAATCCTCCTGCTGTCATCCATGATATAGATTCTATTTGTGAACCGACATTCTGTACTGCTATAGGAGTAGAGCCCCATTGAGCTAATATCTTTGCTATAACCATGGACATAAAAGCAAAAATTCCATTTTGCAATGCTGCTGGAAATCCTAACTTAAATATAGTTTTTATATATTTTGATTCAGGAATCTCAAACAAATTCAAACCAGAGAACAAATCCAATTTATCTGTATTTACCTTTATAAAAATAAGAGTAACAACAAATTGGGAAATAATTGTAGCTAATGCAGCTCCTTTCACTCCCATTCCAGGAAATGGTCCAAAACCTAAAATCATCAGTGGATCTAATATCATATTAGTTATAAGTCCAACTGCAGTTATTCTAAATGGAGTAGAACTATTCCCTGCACCATTAAAAATCCCTGCAAACACTGGATTCAAAAAGAAAAATACCATTCCAATAGACACTATAGTTAAATAATCTACAGCCATTCCTATCACTTCAACATCTTCAAGATTAAAAAAACCTATAAGCTGATGCCTAAAAGCTATCAAAAATATGGAGTACAATAGTCCAATGATTATATCCAATTGAATTGAATGTAATACATATTTTCTAGCAGATTTCATATCTTCTTTTCCATAAGATTGTGCAACTCCTACTTCAGCGCCTATTTTAGGTATCAAAAATATAGATGCTCCAATCCACGTAAAAAATCCAGCAGTTCCTGCTGCTGCCACTTCTTTGGTTCCTGCTCTGCCAAGCCATGCCATATCCATCATGCTATATGCCATCTCCACAAATGATGTCCCCATGATTGGAAGGGCAAGTTTAACAAGAGTTTCTGTTATATTTCCTCCTGTCAATCTACTATTTTCCGCCATATTCTTCTCTCCTTGTCTATCCATACTATGAAAATTTTTAATATTTCGTATCTCTAACAATTCTACTATATAAAAAAATATCCTTCAAGATGTTTGAAGAATATTTTTTGTGTTGCTATATATCTATTATCTCTACATCAGGACTCAATTTATATATTAAATCTTTTCTCTCAACTATTATATCAATTTTTTTATAAAGCTCTTCATCTTCCTTAATTGCTTTCAATAAATTTTTATTGGGGTTTATGGCTATAGGGTTTTCTACCATCTTAAGCATTGACAAATCTCCCGCAGTATCCCCATAAGAATAACTTTTATTTAAATCCACATCAAATCTAGATACAAATTCATCAATTGTTCTCTGCTTATTTTCAGAATCCCACAGTCTTACAATTTCTCCAGTAAAATTATTTTCTTCATCTACTATATACTCACTACCTCTATATTCAGTTACACCATACTTTTTAGCCATCTTCTCTACCAAAAAATCAGGACTTCCTGATATGAAAAACACCTTATGACCACTGTTTTTATGCCATTCTATTCTAGATCTAGTATATTTATAAACTTGATCTCCATTTATTTTTATTACCTGATTAGCTATAAAATCTATATAATCTTTATTTACACCTTTAAGTTCTCTTACATAAAATTCAGCTAATTCCTCTAAATAATCCTCAAAATCTCCATATCTCTTTTCCCATTCATAATAAGTATGTTTCACATGATTGTGCCATATAGCCGGATCTATGACCTCATATTTAATCAATTTCTTGAAATGTTGTATCATAAGAGAATTTCTATAAAGGGTACCATCTATATCAAAAAATGCTCCAACATTTTCCACACCATCACCTCCACTATATTCTAATTCTCTTTTTTTCTCCCATTCCAAAACATTCAACTATATCTATTTTTCTATCCCCCAATTTAAAATAACCTTTATAACTTCCTATGGGAGCTTCATAGTCTGATTTTACTATTAAGTAATTAAATTTTATTTCTGTCTTTGTTTCTGGATAAAAAGAAATATTCACCATATCATATTCATCTTTAATATTCCACACTTCATCATTTTCATATTTTCTTTCTACCTTTATAGGAGGAAGTACATTCATCTTTCCATCAATCCAAATACAATTTTCATTATATTTTTCATGATCCAATACTTGATTGTCTGTCAAATTAAAAGCAAAAGTATTTCCACTATTATCTTTTCCCCATCCTGTTACCCAATCATATTTCATATTGTAAGGATAATACCCTTTATGGTCATCTATTATCATGTGAGAATTTTCCTTATTAAATACAATCTTTTCATCCCCTAAAATTAAATATCCTTCCATTGGCATAAAATTTTTGTGCGAATAAAGCCCTCTATTTTCTCCAAAAGGCTGACATATAACTATAGGTTCAGTAATATGATATGCTTTTATATCAAGTATTGCCATAGGTAAATCATGAGGCCCCATTTTAGCTTCAACTGCTATCTCATTTTTTCTTAAATTGTTTTCATAGCGCATATAGTAAGCTTTAATTTGACCCTTTGTCTCACTATTAAACAGTCCTTTTCCTATTGAAGCTCTTTTAGTATTAATTATTTTTTCATAATCATATAATTTTTTATTCCTCTTGTCATATATTACTAAACAGATAAGTGTAGATATTTTTGGAGTATATACAACACCAAAAATAAATATATCCCTATTTCCTGCTTGAAAAGCTTCCCATTCTTTTAATCTAAAATTTAAAAACCATTTAGGTGCAGCACGTCCTAAAGGTTTCTTTGCATCCAACATATTCACTTTAGAAACAGCCCTATTATATGTTCCAAAATTAAAACTTCCATCCACATTCACTAAAGATTCAATATCTTCTCTTACTTCTCTATAATAGTATTTTTCTCTGCAAATTTTCATGAAAACCCCCCTTAAACTTAAAAACAAAACAATTATATTATATATTCCATAATACTTGTGAATATCCTCCTTACATAAGAAAAAAAGCTTCCTTAAAGTATTACAAGCCCTTTTTAATATGGAATCCTTGCCTCAATTTTAAAACCATTATCTATTTTGGTACTGTATCTGGTATTGCCCCCTATACTATTTATTCTGTCCTCAATACCATTTAGTCCATTTCCCTTAACTATATTCTCACAACCTATTCCATTGTCTTCAATAGTCAAATATACTCTATTAGATTTAATATCAACATTTATTTTAAATTTATCAGCCTTCCCATGTACAATTCCATTAGTCAACCCTTCCTGTATGGTTCTATATATAATATTTTTATATCCAGGAGCTAAGTTTTCTACATCTTCATTAAACTGAAATTCAACACTTATATCATCTTCATGCTCGACATTCCCAATTAGTTTTTCTATCGATTCCTTAAGAACAAAATGTTCTCCCTCATCTCTAAGGGCATAAACAGCACATCTTAAGCTATTCATAGAATCTTTTGCAAGATTTTTAGATTTAGCAATTATATCTTTTACTTTTTTAGGATCTCGTTCAATAATATTTTCAACCACATCCAAATTCATATTCAATGCTACAAGGCTATGACCTAAATAATCATGAATTTCTTGCGCTACCCTGTTTCTTTCTTTTTCTACCGTTAATTTTTCTATTTCTTCTGATTGTTCTTTGAGAATTTTATAAGACTCTTGCAATTCATTGTTTAATTCCTCAACTTTTGATTTTTCTCTATATAATACTTTGTAGGCATAAATAACAAAAGAATAAGAGACAACAAAAGTTAAGCACATTAGTATATCAAATAAATTTTCTTTCCAAAAACTAATATCATATAACATTTTAAAAGAAGATGCTTGTCTTAATATAACTACACTCATTATCATTAGTATATCTATTGTAAACAGAATTTTTGCACTTTTACCTTTATTGAAAAGAACTATTTCATATAATATCATAAACATATGAATATCTATATATCCATAAACAAAATATGCTATCAATCCACCTGTCACTGCTGAAAAAAATAACGATATATAATTTCCATTTTTACATTTATAAAAACCATATATTCTTAAATGATCATTTACTGCAATTGCTATAAATATACTGGCAAATAATATAGAACTTATGTCAGTATATTTAGTTCTATGCAATATATCTATAAAAATAAAAATATACATCAATCGGCCTAAATAGAAATAATATTTCAAATATTTATTTTCCAAATCTATCCCTACTCTCGCTTAACTAATATTGCCCCAGCAAACCTCTGCGCTTTGCCACTTTTACACATTGATTAAAAACAAATAAACCTATGATGAAATACAACAAAGAATTCCCAACCATTATTCCATAATCCAATGCTGAAAAATCTCTAAAAGAACATCCCCCCATCATGGTTGAAAATATAGAACCTGCAGCATAATTAAATGGGAGCAAACCAGATATAATTCTACTTCTCGGAAATGTAGCAACTAATACTATTAAAAAATATTGAATAATATTTAATAGGGATTGAACTCTTTTAAAAATAAGAGCTAGTCCTCCACACATTAGTCCTATGCCTAATATACTAAAAACACCAATAAATATGGGAATTAAAATAGAAAGTACATTTATTTCCAGCCAATGACCAGTTGTTTTCATTATGATTAGAAGTAGAAAAATAGAAAATATTGTCTCTATCAATAAATTTGAAATACTTCTCACAATTAATATCTGAGATAAATTTATATTGGACATATTTAGTTGTTCCAAGGTTCCTTTACTTGCATCATCAATTATACTAAAAGCAATATCTGAATAAGCTACCATGATAATAGTCCATAAAAAATAACCAACTATAAACCCCTCTAAATTTTCTCCCATGTCCAGAGGTGATACTCCTAATGACATTCCGAAACTTTTTAGTCCCGAGAACATTACCATAAATAGTATATAAAGAATCAAAAAATTAGAAATTGTATTAAATTTGTATCTATATAACTCCTTTACATTTTTCTCCAATGAAACCTTGAATAAATAGTGAATTTTTTTCAACTACTCCACCTCCCCATTGGTAATGTTCAAGAATATCCTCTCAAAATTGTTATCCTTTTGTTTTATTTCCTTTATAAAAATACTTTTTCCCTTCAAGCTATCTATAATTGCATATATTTCATTTACTTCAGATATATCAACTTCTATCTTAGTCCCATTGTTTACAAAATAAAAATCATATCCCAAATTTGATAAATATTTTTCATCATCTCTAGACAAACTTTCTGTAAGCACTATTTCATAAGTCATACTTCTAAACATATCCATAAGTGCTTCTACGCTATCTTGAGCAACTATCTTGCCTTTATTTAAAATGACTACATCTTTGCAAATATCTTGAACTAAATTCATATCATGAGTACTTAACAAAATAGTCTTGTTCATGCTAGAGACAATATCCATAAGTGCCTCTTTTATATCTATATGACTTTGCACATCCAATCCAAGGGTTGGCTCATCTAGCAATATAATTTCTGTATCACATACAAGAGTCATAGCTATAGCAACTTTTTGCTGCATCCCCCTAGATAAGTTGTTGACCATTGTATCTTTTTTATCTGACAAATTGAATCTATCCAACAGTTCATCTATATGCCTTTCAACCTTTTTCCCTCCAAACCCCCTTATTCCTGCAAAGTAACGTAAATTCTCCCTTGGTGTGAGTTTCCAATAAAGATTTCTTGTACCTTCAAAAAGCGCAGATATATATTCCGTAGATTTTTTGTTATCTTCCCCAAATACCTTAATCTCACCACTATTAGGAATAATCAAATTGCAAATACATTTTATAGTAGTAGTTTTCCCAGAACCATTGGGACCAAGTATTCCACATATTTCTCCTTTCTTAATGGAAAAAGAAATATCATCTACTGCTTTTAATTTTCCATAATATTTAGACAATCTATTAACCTCTATAGCTTCCACTAAAATACCTCCTTCTTTCATTTTCTGAATTTTATTATATATTGTGAGAAAAGAAAAAGCTTCAAACATTAGTCACCATTTTCGGACAATTTTTCATATGACTAAAGTCACATAAAAGCTTTTAAAAAACAAACCCCTATTCTACCTCTTTTACAACTAAAGCCAATTGTGTTCTACTATCGAGTTCTAATTTATCAAGAATTCTGGTTATATGATTTTTTACTGTTCCTTCAGTTATGTAAAGTATTTGACCTATTTCCTTATTAGTTCTCCCTTCAGCTACAAGACAAGCAATTTCCCTTTCCCTAGGCGTAAGTTCTTTAAAATCCAATTTATCTTTCTTATTAAAACCATTATTTTTTATGCCACTAACAACCTTTTTTGCAACTTCTGGCTGAAGTAGTACATTTCCCTTATATACAGTCTCAATTCCATTTACAAGTTCTTGTGAACTCACATCTTTTAAAATATATCCATCAGCTCCATAATTAAGTCCTCTAAAAATATATTCATCTTCATTAAAAGTAGTCAATATAAGTATTTTTAAACCTGGGTACTTATCTTTTATAATTCTTGTAGCTTCTACTCCGTCCATTACAGGCATTCTAATATCCATGAGAATCACATCTACTTTTTCACTTTCAAGCTTGTCTATGATCTCTTGTCCATTAGTAGCTTCTCCTACTACTTCTATGTTTTTATATAAACTTAACATCATATTTAATCCCTCTCTTATGAGAGCTTGATCATCCACTATCATTACCTTAATCATTTCTACCTCCATAAAATCTTTTAAAAAAAAGCTTAAAGAGCACAGCCCTTTAAGCTTTTATTTTTCTTGTTTTTTTTATTAATCAATAGTTACATTTGCTGCTTGTGGTCCTTTTTGTCCTTCAACTATTTCAAAAGTAACATTTTGGCCTTCTTCTAATGTCTTAAAACCTTCTTTGTTAATTTGTGAAAAGTGAACGAAAACATCATTTCCGTCTTCAGCTGTGATAAATCCAAATCCTTTTTCTGCATTAAACCATTTTACTGTACCTTTAGTCATGTAAATACCTCCAAAAATTTATTTCTTTAATTCTCTTTAAAACATTTATCTATAAAAATTTTCGAAATTGTCGTCATTTATGTAGCTCAAATATATAGCAAACATATCCAAAATAATTTCATAAATTTTTAAGAAACAAAATATTTATTACGAATCAAAGCTTTTTTAATTATATCACTATTCATTTTGTTTTGCAACCAAAATTTTCTACTTTCTTAAATCTTTGTGACTATATTATAACTTTATTCTGAATAAATTATTCATAATTTTATTTTGCTTCTCTTTCAATTATATCATCCAATATTTCTGCAGCTTTTACAATAATATTTCTACACTTCACTTGTTCATCTAAATGATTTTCCTTCAATGGTATACAGTCTATATATCCCATTTCTTCTTTATATCTAGATATCAACTCTTGAATTAATTTTTTTATTTTGTCACTTTCATGCCCGTTGTTCTTAACAAACATAGTTCCAAGAACCATTATAGAACCAGTGATAGCACCACATAAATCTCCAGTGCACATTCCACCTCCAAATCCAGCAGCTAACTTTAAAGCATTTTTATCTAATCCCAAATTATATACTTCATTTGAAGCATAAAGTATTTTTTCAGCACAGTTCAATTTTTCTTCTTCTCCATATCCATCCCTTATTCGATCTGCTATCATTACTTCTGCCCCCTATTTTAGTAATATAAAATTTCTACCCTTTCCATAACTATTGGTTCCAAAGGTTTATCAAATGTATCAGTCTTTGCTCCTGCAATTTTGTCTACTACATCCATTCCTTCAAATACCTGACCAAATACCGTATGCCTTCCATCGAGCCAATATGCTCCACCTAGTTCTTCATATCCCTTGATTACTTGTTCTGGAAATCCTTCTTCTTCTCCCAAATTCTTCATCTGGTCAATAATCTTCTTATCCACTTTACTGTTTTGTACAATAAAAAATTGACTTCCATTAGTATTAGGTCCACTATTGGCCATAGATACTGCTCCTCTGAAATTACGATGGTTTATATCAAATTCATCTTTGAAAGGTTCTCCCCAAATACTTTCTCCACCTCTTCCTGTTCCTTCAGGATCTCCACCTTGAATCATAAAATCTTGAATTACCCTATGAAAAGTAACCCCATCATAATATCCATTCTTGGCATGCGTTTTAAAGTTTTCTACTGCTTTTGGAGCCACTTCAGGGAAAAATTTAATCTTTATATCTCCATAGTTAGTTTTTATAACTGCTATTTCTTCTCCACTATTTGGTGATTGTACAGGTATCATACTATTTCCTCCCTCTTCTTTATTAGTTGATATATTATATAATACCATATAATTCTAAACAAACTCCATTAGAAATATTAAAAACATAATTCTTTAGTAAATCCATCATATCCTATTTTTGTATTTTGAAATATCTCTAGTGCATTCGTCGTATATAAATTCGGTTCATCCATTGAAGGACTAAAATGAGTAAGCAAAAGTTCTTCCACTTTGCCTCTATACGCCAATCCTGCTGCTTCAGCAAAGGTCATATGTTTATTTTTTATAGCTTTCTCTATATCTTCATTATCCCCATAAGTTCCTTCACATATAAACAAATCACTTTCATTTATAAAATCTAATATCGTATTTATTGGTCGTGTATCTGTTATATAACTTAATTTTATACCTTTCCTTTTTTCTCCCAATACCATATCAGGTTCATACATGTGATTTTCATAAACTATAAATTCGCCATTCTGAAGTCTTGACCAAATTGCTTTAGGCACCTGATTTGAAATTGCTTTTTGTACACAAAATTTAGGTCTCCTCACTATATAAAAACTGTAGCCCAAACATGGACATGAATGATCAAGTTCTAATATACTCATCTGAATGTCTTCATTTGAATGTTCTTCCGCTTCTTCTACTTTTAATCCATTAGTAGAAAAGCTAATACCTAATATTGGGGGAGGATTTTCTATTACATTTATATCATAGGAAAGATATGGCACCAAAGTCACAATACTATTCATTATATCCTTTATACCTTCCGGGCCTATTATAGTAATGGGTTCAGTTCTACCACTATTCCCAATAGTTGAAATAAGTCCTGGCAAACCAAAAATATGATCCCCATGTACATGAGTTATACATATGATATCAATCGATTTAAATCCACTATTCATATTTTTCATAGACACCTGAGTACCTTCTCCACAGTCTACAAGAATCTTTCTACCTTTATAGCTCATAAGTAAAGAAGACAAAAATCTTCCAGGCATAGGCATACTTCCGCCACTTCCCAACAAAGCTATATTAATCATTGAACCATCCCTTTATGTACTCTAATATTATACTTATTATATCCTATAATCCACAAAGTTTAAACGAATAAGAATTATATCAATTAAAAGCCATAGAGAATTTTTTGATTCTCTATGGCTTTAATTTTGGGTTTTAAACTTAACTTTTAACTATTATTACAAATTGGTTCTTCCCACCAACCAAAAGCAATTCGGCCGCTAGTTGCTATATCAGGTGATTCTGGATTTGATAAAAATATTAAAAAAGAACCACCAGGAGAAAAAATAAATTTCCCTTGTTCATCATCAACAATTGTAGTTTCCGGTTGACCTCGTCTTACAAATGCTTTTATACCACCTATTGGGTTTCCAGATACATTTATTGCATATTGTAATCTAATTTTGGGTCTTGGAAGAGGACAAATTGCCAAATTTGCTGGAGTAACAAGAGTAGATTCCTGTGGTGTTTCAGGGGGTTCTGTATTGAACCAAATTTGTGCTCGAAATGAGGATTTAGAAACATCGCTTACTGTCCATACTGTTACATGTAAATTAACTCCAGAGTCAAGAGGATTAAATAATCTGGCCCATGCACTTGTTCCTTTCCCAAATAAAAGTTCATCAGCATAACCTACAAAATATTTTCCCTCTAGAGATTTTGTCAAATTAATAGGTACTGCAACTTGGTATTCCATATATGGTTTATATATTGATGGGGTGGGGATGCTACAAGGTGGAAAACATACACAAGATCTATTGTAGCAGTTCACAGTATCGGAGTATCCAGGATTAGAAGCATTATTGCAATATATGAGAGCATTTGAATTATTATTCATAAATTATTACTCCTTTACATTGGATTTAGTTCATTATATGTTTAATAATATTAAATGTGAAATTTGATGCAAAAAGAACCGTCCCCAGTGAATACAGTGCATATTGTTTCAATCTAAAAATAAAATAGTATTAGTACATACTATAGTTCAATTTAAAGGAGGTGAAAGACAAACTAAAAATAGTAAATTGTAAACATGAAAATATTTAAAAGGGGGATTCAAATTGAAAAAGAAATTGTTTAGAATCACATCTCTGCTACTTATAGTATTTATGGTATTGCCTCTTGGGGGTTGTGGAAAGAAATTAGAAGTAACAGATGAAGAAAAAAGTCAAGGATACAAGGGTTATAGAGACATGGGGATAAAATTCAAAATGGGAGAAGATTGGAAAAAGTATGATGACAATATATTTCTAGATGGTCTAGGAGATTCTGAAGATGAAAATGAACCAATATATAATGGAATAAGCTATGGATATATATCCAATGACTTAATTGAACAGTACTTGGATATAGCTGAAAATGTAGCCGATGAACAAGAAAGGTTTAAAAGATATGATGAAATTTTTTCTCAGGTAAAAAACATATTCTCCATAGTTGTATTTAGGGAAAATAAAATTCCAGCTGAAGACAAAATTTCAGAATTGACAAATATGTCCCACAACGAAAAAATGAACAAAAAATCAGGATATGTATTCTATTTTTGCTACAATGACTTTGATGATTCTGAATTAGATGAAGAAGAAAAAAATATATATAAAAATCTGTATGATGATATACAAAACATAAAAACATCTCTAGAAACCTACAAACCTGAAACTCCTCAAGAAGCATTGACATCGATCAAAAAATTAGAATTTAATTTAAAAGACCTTGATGGAAATGAAGTAAACAATGAAATATTCAAAGACTATAATCTAACAATGATAAATATCTGGGGAACATTTTGCGGACCATGTAAAAGAGAAATGCCAGACCTTGCAGAATTATATGAAGAAATGAAAGATGAAAATGTAAATATTATAGGTATTATATCTGATACACCAAATGAAGATAATGAGAATGCAGCAAGGGAAATAATCAAAGAAAGTGGTGTAAAATACACAAATCTAATTTCTGATGAAAATATAAAAAAGAATGTAATAAACTGTATAGCAGGAGTTCCGACTTCTTTCTTTGTAGATAGTCAAGGAAATATTGTTGGTGAAGTAATAACAGGTTCAATGAGTAAAGATGAATACAAGGAAAAAATATCAGAAACACTTAAATTATTAAAATAGAACTTATGTATGGAGGTAACTAAATGAAAAAATTTTTTATACAAATTATATTTTTAATTGGTAGTATATTGTCAATATTTTTAGGTATCTGTAGAAGTGAGATAGCAACAGTTCTTAACAAAGCTATCAATATATGCTTGGAGTGTATAGGAATTGGATAATAATAAAAAAAGACATTTAACTCAAACTATATCTTCTATTGCTGCCAATGGAAATATAAAAGGTTTTGTTAAAGGTTGTATATATACAGGAAATGTAAAAAAAATCTGTGTTCCAATACTTAATTGCTATTCCTGTCCAGGAGCATTAGGAACTTGTCCTATAGGTTCTATGCAAGCAATGATTGGAAGCATGAAATATAACTTTTCCTACTATGTATTTGGAGCTATAACATTAATAGGAATTGTATTAGGACGATTTGTTTGTGGTTGGCTCTGCCCTTTTGGATTCATTCAAGATTTGTTGCATAAAATACCTTCACCAAAATTATCAGTACCACGAAAATTAAATAATGTACTTAAATATCTAAAATATGCTATCCTTGTATTATTTGTATTTACTTTCCCACTAATCCTTCAAGATGATTTAGGAATGAGTGACCCATATTTTTGCAAATATATCTGTCCTGCTGGTACCCTTGAAGGGGGTATACCCCTTCTACTGGCAAATGAAAGTTTAAGAAATGCAACAGGATTTCTTTTTAGATGGAAATTTTTCATATTAATATTTATCATAATATTTTCGATATTCATATATAGAATATTTTGCAGATATATATGTCCATTGGGTGCTTTCTATTCATTGTTTAATCCTGTCAGTCTATACAGTTTTAAAATTGATGAAAATATGTGTACAAAATGTAACGCATGCACCAACAACTGTAAAATGAATATCAAACCCTATGAAACTCCCAATAGTCCAGAATGTATCAGATGTGGTAACTGTATCAGTTCTTGTCCAAACAATGCTATAAAAAGTAGTCTACTCGTAGAAAAACATAAACACATCAAAGCTACAATTAATGTAAATCAAAATAATTAAAATTAAACTAGGATTTTTCAACTTATACAGCCAAAGCTCGGTATTTCGCCGGGCTGAGGCTGTTTGTCTTTTAATATTATTTTGAAATTTGATGCAAAAATAACCGTTCCCAGTGCATCAGATGCCACGTTTTGGTTTTATATTGAATCTAATAATAGCTCCCTTTGGATTATTGTTTTCGGCTTCGATATTTCCTCCATGTTTTTCAATCATAATTTTAGCTATATACATACCCAAACCAGAATGTCCCGTTGTAAATGAACGGGATTTATCTCCTTTGTAAAATTTGTCAAAAATATTTTTTAGATCCTCATTACTAAATCCCTTTCCAGTATCTACTATAGAAAAGATTATTTCTTCGTCATTGCACAGTACATTTAATTTTATTGATTCGCCTTTTTCGGTATATCTAATACTATTGGATATACAATTGTCTAATACTTGTTCTAGAGACTTAATATCAAATTTATCTATGAAATTTTTTTCCCTTAAATCTATGATTTCAATTTTAAAGTCTATTCCTTTTTCATCACATAAAAGTTTATAATCTTTTTCTTTTAACTTTAAAAATTCTATAATATTAATTTCTATAGGTTCTAAAATAAAATTAGGATTTTCAATATTAGATATCTTGTTCATATCATCTAATAATATTAAAGCCCTTTCATTATTTCTCTTAATTACTCCTATATAGTCTTTAATTTTTTCCTCCTTGACTGCACCATCTATTAAAGCTTCAGAGTAAGTACTTACAATAGTAAGAGGTGTTTTTAAGTCATGAGCAATACTTTCTACATTTTCTCGTCTCTTTTCTTCTAAATCCCATTGTTTTATAAGAGAGTCCTTGAGATTTACCCTCATGTCTTCAAAGGCATTGCAAAGCTTTGTAAACTCATTATTTTCATCATATCCGATAGTAAAATCTAAATCTTGATTTTTGATTTTTTCAGATGCATCTAATAGTATATTTACTGGTTTATTTATTTCTTTACTTAACTTTTTAGCATATATAAGCGTAAATACAATTATATATATAAACGGTAAAAATAACATTGATTTAGACAATAAGAATAATACAGTACTATCAGTTTTTTGTGTACTTACTAAACTATAATTTAATACAACAGCTCCTTTAACATTGCTATCTTTATCTAAAATAGGAATGATTTTGGCAAAATATTTACCATTCAAGGGTTTTGTAGAGTTTATATTAGTAACTAAGTCATTTCTATTTTCTATCATCTTTTTATCTAGTGTTCCATATATAATATTTCCATCACTATCTAATACCTGATAGCGCATTCCCTTATAAGGTATTATCTCGTTCATTTCTCTTTCAAAACTTTTGTTTAATACGTTGTCATGACTTTCATAAATTTTTTTTACAATATCCCCAACTTGGTTTTCATAATAATTAGCAGGATAATAAATATGGTTAAAAGTTTTAAGCCATATAAAAAAAGAAAGTGCAGAAAAAATTAAACTTAAAACCAATATTTTAATGAAAGTCACTACAAATTGTCTTTTAAAGCTTTTATTTTTCAAAATTTAGGCCTCCCATTTATAACCTAATCCCCAAACAGTTTCAATATATTTATTTTCTTTGTCAATAGAGCTTATCTTAAATCTAATTTTTTTAATATGCTCTGTAACAGTAGAGGTATCTCCTAGACCATCATAGCCCCAAATTTTTTCATATATTTGATCTTTTGAAAATACTTGACCTGGATTTAAAGCTAGAAGTTCTACTATTTGAAATTCTCTCTTCGTGAGGTTTATGTCTTCATTATTTACCTTTACATTTAAACCTTTTAAATCAATAGATAATTTTTTAAAATTTAAATAGCTATTGTCTTCTTTTTTTGCTTTTCTTTTTTCACGTCTCAAATGGGCCTTAACTCTAGAAACTAATTCTTTTAAACTAAAAGGTTTAGTTATATAGTCATCACCACCAATAGCAAGCCCTTTGATTTTATCAACTTCACTATCCTTTGCTGATAGAAATAGTATAGGACAATCTATATTATCTCTTATAAGATTGCAGACATTGAAACCGTCTATATCTGGCATCATAATATCTAAAATAATTAGATCTGGTTTTTTTCTAGACAGTTCAATTCCATCAAAACCATTATAGGCGGTTAAAACATTGTATCCATTAGCCTCAAGTGAGTCTTTAATTATCATAACTAAATCTTTTTCATCATCTACAACAAGGATAGTCTCCATAGTAATCCTCCTAATTAGTATTTTAAATAATAAATTAAAACTGATAATCCATACAATATATAGATATGGGCTGGATAAAATATATAAAATAATTTTTTCATAGATTTGCCCTTTTCTCCATTATACAAAAACATAAAGATTACTGCAAAGACGCTCATCCACTCATAATAATCTGTAAACATAAGTTTTAGACTAATAGGTCTAATATACATTAAAGGCATACCTATCATCCAAGTTAATATAAATATTGTGAAAAATATACATTGTAACTTTCTGTTTTCACGAAATAAATACAATATAATACCAGTTAAAATCACATACAATCCGCCTTCAACTAAAAATGGCGATGGAATAAAACTAGATACTATCACATAAATATGATTTGCAGTATCCATTGACATGTTTGGAATAATTAAAAGTTGAAAAATAAAAGCTATAGCATAGCTTATTAAAAATGGAGACAGTGTCAATCCAATACCTTTAAAAAACTTTTTCTCTTTTATATAATCTATTCCTTTAAATATAATAATTAAAATAACAAAGGTCGAAAATATGCCATTTTCAGGACAAAATCCATCTCCTCTTTGAAGTGGCTTGGAAAATTGAATTATATATTTTATAAGTGTCATAAATACAGACATTAAGTAAATCCTTGTAAAATATTTTTTTCTATTAGAAGTATGAGTATACCCTTCTATCATTGTGAATAAAAACATATCTCCTGCCAATCTACCAATCCACGAAAATGCGACGGGTATTTTACCTGTAAATTCAAAAAAATAATGGATGTGGTCAAATAGCATAAATATTAGAGCTAAAATTTTAATTTGAAATCCTGTGAATCCTTTAAATCCTTTTTTACTATCTTCTAAAGCCATATTGATTCCTCCCTTTATAAATTCTCTATATAATCTAACATTCAATTATAAAGAATTTATAAGGTTTATATAAAAGATTAAAGTTTATTTAAATATGGGGAGATGCCTAGAATGATGCGCCGGGTAGATAAATTTGATACAAAAAGAACCGTCCCTAGTGCATCGGATTTTGATAATTAATAGAGGGGGTTTTGTGGTATAATAGAAAAAACACTTGAATGAAGGGAAATTCTATGAATATTGATTTTACTTATGAAAAGAAAAAAATTGAATATGTATCTGGATATATTTTTAAGGGAAGAAACTACAGATGTAGCTATGAAAGGTATAAAACTTTATATAGAAATCCAGCTCCTGGGACTGAAAGTGTTGAATTCTATAATTTTCAACCTAAGGAAGAAATTCGTGCTTCTACTATGGTACTTCATGGATTGGGAAGTAGAAATATAAAATTTTTACTTTGGATTGGACCTCATCTAGCATCTGCTGGAGTAAATACAACAATACTTATTCTTCCTGGAAATTATACAAGAGTTGAAAACAATTCTGTCAGTGGAAGAAGTTTTTTGTATCCAGATATGGATTTGATGTACCAGTTTTGGGAACATGCCGTTGTAGATACCTTAAGTACAATAGATTTACTAGAACAAGAAGGTCGCTGGAAAGAAAACAATGTCTTAATGGGCTATTGCCTAGGAGGTATGATTACATCCATAGTAGCCTGCTTAGATAATAGAATAAATCATAAGCTATTTATGACTACAGGAGGATATCTTCCTCAAATACTTCATGAATCCCCAGCAGCGAATTTTGTCAGAAAACTATTTGCAAATGGATATAAAGCTAACTTTTCATTAAATGACAAAGAGCAATTGTATAATATTTATAATGAGCAATTCCCTAAAATTAAGAATATGTCTTTATCTGAAATAATAAATAATGAAGATATTCATCCATTATTTAAGATAGATCCTATATCCTATGCTCATTTGTTAAATATGTCTGATGTAACTTTTGTAGATGCCTTGTTTGATTTTACACTTCCAATAGGCTCACGTGAAATACTTTACAATGAAATGAAAGGGGCAAAAAGACGAGTATTGCCTATAAGCCATGTAAACTGGTTACCTTTTGAATATGTTCTAGCAAAATATATATTGCATAAAACCAATATCAATGACAAAAAAGCCAAAAAAGCTTTGCTTACTCGTGAAAAAATTGAAGAACCTCTAAGAATCATGCCTTTAAAATAATTTATCTACATTAGGAGAAAATTTATGAATAAATTAAAAGAAAATTTTAAAAAATCTTTTTTTATCGTGAACAAAATATATTTATATATAATATTTATCTTACTTTCCTTTGTAGATTTTACTTTAGCATTTTATTATTTCATTGTTTCTATAATAATATTTCTTGGAAAATTATTGACATCTAAACTTCCTCTAGAACCAAAAAAGGATTTTAACTATAAAACTTATTCTTACAAAAAATCAGATGGGAAAGACTTGAAAATGGATATATGGTATCCAAATAATCCTACCCAAAAGTTATATCCACTAGTTTTCTTTTGTCATGGCGGTGGTTGGATATCAGGATTTAGAAATCAAAAAAATAATATTTCTTGGTGCAAGTATTTAGCTTCAAAGGGTTTTTGTGCGTCCAGCATAGATTATAGATATGGAATAAAAAACAGTATGGAAGATATATTATCTGATTATACTGATGCATTAGATTATATAAAGAAAAATAGTCAAAAACTCAATATAGATACAAATAATATTGTACTTATGGGATTGTCTGCAGGTGGACATCTTTCTCTATTGTATTCAACCTACAATTCTTTTATTAAGGATAATAAAAAAATGGAAGGCATAAAAGGAGTAGTTGCCTACTATGCTCCATCTGATTTAAATGATATATTTATTTCAGAAAATAAATCTTTATTTGCCAGATTCTCTGCTAAAAAAACATTAAAAGCTACTCCCTTAGAAAAAAAAGAAATCTATGACTATTACTCTCCAATAAATTGGATAACTGAAAATATGGTTCCCTGTTTAATTGTACATGGAAAACAAGATACTACTGTACCTTTTTACTCGTCAGTAAAATTAATAAAAGAACTAAAAGCTCACAATGTAAAATGTGAATTTTTAGTTCATAAAAATGGTAGTCATTCTTTTGACACTAGATTAAACGATTTAACAACCGTAAATATATTAGAAAAAACTGTTCGATTTGTAAAAAAAACTTTTGCTATTCATCTATGATGGAAACCATATTCTTTAAAAATTCTTCTTCCCATGTATAAATATATTTTCCTGTTGCCCATTCGTTCATAACTACTTTTTCACCATTATTGAGTTTTATCTTCTTTATTGGCTCTTGAGATAATTCACCATTCTCAAGAGTATATACCATCAAGCTACTATGAGTCAATATTACTGCTATGTCTTCATTTGGTGATGTATAGACATCTGTTGCTTGGGGAACTCTCATCTTAACCGCATTCCACGATATAGCTAATTCATCATAATTAACCAATTCTTTTGGAGTTATGGCTTTTATATTAAAATCCACATAGGATTTTTCATTTTCTTCATTTAAATTAATTCTCCCTTTCATAACCCAATGTCCGTTTCTTCTGACAATGCCAAAACTTTCTTCTGTTGGCTTCAAATCTATATATTTGTTTTGAAATTTAGGATCTGTAGAAAAATACCTTGTTGTACCTTCATAAAAAGCATTTTTACCACTTTCTCCTGCAATATCTGATATTTTTATCGGATTTGCATTTTTTATATTATCTATAGGTAATACTTGTAAAGTTGATTTTGCTCTGTTTTGTCCTTCAGTTATTTCCACAATCATATAATTATTTCCAACATAATTAATTTGTTTTTGAGTATTGTAATTATCTTCATAAGATATCTCTTCATATCCCATTTCATCTGACTTCTTATTTGCTGGATATGCATATATAATGTCTTTTATATTTTCTTCTATAGATATTCTATCAACTCCAACTTTCCAAAATCCTGATTTTCTAGGAACAAATAAGTTTTCTGTTTCATATATTTTATCTATAGTCTTGTTTTTGCTACAAATCCAAATAGTCCTATATTTATATTCATCTTCTTCATTTTCAGACTCCCCTTCTTGATAATATCTGAGTCCTAATATAATTCCTGATCTCAATATTTCATCTTCTTTAGTACTCAATACTCTAGCTTTTCCTGCTATTTTTTCTATATAGTTATTCATCTCTTTATCATCTAAATCATCTGAGATTTTAGTTAAATAGAAAAATACACCATCAATATTCACTATCATTTCATCATCAGTTTCTCTTATGAATTCATAGTAAAACTGTTCTTCACTAGACATAGATATTACCTGTATTTTCTTACTGCTAATACCTAAAAAATCTGGATTTACTTTATACTGATACAATAAATAATCCAAGGAATTTACATTTTTTAATTTATAAGATGGGCTTAAGTATATATCATCTCCTATGACTACAGCTTTCTCATGAAAAAGCGCTCTTTTATCTATCATTTTGTTTGCTTCTTCGTCAGAAAGGCCTTTTGAGCTCCCCCTTTTATATCTATCTATTTTCCATTGTCCCGATATAGGAGGAATATTGTTATCTGGAGATACGATCTTTTCATTAGTATCAATATCTTTATAGCCACAAGATGTAAGAATTAGAACTAAAACAATTAGTATCACAATTAAGTTAAATTTTCTCATATTCTTTCCTCCTCAACAGGTAAAAATACACATACCTTTGTTCCTACATCTACTTCACTTTCTATTTTTATATATCCTCCATGCAATTTAACTATTTCATCACTTATTGACAAACCCAATCCACTATGAGATTTAGTATTTTTGCCTTTGTAAAATTTTTCCATTACATAAGGTAAATCTTCTTTGGGAATACCACAACCATTGTCCTCGACACAAACCAATATCATATTATCTTTACTTTCTCCAGAAAAAATTATTTTCCCTCCTTCAGGAGTAAATTTAAGTGCATTATCTATTAAATTTATAAATACTTGCTTTATTCTATTTTCATCTGCAATAATACGAGGTAATTCTTCACTTATGCTTAGTTCAATATTTATATCTTTTAAATTTGATCTAGGAGTAAGCTGTTTAGTTATTTGACTCATTATTTTCCCTATATCTACTTCTTCTTTGTTTAGCTTTATTCTACCAGAAACAAATCTTGAAAAATCCAACAATTCTTCAACCATAGAAGTAAGCCTATCGCTTTCTTTTTCAATAATATCTAATCCATCTTTTATTAATGGATTATCCAATTCTTCTGATTTCAAAGTTATAGCCCACCCCTTAATGGAAGTCAAAGGTGTTCTAAGCTCATGAGATATGGAAGATATGAAATCATTTTTTAATTCTTCTTTTTTTATTAGTTCTTCTGCCATGAAATTCAACGTATCTGAAAGTTTTCCTATTTCATCATCAAACTTTTTCTCGCTTCTCACCTTTAATTGCCCATTGGCCATTTTTTGAGCTACATCTGTCACTTCTTTTAAGGGTTTAACAATGGTATTTGCTAGAAAAATACTCATGAATCCAGAAATAAATATAACTATAACCCCAATCCAAATAAAAATTATAGCTATGCTTTTAATAGTTCTATTGGTTTCCCTAAGAGAAGTTATAAATCGTATGATACCTATTATCTTTCCTTCTGACATGAGTGGATATGATACAGCCATTACAGGAGAAGTATCATAGTCTACATTCCCAACCCAAGTTCCCTTTTCACCTTTTAAAGACTTTACAACATCATCTGACATTACAACATTAGGAAAAGATACTCCAATGGAATCCATTAGAACATTTCCTTTTAGGTCTAATATCTGTACTTCTGCATCTGTTTGCTGCCAAAAAACATCTACATCATCAATGATCAAATCTTCTATTGAAGTTGAAGAAAAATATCTAGAATAAAAATCAGAGGAAAACATGATTTGATTAGACAAAAGTGCTTCTACACTTTCATAATAATAATGCTTAACCGCATTTATTAAAAATACCTCCAATATGACAACAGTGATAAAAATTACAAGCATAAAATTCCCTACAAGTCTAGTTCTAATACTCTTTTCCATGATCTTCTAGTTCTCATCCTCTCTATTTCTCCATCTGTATCCAACTCCCCAAACAGTCTCGACATATTGGGGATTTCCAGGATCATCTTCTATTTTTGCTCTCAATCTTCTGATATTTACATCTACTATTTTTGAATCTCCAAAAAAATCATATCCCCATACCCAATTAAGTATCTCATCACGTTTAAATGCCTTCCCAGGATTTTCTATAAAGATTTTTATAATGGAATATTCTGTAGGCGTCAATTCAATTTCTATTTCATTTTTATAAAATATCCTTGAATAGGTATCTATTTTAAATGGTCCGTCTATTATGAGTTCTTCATCATTAGTTGCACTTGCTAGAGCTATTCTTCTAAGTAAAGATTTAACTCTCAATACCAACTCAGTAGGATTGAAAGGCTTCACCATATAGTCATCCGTTCCATATTCTAATCCTGTAATTTTATCTATATCTTGACTTTTAGCAGTTAGCATTATTATACCTATAGTGGGAAACTCTTTTCTAAGTATTTTGCATACTTCATATCCATCTATTCCTGGCAACATGATATCTAACACTACCACATCTATTTCTTCATTTCTGGCATTTTGTATTCCTTCTTCTCCAGTAGGGGCTTCTATGACACAATATCCTTGCCTCTCTAAATTTATTTTTATAAATTTTCTTATAGAATCTTCATCTTCAACAACTAATATAGTATACTTTTTTTCTTCCATTGAAAATTCACCTCTTGTTACTTTTTCATATATTAAATTATACCATTTATATCTCTTCATTAGTTACAAATTTATTACAAAAGATAAGAGAAGGTTATTTTCACCTTCTCTCTATATATTAATTGCATATTAATTGCTAAACAAGAAATTATAAATTAAATTTGCTCCATCTTCTCTTTTGAGTTCTGCCTTTGGCCTTAAATATCCATTACTTCCTTCTACAATTTTTAGTCCATAGGCAATTGATACATATCCCTTTAATTCTGGATTTATATCCTTTGTATCTTTAAATAAATCTTTATATATATTATTTAAATCTGCAACTTTGTCATACTTCAATGCTCTAATTATATACTTTATAGCCTCTTCTTTAGTCATTATCTTTTTGGGTGCTTTTTCATCATCTTTTACAATACCTGTATTTATCAAATAGGAATATAATTTTTCATCATTATTTGAAATATCTGAACTTAAATATGAGTTGTTTGCTTTTGCAAGTAAAAACAAGAAATCTCTTTGATTCAATTTTTCACTAGGTTTGAATTCATTTCCAGAAAATCCAATTCCATATTGAGTTAAAATATTTATTTTATCCTTTGCATAACTTTTCTCTATATCTTTATAGCTGATTTTTTCTCTTTTCTCATATGGTATTCCTTCATAATTTAGAATTTTACCTGTATTTGCATCTATATCATTTGGTTTATCTTTCTTTAGACCATAAACTAATATGGCTTCTAATTTCTTGTTATCTGTTTTTTCATATCTATTTGGAACTGTATATCTAACTTCCATTCCAATTTGATCAAACAATATATTATAAGCTTCATCTATTGATATGACTTTGTCTTTTGATGGAAGTTTCCCATTGTACCAATCCATCTCATATTCGACAATCTTTCCTTCTGTCAAATCTACAGAAACCCTTATGGCATCATCTAATACATAAGCACCATTTTCTATTCTCATGAAATTTAAATTGACTATCTTTTGAGGAACTTCATCAACTCTTCTAGAATCAGCAACTGGATCTATATATTCAATATTATTTACCTTTTCAGGATTTGTTTTAACTATAAAATTCTTTGCAATATCTAAAGCCTGTTTTTCATTGTATTTAATTTCTTTATTTGAATTTACATCATCCCATCTATAAAAAGAAATAAGCTCTTTACTTTTTGCATTTACAGCTACACTTGAATACTTTTCTACACCATTTACATTTTTTCTAAACCCTAGATACCATTTATATTCTCCCTTGTTCTTCCAGTCCCTATACAAGTTTACTGAATCCAATTTATAATCTTTATTTATCTCTAAATACTTTCTGCCAAGTTTTTCTGCTTCTTCCTCTGATATAAGTCCAGATACACTTTCCACAGCCTCTTGTTCATCTGGGCTCAAGTTTTCAGCATTTTCTTCTCCTTTAGCTCCCATATTCATATCCATACCTTCATAGTATGGACCATAATAGCCGATTTGAACAGCTTCTCCATTCTTTGCATCTATGCCTAGATTATTTCTAAGAGATGCATAAGTTAAATATAATCTAGGTTCTCTTTCTATATAAGAAGTCTTATAAATTAATTTCAATCCAATTTTTTGTTTGTATAATTCTTGAGCTTTCTCTTTTGAAATTACATCCTTTGCTTCAGAAAATACTATATCTTTATCCCAATTTGTATAATAATCTCTTACCTCACCAGTTATATTATCTACAGTTATATTGACATTGTTCTCATCATAGATCATTCCGTTTATGGTCCTTATAAAGGAATAATTATATAAATCCGAATAAATATCTAATTGTTCATCTCTATCAATATATTTTATATTTTTTGCAATATCTGGGCTTACTTTCCCAATAAAATCTTTTGCAATCTTTAGTCCCTCGTCTTTTGATACTTTTGGCAACTTAGGTCTGTTTTCCCCATAGTATGGTTCAGATTTTGAATAACTTAAAATTTCTCCATCTACTGTTAAGGAAACATTTATGCTGCCAAGCTTTTCCTTACTATCTGACCAATTTAAATTAAAAGCTGTTTTCCCGTCATAAGAACTTACATCGGAACTAAACTTGTCATACTCCTTCCCAATATTAAACAATTCCTTACTTTTTGTAATGGCTTCTTTCAACTGTTTATCGAAATTTTGCTGTGCAAATGAACTCATTGGAATCAAAGTCAAAATCATAACAATCGCTAACAATACTGAAACCTTTCTCTTCATAACAAATCCCCCTCATGTTATTTTTTTAAATTTTCTAAAAATCTTAAGTATACCACTTTTAGAATATTTCTCTATGTTTATATTATACTTCATGTGGAGGAAATATTAGTTACAAATTAGTTACGATTAAGAGCAAAAAAATAAGCCCTAAGGCTTATTTCATGTTAGTACCAAGGTTCATATCCATACCCTGGACCATATCCATAATAGTTGTAGGGATATCTCCTTCTAAGTAATTCCGATATAAGTATGATACTTATTATGTCTCTTACAAGTCTTCCCCTGCCATAATAAGGCCGTTGCATAGCTTTGTACCTAGAAGAGCGTTGTCGTCTTTCCATAGGATCTTCGCCTATTTCTGGGCACTCAGCTAGCATTTGTTCATATACTTCATCCACCATCTTGTCTACTTGCTCTTCTGAAACATTTCCATCAACCGATAAATTATCTGTACTTCTGCTGATTGCACTTATTACTTTTGGATATATACGATAATATAGTTCTGGATATGGAATATTTAAACTATAATCCATAAGAAAACCTCCCCAAATATATTACAATATCATCATATGAGTGGAGAGGTTTTTTGGAAACTTGTCTATGCTATAATTGTTTAAATTGTGATTTGTAAAGGCTTGCATATACTCCATTTTTTTCAAGAAGTTCTTCATGTCTGCCTTTTTCTTCTATTCCTTTATCAGTCAATACTACTATTTCATCAGCATTTTTAATAGTAGATAGTCTATGAGCTATAACTAAAACAGTTCTGCCATGAGAAAGTTCTTCTAAAGATTTTTGAATAGCTATTTCAGTTTCATTGTCCAAAGCTGATGTTGCTTCATCAAGTATTAATATAGGAGGATTTTTAAGAAATAATCTGGCAATAGATATTCTCTGTTTTTGTCCTCCTGAAAGCATGACACCTTTTTCTCCAATATATGTGTCATAGTCATTTGGAAGAGTCATTATGAAATCATGGATACTTGCTTCTTTGGCTGCTTCAACTATTTCTTCATCACTGGCTTCTGGATTTCCATATAATATATTGTCTTTTATAGTTCCTGTAAACAAAAATACATCTTGTTGTACCAATCCTATATTTTGCCTTAATGATTTTAATTTTATATCTCTAATATCTATTTCATCAATAAGTATTTGGCCTTCATCTATTTCATAAAATCTTGGTATCAAATGACATAGAGTAGTTTTACCTGCTCCTGACGGACCAACTATGGCAACAGTTTTACCTTGTTTGATATCTAAATTTATGCCTGAAAAAATTGTCTCTTTCCCATTGCTATAACTAAAAGATACATTTTTAAATTCAATTTCTCCCTTTACATCTTTAAGCTCTACAGCATCTTCTTTATCTTTAATATCTGGTTCAATATTCATTATTTCCATAAATCTTTCAAAACCTGTCATACCATCTTGATATTGTTGAGCAAATTCTGTTAGCCTTCTAATAGGTTGTAAAAAGTAGTTTACAAACAACAAATATGCAACTAATTCTCCGTAATCAATATATCCTTTATATACAAATATTCCTCCAAGACTTAGTACAATTAGATTTAGTATGTTGGACATAAAGTTTATTCCTGACATGAACTCAGCCATTACCTTATAGGAGGCTTCTCTTGCCTCCTTAAATTCTATATTATTCTCATCAAATTTTTCTATCTCATAATCTTCATTTGTAAAGGATTTAGCAACTCGAATACCAGAAATGCTATTTTCAAGCTGAGAATTTACATTGGCTATTCGCTTCCTAACTTGCCTAAAAGACTCAGACATTTTATTTCTCTTTGAAATAGCAAACCATACCATCAGTGGAACAAAAGCAAATATAATTAAAGTAAGCCTCCACTCAATTCTCATAAGTATAATAAAAGAACCTATTAGCATGACTAGTGATATAAATAAATCTTCAGGACCATGATGAGCAAGTTCTGTTATTTCTCTTAAATCATTAACTATTCTTGACATTATATGTCCAGTTTTATTGTTGTCAAAGTAAGTAAAAGATAAAGTCTGTAAGTGAGCAAATACATCTTTTCTCATATCATGTTCTATCCTGACACCTACAACATGACCATAATAGTTGACAATGTACTGGCTTATGTATCTCAGTACAAACAATATAGCCAAATAAATAGTCCATTTATATAATAGCTCTATATTCCCATTTGGAATATAATCGTTTATAAAATTTTTCGTCACTACAGGGAATACCAAATCTAAAACAGATATAAAAAAGGCACATACCATATCTAATATAAATAACTTCATATGTGGTTTATAATAAGAAATAAATTTTTTAAGCAATATCTATTCCCCCTCAAAATATATTTCGACTCACGAATATTATATTCTTTTTTTAATACAAATTCAACTGACAATATTGTATAATTGTATTTAGTACAGTTAAAGGGAGGTCAATTTATGGATTTATTTTTAATATTCTTAACTGGTTTTCTAATTCACATAATAATTTCTATGGAATTCAATTTGATCAGTGCCATAGCTCCATATCTAGCAAATTTCTTTAATATAAAAGCTAGTTCTGTAATCACATTGAACTTAGGTTTTTCTATAGTAGGGCTTTTGATACCCCTCTTGGGAACATGGGCCGATAAATATGGAAAAAAGAAATACATATTTACCTCATTAATTTTCTTTGTATTGGGTGCTTTTATCAGTGGAATTTCACATTCCCCATCCGTATTCGCCATAGGTAGAACTTTTATAGGGATTGGATACTTTTCCTTAAATGCTTCAGTCATATCTTATATAAGTGATTTTGTTCCCTATGAAAAGCGAGGAAAAGCTTCTGGAATACTTCGAATAGCTTTTGGACTAGCTCTACTTACCAGTCCTCTATATGCCACCTTTATGATTGAGACTTTTGACAATTTAAAAGGAATATATATTCCTTTTGCAATAGTGGGAATAATATGCTTGTTTTTACTTATAAAACTTCCAGAATCTGAGAAAGTTAATAATGAAAAAATAGATTCTAATGATGTATTAAACATATTGAAAAATCCCGTTGGACTTAAACTTTTAATCATTCAGTTTTTAACTGTAACTGCTCCTTTTACCATCTACAGCTATTTAGGTATTTGGCTCAGCAAAGATTTTAGTTTAAGCCAGCTCCAAATTGGATATGTCTACACGGCTGCAGCCTGTGGTACTGTTTTAGGAATCACTATGTCCACTTTTGCAGCTGATAAAATTGGAAAACAAAAGTTTACAAAAATATTTTATACTATAATGATTTTAGCTCTATCACTTATACCCTATTCAAAATCTTTATATTTAACAATTGCTCTTATATTCACCTTTGCTTTTGGATTAGATGGCGGATGGACTGCCTATCAAGCCATATGTACAGAAATATACCCAGAAAAGAGGACTACCTTTATGACTCTTTTATTTTTCACCAATGCAATGATGATAACCCTGTTCACCCTCATTGGACCACTTTTGTATAATCTCGGAGGATATAAATTGATTGCTTCTATTGCTTCTGTATCAGGTATTGTAGCTCTATTTTTGTTTTTTAATGTAAGCAAAAGCCTTGATTAAATATCAAGGCTTTTATACTTTTATTCAATTCCTGCCAAAGATACATTGGATAATTCTATAGTTTTAGGTCCTAAAAAATTGTTTAGCTTTTGTGTCTCACTAGAAAAATACATTTCCTTTTCTACTTCTTTTATATTCCCAGAAATAGAACCACCAGTTATAGATACAGTATTTTCTCCGTCAAAATACCAACCAAGTCTTATTTCTCCTCCAAAATCACCAGTCATTGTATCCATTTGAAAATCTGAAAAACTTACAAGTTCAATATATGGAGATGCTTTCATTTCTTCTATACTTTTACTTCCACTTTTAACTATGAAATTTTTAATATTCCCAGTTGGTTCAATACCTAGATAATAAGAATGCCTCATATCTCCCCAATATCTTTTAAGTACTCCATCCTCAATGATTTGAGTTTTCTTAAGGTATACTCCATCTTCATCATAAGGAGCACTATAAGTAGAATTTTCTAGCTTTGGATCCAATAAAAGATTTACTTTTTCTCCTATAACTTCTTGTCCTTGTACACATTCACCCGCCCTATAAGTGGAAATCCCATCATATATTTGTTTTCCATTAGCATTTATATAATAATATTTTAAAAACTCTTTTACAGGCTCTCCACTTAAAATAATAGTAGAAGTTTTCAAATCTGGAGTAGGCTTAGCAATTGCTTTTTCTTGGCTCAATTTAAGCATATCTCTTATTTCATTCTTTATCATTTCTCCATCATATTCTGTAAATTCAATATTTCTAGAAACTTCTATTTCTTCACTTTCTTCTTTCCAGTTTGTGACGAGATCAAGCATACCAGAATAGCCACTATAAGAAACATCTAATCCTTTAGAATTAACAATTCTAATATACACTTTATTTAAGAACAATTCAGATGAATTTACACAACCCTTTTCATATACATCTTCTTCAAATAAACATTTAGATATTTTGGGCAAATAATTAGACATAGTATCATTGTCAAAATTACTTTCTATTTTTACTTCTTCTAAATACTTTCCTTCATTTATAGGATAGTATTCATTCTTAACAAAACTTGCAGCAAAAACAGCTCCTTCTATACTATTTTTTATTTCTTCTTTAGTCATAGTTGGATGAACTTGAACAGTGGAAGACCCTCTGTATTTCTCCCCATCTTCTTCAAAATCTTTGTATACAGTAACTATATATTTTATCACTTCTTTTCCCCTGTTCATATCAAGTTCTTGCCTTATAAAAAACAATTCTCTGGAAGATATTTTGTTTTCAACAATCTTCCACTCATCTAATTCTTTAATATTTGATAAAATGTTTTTTATATTCTCTATCATTTATCCTAACCTCGCTTTTGCTTTAATATATGGACCACCATCAGAAACCTTAACCCATTCTTTATATCCCTTTCCACAAGCACCAGAACCAAAAAGTACTACCCTATCTGAAACCATGCTTATAGATTTAAGTAAATCTGGAACATAACCAGTCATGACAACAGGAGACACTATTTTCCCAGTAAGTCTTCCATTTTTTATTTCTTTTCCTATGAGAAGCATACACTGAATACCCCAATTCTTTGGATCTTCCATTCCACTCATAGAACCATCTAGTAAATATCCATACTCAATAGAAGCTATCATATCTTCAAGTTTTGAATTTCCTTCTTCAAAAAAAGTATTTGTCATTCGAGTATAAACTTTTCTTTCAAAAGATTCTCTTTTACCATTTCCAGTTGGCTCTATACCCAATCTCAAAGCTGCAATAGTATCACATATTCCAGTTTTCAAAATACCCTTATCTATAATTTTGGTATCAGTCCCAAGAACTCCTTCATCATCAAATAGATAGGAAGAAACATCTACAGCACTAGCTGCCCCATCATGCATAACAACCAAATCTGAAGCTACTTCCTTGTCTATATATTCTATTGCTTTAGCTCTATTTTTTACAAACATATCCATCTCTACACCATGACCAAAGGCCTCGTGAGCAATAAGTCCTGCAATTTCTGGAGTACATATAACATCATATTCTCCTGGAATTATTCTTTCAGCATCTAATAGAGATACAACTTCATCAATAGCTTTTTTGTATCCGCCATCCATTTCATCTAATAGTTCAATGCCTTTTAGTCCTGAAAAACTATTGAAGTTTACCTTTACATTCTCATCTTTTCTCACTATAGGCACAAGATATCCTTGGCTCCAAATATATGATTGCTCTAATTTTTTATTTAAAGATATGAAGATTTTAGATACATGAACTTCTTCATAAAATGTCCTGAAATCTATCAATGCTTCAGAGTATTCAAAGGCCTTTTTTTGTATATTAAGTAATCTTTCCACCTTTTCCTTTGACGTAATGCTTCCAGGTAGTACCTCTACTTCGCCAATAAAACTTTTTTCTATAACATCTTCTTTTATGATTGGAAATTTAGTCATGTCAACAGAAGATTCCCTTAACTTTTTTACATCTTCCATTGCAATATTATTTATCTTGCTTTTCAATACCTCTACATCTTCTGGCAATTCATTGAAAGAAAACTCTGAGTATCCTATACCATTGTATACTCTAAGTACAAATCCTCTTTCTGTCCAGTCACTATCACTTATACTTATCCCACTTTTTTGTACTGAATATCTTTTCCCCACTACATCTGTGCCTAATATAGACACATATTTATATTCTTTAGAAAGAACGTTTACAATTTTCATTAGCCCATCTTTATTTTTTGATAGATAATTAGACATCTCCATTTTTGCCATATTTACACCTCCCTGATAATAGAAATATTTACAAATAACACTAAAAGGTATTGTATCATGTATATAAATGCAATAACTCCTGTGTCATTTACAATAAATGCAACAATACTAGTTATAAGTAAAACTATATACTCTTTACGAATTTCTGGTCTTTCTTCCAATATATAAGGCAATTTAGTCTTACATTTATCCCAAAAACTTTTAATAAAAAGAATTTGACTAAAAAGCACTATACACCACGGTGGAGATAAAGTATAAATTAAGAGTTCTTTAAGTTTAACTTTTGCAATATCATATACTTCTTTCTTACCCAATATTTTGGCTCTATAAATTAAACTTCCAGCATGACTTTTATCTAAACTATTTAAATCTATATATAAATTGACAAATAAAATCAATACACCTAAAAGTAGAAGAAAAATCAAATTCTTAAATGTGAAATTCTTGTCAAGAAAAACTACATATATCATCATCAAAAGTAACACAATAGAAGTAAAAAACCCTCCTGTATTTGCTCCATAGCTAGCTGACAATACTATGATATTTAGCACAAAATACAATATTGCTAGAATTTTCTCCATTGTATCATTTGGCAAATATTTTTTAATTGTAAAATAACTGATAATAGAAGTAGCTAAAAGTATTCCCATAGCACCATTGTTGAAACCATAATATCTGCTTCCTGCAATTAAATTGTCATATCCAATATAAGAGTTATAAATGAAGTCTGGATAAAATAGCATTCCCAATGTCAAAACTATATAAGTAAGAGTTGAAAAAATTCCAGCTCCATTTAACTTTCTATTGGTTATAATATATGAAATACTATAGCTTAACATTATACAAGTAATTAGATAAGCAAAAACACTCCTATGAATATTTAGAAATCCCATCAAGAGCGAAATAAAAATTGTTATTATTATGAAATTGTAATAAAAAGCTATGTCCCAGTATTTATCCCTTCTATTTTTGACAAAAAAATAAGTAAAATAAACTTGTATGAAATAGACAATACCATGAAAAATATAAGTTATCCATGTCATATTTATTACTTCATTGTAAATAACTTTGATTTCTTCAATAGTATCTTTACTAGGTAATACTTTGATTTTTTTTCCTATGACAACATGACTTTTTATGCCATAAGAATGCATTATTTCTGGCAATATGTCTAAATTTGTTATGATACCCTTTCTTTTTGTAGAGTCACTAGTTAAAATTCCACTCTTCGTCTTAAGTTTATTGTACATTATTGGAACTAGAGAATTGTTAACTATCTTTTTCATATTAGCTGAAACTTTTCCAGGAAAAATAAGAATATCATATTCATTTAAGCTTTCTAAGTATCCTTTTAACACTTCTACCCTATTCTTATTTTCTTCTATTTCATAAGACAAGACCAAAATATTTGAATTTCTCAAATGTTCATTCGTCTTTTCTTCTAACCATCTTTCATCATAAACAACTTTAGTTTCTCCATTTTTTATCAGCCCATTTTTATCGCAAGCTATCAATGATGATGAATCTTCCCCTATAAAGGCAATTCCCTTATCTTTAAGCTTCTCACCAAAAAAATCAATTTTATTTGTGAATTCAGGATACTTCTTATTTAAATCTCTGATTATATTGTCATAACCTTTTACTTCTATGCTTCCATCATTTCGTTTTATAAGGCCTTCAAATTCTCCATCTTTTATCTTTACCTTTCTACCTGTAGCAATGGTCATAAAATAGCTTTCAGCATTATTGATTCCTCTCACCTTTGTATTCATAAGTCCCATTGAAAAGGAATCTTTTCCTATTTCTTCAGCCAATTGAAAATCAAGTTCATCCAATACTATTATTATGGTTTTCTTATCTGAACTCCCATAGGCAAAACTGTTTATGAAAACCATCAATGTAACTAAAAGAACCATTAGACAACTATTTTTTTTCATAGAAACACCCTTTTAGTATAAAATATAGTTAAGAATGCTAAAGGAACCTAAAACAATAGATAATATTCCTATTGCGATTTTATATTTATAAAGTCTATCTTTTTGAAAATCTTGTTTTTTAACTATTTCTCTATAGTTGTTGTCATTAACAATTTCGTATTTATCACTAATTATAACATATATACCTATCAAGATAAATAATATACCAAAGATAAGCAAATTAAGCACCTCATTTTCTATATTAAATTTCTTCTGTTTGTTTTTACACAATCATTCGTTACAAATCACATTAAAATTACAATATGAATTGCAAATTTCTCCTCTTTCATATTGTTTAATATCGTTGTTATGACAAACAAATTCCATAAAATTTTCTATATCTTTAAGATTTTTATTTAAAATTTCATCAGATATGTCCACATCTACTATTTCACCAGTCTCTAAAAGAAAAAGTGAAGCCCTATTTGCCTTTAAACCGTATAAATTCTCACAGACCTTCGTATATAGCTGAATTTGAGGAGAATATTTTTTTATCAAAGAATCCTTATCTTTAACTTTATTTGTTTTAAAATCCACTATTTCAATATTGTTCCCACTTATATATATTCTATCGACAATTCCATATATAATGCCACTGGGCAAATTGTAGTAAAATTTTTTCTCACTATAGATTTTATCATAATTTTCACTATAATTTGCAATATAATTATGAATATATGGTGAAAATTCTTGAGCTAATTCCTCTGTAGGCATTATGCCAAAAGATTGTACTATATTTCTTAAAAGTTTCGCACTATTTTCTCCATTTCTATACAATTCACAAAACTTATGAACTATTTCTCCACGAACTACTGGATTTATAGATTTTCTATTAGTAAGCTGAAACTCTTCGTATTCATCTATGGGAAGTCTTCTATAATAAGTCATAAAAAACTTTCTCTTACATTCTTTAAATATTAAATATTGTGATATAGAATAGGTATTAAATTGTCTTTGATTGAAACCTTTTATTCCTCCCAATATGGGAAATATATTTTCATTAAAAGGCTTTGACTCATTTGTAATCCCTTCCAATGTCCTTATTTCTTCTACTGCCTCTTCTTTTACATCCAAATCCTCAATCAATTCATAGCTGGCAAAGTCTAAAAAATCAGTTATGAATTTTTTAAACCCACTTTTCTTTCCCTGATTCCCTAAAATCAATCTTTCTTCTGCTCTAGTCATTGCCACATATAATATCCTCTTGTTTTCTTCTTCTTCTTTTTCTTTTAAGACGGCATTTATTTCATCATATAATGGTGAAACTCCTTCATACTTTATACCCAATCCTATATCTTTATCAAATAAAATTTGAGATTTATCCGTATTGAAATTTTTAGCCATTTGAGGAACTATAACCACTTTAAATTCCAGACCTTTTGACTTGTGTATAGTCATCAACTTCACGCTATCTCCATCTTCTGACTCTATTTTAGCTTGGGATTCATCTATTTCCTTTAGTTTCAATTCTTCAATATAATTTATAAAATCAGAGATAGTTCCATTTTCTTCTTCAGTATAGGTTCTAGCCATTTCTAAAAATTTATATACATTGGCTACTCTTTGCTTTCCCCCATACATTAACATGAGCACTTCATTATAATAAGTTTTCTTCAACAATTCATTTAATAAATTATAAACATTTAATAAATCTCTTTTTACAATCATTAAATTCAATATTTCTTTAGCCCTTTGAACTTTCTTAAGTTCCCTATCTTCAATATATGGAATATTGGAATTTAGAGCATATAGTATAGACTCTTCTTTTTCTCGCAAAAGCCAATAGATTGTTTTGTCTGAAAGTCCAAACATGGGACTTCTAAGTACCCCCACTAGTGAAATAGTATCATAGATATTGCTTATTCCCTTTATCCCATTTAGTAAATCCACTATTTCTTCTTGTCTAAAAAATCCCTTTCCTCCAAAATTATAATATGGAATACCATATTCCCTTAAGGCTTCCTCATAAATATAATCTTCTGTACTGGATCTAAAAAGTAAAGCAAAGTCTCCATATTTGTACTCTCCACTATCTACTAAAGCTTTTATCCGCTTAGCTATTAATCTGCTCTCATAGTATTTGTTGAATTCGCCAGGGTTTTCTCCATTTGGAACTTCTAAATTCTCATTTTCAAGTATTTCCACATCTACATTATTGGGAGATTTAAATATTGAATCTAATGGTTCATATTTTTCCTTCATTACTTTTTCAAATATACAATTTACAAATTCAAGAACTGTATTCATACTTCTATAATTATCTTTAAGATTTATGGCTTCTATTTTAGATACTTCCATTATATCGTCAATTACATCATGGAAAACCTCTACATCTGCTCCCCTAAAGGCATAAATAGATTGTTTAGGATCTCCTACAATAAATAAATTTTGTCTATCTAATTTTGAATTCTCACTTGCCAATTTATACACTATTTGTCTTTGCAATTCATTTGTATCTTGAAATTCATCTATCATTATATATTTATACTTTCTTTGATATTCTTTTCTTATCTCATCTATGTCCAACAAATGAAGTACTTTTATCTGAAGATCTTCATAATCTAAATATCCTAAACTGCTCTTTATTTTAGAAAACTCCAAATCCATTTGAACAAGTAAATCTATTAGAGTTTCATAGAATTCTATTTTATCTTTTTCAATTACTTTCAAAACCTTATCAATAGTCTCCATCAGTGCAGAAACTCTATCCTCTTCTGAACTCATAGTTCCTATATTGTCTTTTAGGTATGGAAGTACATCTAAAACACTTTCATCATAACTATCTCTTTCATTAAACTCTAACCATATTGGGTCCTCCTTTAATTTATACAATTTTGAATTTTTTCTGCTCTTTGACATTAGATATTTAAATTCGTCTACCATGTGAAAAATATCTTCTTCATTGAACTCAAAACTTTGCATATTGTTCAATGTGATTTCTCTTACCTCTTCAAAGCTCATCCCAGTACTTCTTATTTTTTTATACAAATTCATCATAGTGTAGATAAAGTTGTCCAAATTGTACACATTGAAGTTCTTTATAAGTTCATAGACTTTTTCATTAGAATTGATTCCTTTCAATATAATTTCTTTAACTACTTCATATAATATTTCGTCTGATTCATGATCCTCTAATACTTTGAATTGTGGATCTATATTAGCTTCTATGGGATTTTCCTTAAGTATCTTTGAACAAAAACTATGTATAGTAGAGATACTTCCCTTCTCCAAATCCCTATACATTCTTCTCCATTTTGGATCTAGAGGAAACTTTTCTTTTATATTTTTTCTTATTCTCTCTTTCATTTCCTGACTCGCTTTTTTAGTGAAAGTAATAGCTAAAATTGATTCAATTTCACTTTCCTCATCTAAATCTCCATTTTCAAGTATATATAAATATCTTTCAACCAACACTCTAGTTTTCCCCGAACCAGCCCCTGCATTTACTGCCACATTTTTATCTATGGTTTCAACAGCTCTTTTTTGATTTTTATTTAACTCCACTTTTCCCTTCACCCCTATCTACCTCTATATCTGCAGATTTCACCATAAGGACAATATGAATCACATTCTTTGGGATTTATAGAAAAATCCCCATCATATATCTTCTGAATATATTCTTTCATTTCTCCTTTTATATGTTCCATCAAGCTATTCCACTCTTCATCATTTAAAATGTATTTCCCAGTTTTCTTGTTGAATACAGCTTTTTCATCTTCTTTTAATAGTTCTATACTTACTTCTCCCTTAGATATATTTATATATCCTCCAGCAATGATGTTTTTGTTTTCTTCAGCTATTATATATACAGGCAATTGAAATGAAACCCCATTCATCATATCTACAATTTTTCTTATTCCATAGGAAGAAGTCTTGTAATCATAGAGTATATATTTATCTTCATCTGCCAATTTATCTATTCTATCTATTTTCCCTAACAGCCTTATTTTTTCACCATCTACATCTATTGAAAAATCCTCATTAAATCCAAATTCCACTTCAAAATCATAAGGTACCATTTTGTATTTTGAGTTAGACATTCTATCTAAATCTAATTTGATGAGATTTAAAATTGTATCTGCCATATTGTCTATTCTAAGTCTCCACAATTTATCGGTGATATCTATCTCGTTTTTTCGCAATATATTTTCTATTCCATTTACTATTTCATCTAGTGTATCTTCTACTTGAAATTCAGCTTGCCCTTTTATAGATTTTATGAAATCAGCTTTATGAAATTCATAATAATTTTTAAGCACACTATGATATATATTGCCCCTGTCAAGTGGTGAAAAGTCTTCCATGAATCTTTCCATTCCCTCTAATTCTAATATATACTCCATGAGAAATTTATAAGGGCATTTCCCATAGTTTTCAAAATAAGTTATAGAACAAATTCTATTCTTCTCACTTTGCATTAAATCATTTTTTATATTCTCATCATTTATAAATCCCGAATACTCATTATATTCTTTAGAACTCCTCAAAGTTTCACACTCTATTTTTTCACTTATTTCTTCCAGTAGACCATCTTTTCGGCTATTTAGCATACTAAAATAATCTTTTAAATCTTCTCCATTGTAATATCTATAAAATAGATGAGCTACAAGTTCTCTATCTGTAGTTATTTCATCAAAATCCCTTTTTATTATATAGTCCATATCCAAACTTATCACATCAACTTTTTCTTCCTCACTATTTCCTTCAAATAAATTTAAAAGTTCATCTAAAAACATAGAAGGAATATTTACTTCATCACCAGTTGAACTTTCTGGAAAACTCAAATACAATATTTGTTTACATCTGGTCACTCCTATGGCAAACAATAGACATTCCTTGTCCAATTTTTCATAATAACTACTTCTGTCTAATCCCATATCTTTAAACATGGAAAGATTGTCTTCTCTAAAGAAAAAGTTGGTTCCTTTTAAATTTGGATACTTTCCTTCTACCAATCCAGTCATAAATATCACATCATAGTTTGTTCCTTGAGTTGTTGCAGATGTGAGTATATTTACCCCTTCACTATTTCCTAAACTTATAACTACAGTTTCTTTTTCTAAATATTTAAGCAATATCTCATAGAAATCTTTCAGATGAATTTCCTTATAGACTATAGAAATATCTCTACTCATATTCACGAACACTTCTTTAATCTTTGCAAGTGCAGAAATATCTCTGTAAAAAATATTGTAATCTTCCGTTTTTTTATAATTATCAAGTATTTTTTGCCTTAAATTGTAGCTTTCAATAATATTCAATATAGATGAACCTATCTCTTCTGGAGAAGTAAATTCAGGAATAGAACTTCCTTCTATATACATTTTTTCAAGAGAATTTTCAAGATGAACTACTTCTTCATATTTTTTTATGAAACCTTCTACTCCACTTTCTATCCTGTTTAAAAGCCTTTTCTTTTTTTCTTCAAGAAGAATCTTCAATTCTTCAATTTGACTATAATTTAATTTATACAAAATAAATTCCACTTTGTCCTTATTTTCATCAGAATAAATATTGAAATAGCTATTTTTGACTCTATTTATAGTTGATTTCTTGTCAAAATTGTTTATTTTTATATCTATTATATTGAGTAACTCTTTGACCAATGGAATATCAATAAGTCTTATCTCCTCATTTGATGAACCAGGTATTTTTTCCTCTCTAAAAACTCTATACAATGTGTTTGAATACTCATTGGGAGAAGTAAGTACAATTGCCATACGATTTAGGGGAATACCTTTTTTATTTAAACACTTTATCTCTTGAGAAATTCTTTTCAATTCTAAATACTTGTTTGGAACTTTTATCAATTTTATATTCTCATTTTTTAGTAACAATTCACTATCTTCAGTAAATAATTTGTCTCCAAGTGCTTCAAAAGTATTTTTTTCATTCTTATCTAAATTGACTACTTCAAAATCCATTTCTTTTAAAATGTTCAATGTACTCTTTGTAGTTAAAAATTCTTTATCTCTCTTATATGGAATATTTACATAGATATCCATTGGATATTTGCACATTTCTTTGAGGATCTCTAACTCTTGGGGCCTAAAATCAAAAAACTCATCTATTACAACAAAATCTGTACTTTCAAAAAAATCCCCATTGCTTTTAAGTAGCTCTATTCCCTTTATAAATCCTTCTTCCACATCTATCAATTCATTTTCCCTTAAAAATTTTTGATATTTCTCATAAACCAAACCTATTTCACTATAAAAAGGTAAAGAAGGTGTATTTTCATAATATTTTTCAGGAGATATCAAAGACCTCTTCATCTCTCCAATAATATTTGATATATTCCATACAAATCCATCCATAAGAGATACATCCTTATAATATACAATGTCTCCATTCTCATATAGTTCTTTTAGAATATTTTTTATAATTTCTTCTTTCAATTCTGAACCTATGGTTGAATAAAGTTTATCTTTCAGTAAATTTCTTATTATATCATCAAAAGTAAACAATCTTATATCAAAGGCACCCTGATTGCTTTTAAGCAATATCTCTCTATATTTTATGAACAACTTGCCATTTGGAAGTATATAATAAAATTTATCTCCTTTGTTTTCATTTAAATACTTTTTAGATTTTTCTAGCAGTTCTTCTCTTTTGGTATTGTTAAATGGTCCATAATAGACAACTCTATTTGGCATAAAAATCCCCCTAGAAATCCATATTTATATAATCAAAAGCTACTTTTCCAGCACCAATCATTCCAGAATCATTTAAATACTCCGCTGGAAGTATTTTCGTTCCTTTTGAATTGTTGCAATTTTTTTCATAAGAGCTAATCATTTTATCCCACCAATATTCTTTAGAATTTATTACCCCTCCACCTATTACAATTCCTTCTGGATCAAAGATGTTTTTTAAAGTAATCAAGAATATAGACAAATCATCCACAAACTCTTCTACAACCATTTTGCAAATAGGATCATCTTCACTATTTTTGAATATATCCACTCCACTCATCTTTTTATTGCCCTTTTCATAAAAAGACTTCTCTATCCCATTTCCTGAGATATACTGTTCTGCACAACCTCTTTGACCACAATTGCACTGTCTACCATTAGGATAAAGTATAGAGTGACCAAATTCAGCTCCTTGATAATTGTTTCCGCGCCAAATTCTCTCATCTTTAGTCCAAATTCCTCCTCCTACTCCAGTTCCCAAAGTAATCATCACAAAACTATTTAAATTCCTCCCCGAACCTAGCCACTGTTCACATATAGTAGCCACATTGGCATCATTTTCAATGATAATAGGTATATCTTTAAACTCACTGGCCAATTCCTTCTTTATATTCACTCCTGCCCAGTTTGGAATATTTCCACCATGAAATATAACCTCTCCTTTTTCGACATCTATAAAACCTGGAGTTCCAAGACCTATAGCTTCAATATCCTCACCATTTTTAAGTTCTCTTACAATATACTTTATTCCGTCAAGCACTCCTTTTCTTCCGCCTTCTATATTAGTGTCTATAGTGATTTTTTTTAAAATATTTCCACTTTCATCAACAATACCACCATTAATTTTAGTGCCACCTAAATCAATTCCTATGACTTTTCTCATATATACTACCCCCTAATTACATTTTAATGTCTCATCTAATTCCCTAAAATAATTTTCCAAATAGTCAAAATCAATATAACCCTTACCTATTAAATAATAATAATCCATTATTTTGGGATTGAAAGGCAAATTAAGTACATTCTTGCAGAAAATGTGGGCAGCAATATCACTGGTTTTCACAATAGGATAGTTCTTTTTTATAGGACCCATTTTGAATACTACTGCTTTATCCAATTTATCATATACATAATCTATTTCTTCAATCTCTAGATAATGAAACAATTCATGGGCAATATGAATTTCTGCTATTGTTTCATAATCAAACATCTTGTCCACTTTCAATTTGTTAAATTCATCTTCCAACCATTTTATAGATTTATCATACAACAGTATCTTTTTTTCAATTGCGTCATACTTGCCTCTCATTTGTATTATTTCAAAATCGTATTCATCAGTTTTCAATTCTATTTTTATCTTCTTGTCTTCACATATATCCCTTATGTTTTTATTTGGGTTTGAACAAATTATTTTTTTTGCAGCCTCTTCTCCAATTTTCATAGATTCATATACATAATATTTTATTTTATCTTCTGGTAGCTTCTTAAAATATAAATCTTCTTTTAATTCTGCTAAAGACAATATTTCATCTGTACACATCTTTTCTAATCTTTTATTACTCAATGCATACAACTCCTTTATAGTATTTATTATTTATAATTATCTTCATTATAGACTTTTATCCCATTTTCAGTTAAAAATTTTGCAGCTACTCCATCTCCTTCTACCAATTTCCCACTAAAAGTACCATCATATATTTTACCGCAACCACAAGAAGGGCTCTTGGACTTAAGTATCGCAGTATCAACCCCCAATATTTCAGCTATGACTAAAGTCTTTTTAGCTCCTTCTTTGAAATTTTCAGTACAATCTGCTCCTTCTTTATTTATAACTTTTATATTTCCTTTATCATCTAATACTATCTCACAAGGTACTCTAGGAATGGGAAGTCCCCCAAATACTTCTGGACACACTGGTATTGCCTTTCCTTCCTTGACAAGTTGAATTATTTTTTCATCTCCATTGTCTTTTCCATCATATCTACATTTGATACCAGCAAGGCAAGCACTAACAATATACAATATCATCACCTCTATTTTATATATTTGTCTAAAATTTTTCTAGTTTCTATATTAATTTTTTCTATATTTGCATATTTTACTTTCTCATCATTTAATCTATATTTGTCTTTGACTTTTAGTATTCTATATACTTTTTCATCTATTTCATCTTCAGTTATATCTCCGTCTTCTACAGCCTTTTTCAAAGTATCTATGACCTTTTTTGAATTTTCATATCCATGACATATAAGTACTATATCGCTTCCTGCTTTTAAAGATTTCAACGAAGCTTCTCCTATATCATAATTTTTCACAATAGCCCCCATAGTCATATCATCAGTTATAACTACTTTGTCATATTTCAAATCATGTCTCAAAACATCTGTAATCACCTTTTTAGAAAGAGAAGAAGGATTATCGGCATCTACATCGGCAAGAAGCATATGCCCAACCATGACCATATCTGCACCTTCATCTATGGCTCTCTTAAAAGGAACTAACTCAAATTCTTTTAAATCATTTAAATTCTTATCAATAATAGGCAAATCCAAATGAGAATCTATAGATGTATCTCCATGCCCTGGAAAATGTTTTATACTAGGAACAACCCCTACCGATTGAATTCCTTCCATTACTTCCAATCCATTGTATACTACTACGTCTATAGTTGAACCAAAAGCTCTATTTCCTATTGTTGGGTTCTTAGGATTAGAGTTAATGTCCAAAACTGGCGCAAAGTCCATATTAAACCCTAAAGATTTTACTCTTTCTCCTAATATCTTACCATATTTAAAAGAAAAATCTTTGTCATTAATATCACCAATTTTTTTAGCTTCAGGTAGTTTTTCAAAGGATTTAGGCAATCTGCTTACTCTTCCACCTTCTTCATCTATAGATAAAAATAAAGGTATATCATTGTTAGAATTTGCTTTTTTAAGGCTATTTAACAACTCCAATGTCTGATGTTCGTCATTGATATTTCGACTAAATAATATAAAACCCCCTACTTTATAGTCTTCAATTAGTTCAATCGTATTTTCTTCTATGGCAGTCCCTTCAATACCTACAATTAGAAGTTGACCTATTTTTTCTTCCATAGTCATATTAATCATACTTTCTTTTATAGAATCTATTTTCTCTTCTTCACTTTCTTCCATATCTTTTATGTCTTCTTTTTTAGGAATATCCTCATTTTTTTGACATCCATTTAAAAGCAAAGCAAAAATAACTATCATAAAAATACATAGTTTTTTATTCACCAATATCACCCTTCTAATATTTCCTACACATTACATTATAGCCTATTATGCTTTAGTTTCTACATATAAAAAATTTTTACCCTAGCAAGGCTAGGGCAAATCTAAAAAACTGTTCCTATTTCACTTATATTGGCTAAATCCTCTCTATAATCTATATCCTCAGGATTCAAACTATTTATCACAACTCCACTGGATGCTCCCGTAGAATGAACATATTTATCATTTCCTATATACATCGCTACATGTCCAGGCCAATACATCAAATCTCCGGGTTTCATTTCTTCTCTACTTATACTTCTCATGTTGAATTCTTCCTTAAGTTTTGCATCTCTATATATGATGACTCCATTCATCATATAAGAAATTGAACATAATCCAGAACAATCTATACCTAATGGCGATTTTCCTCCCCATCTATATTGAGTTCCCAAATAAGACAAAGCGGTTTTAACTACACTTTCTCTCAAAACTTCTTCAGATGGTCTATCTTCCAGCCTAATCCTCTTAATTATAAAATCAGTTCTTATCCATCCACTATTTCCATCTGGGAAAAGTATTTCAGTCCAATTTTCACTTACTCTTCCAGACAATTTGACTACCGCTCCTCTGGTGAGCTGAAATATAGGATAACTTTGAAATTTAGGTTCCTTTAAGACATCTACTATACCTAAATTTATAGTATGCTCTGCTTCTCTATCCCATTTGAGAGCATACTCACCACAAATCTCAATTTGGCTTTCATGAATATATCCTCTATAATTATAGCTCGTTTCAATATAGTACCATTCATCAGAAGGCCTTTCGATCAATTTAACTATCATTCCAAAAAGAGCTTCATCTGCTGCCTCTCCTGTAAACTTTGGTTCTTGTTTTAAAGACCCTATAGTTGTTTTTATAATAGCATAATCTTCCATACCATTTCCTCCTTATGCTCTACTTCTAGCTCTATATTCTTCCAATTCCTTCTCATTTGCCAATACAAAATGTTCCGGTTCTATTTCTACCCATTTAGGTGGATTATTTACATAATCATGACAACTAGGATCATATACCTCCAATACTTTCTCCTTTTCCCTTATTGGATCAGGCAATGGAATAGCTGACAATAGTGCCCTAGTATATGGATGATAGGGATGTTCAAACAATTTTTCTGTATCTGCAAGTTCTACTATTTTCCCTTTTCGAATGACAGCTATCCTATCAGTTATAAATCTTGCAACAGATAAATCATGAGTGATAAATAAATAAGTTAATCCCTTTTTCTTTTGAAGTTCAGACAATAAATTCAAAACTTGAGCACGAATAGATACATCTAATGCCGATATCGGCTCATCAGCAATGATGAATTCCGGTTCCATAACTAAAGCCCTTGCAACACCTATTCTCTGCCTTTGTCCTCCTGAAAATTCGTGAGGAAAACGATCTGAAAACTCTGGAAGTAACCCTACATCTAAAAGGGCTTTACAAACTTTTTCTTTTCTTTCTTCCTCACTGCTGTAATTCTTTATATTATATAGTCCCTCAGATACTATATAATCAACTTTGGCCCTTTCATTCAAAGAAGCCATGGGATCTTGAAATATCATCTGAATTTTTCTTGTCAATTCCCTATCTAAGTCCTTGCTGATCTTTCCACTTATTCTTTGTCCTTTAAAAAGTATTTCTCCATTAGCAACTTCATTTATACGCATAATAGCCCTGCCAATAGTAGTTTTTCCTGAACCAGACTCACCAACAAGTCCAAAAGTTTCACCCTTATAAATATGAAAACTTACATCATCTACTGCTACAAATTTTTTCTTTTTTCTATTGCCAAATTCCACACGCAAATTTTTTGTCTCCAATAAAACTTCTCTTTGTTTGTCATTCATTTTCACTCATCCTCCATTGTGAACTCAATTTTTTTATGGATTCAGGTGGTTCTACCTTTGGTGCACGAGGATCTAACAGCCAAGTTTTAGCTTTGTGAGTAGGGCTTACAGAAAAATATGGCGGCCTTTCTGCAAAGTCTATTTTAAGTGCCCTTGGATTTCTTGGTGCAAAAGCATCCCCTTTTATTTCATTAAATAAATTTGGTGGAGTACCTTTTATAGAATGTAGGTCTTCTCCCTTAATTCCAAGTTGTGGAAGAGACAAAAGCAGTGCCCATGTATATGGATGCCTTGGATCATAAAAGATTTCTTCACAAGTCCCTATCTCAATGATATCACCTGCATACATGACAGCTATTCTGTCTGCCACATTAGCTACTACTCCTAAGTCATGGGTAATGTATATTATAGTTAAATTATATTTTTCTTTTAAATTCCTTAAAAGTTGAAGAATTTGAGCCTGTATAGTCACATCCAATGCCGTAGTTGGTTCATCACAAATAAGTATTCTAGGATTGCATGCTATCGCAATAGCTATAACAACTCTTTGTCTCATTCCTCCAGAAAACTCATGAGGATACTGATGATATCTCTTTTCAGGTTCAGCTATTCCTACATCATTCAAAATATCTATTACAAGTTTTTTAGCTTCCTCTCCCTTAAGTCCTCTATGAAGTACTACCGCCTCTTCAATTTGACTTCCAATGGTCATCAGTGGATTCAATGAAGTCATAGGTTCTTGAAACACCATTGCAATTTCCTTACCTCTAATTTTTATCCAATCATCTTCTGTCTTATATTTGGCTAAATCTTCCCCATTATATATTATACTTCCAGAATCAATCCATCCATTTCCATCAAGAAGCCCCATAAAAGTTTTGGTGAAAACAGATTTTCCCGATCCAGATTCTCCAACTATTGCAAGGCTCTCACCTTCATATAGGTCCAATGAAGCCTCTCTTATAGCGGTTAAAACTCTGCCTCTTAATTCAAATTTCACTACTAAATCCTTAACTGACAATATTTTTTTCCTATCATCCATGTTTTCACCTCCTAAATATGAGTCCTTGGATCAGCAGCATCTGCAAAAGCATTTCCTATTACATAAAAAGATATCGTGACCAAAGAAAGAACTATTGCTGGAAATATCAACTGATAACGCAATGATGGAACCATCATAACAACTCTACCCTCATTGACTAAATTTCCTAATGATGGAATACTTACAGGCAATCCAAGACCAATATAAGTTAGAAAAACTTCAGAGCCTATTGCTGCAGGAATAGCTAATGCCATTCTAAGCATAATGACAGAAACCAAATAAGGAAGTAAATTTTTAGTTATAATTCTTTTAGTTGGAGTTCCAAGACATCTAGATGCCAAATTGTACTCTCTATCTCTTATGATGACTATTTGATTACGTACAAAACGTGCCATACCTAGCCACCCAGTTATACACATGGCAAAAACCAAAGTCCCTATACTAGGACGCATTATATACGTTAAAAGAACTTGTATGATAGTAGTTGGTATATTGTCCAAAACATTGTATATTTCAGTAATCACCGCATCAAGCTTTCTTACATATCCCCATAATGCTCCTACAGTAATACCAATCACAGCTTCACAAAGTCCTACTAAAAAGCCAATTAAAAGTGAAGTACGTGTACCACTCCATATACGAGACCATAAATCCTGACCAATAGAATTGGTTCCAAACCAAAATTCTAAATCTGGTGGGTTGTTTCTAATCTGCATATTTGTATTTTCATCAATATATATTTTAGTAGGAGATTTTTGATTTGGCAAATATGGCTGAATGACAGTAAATACAACAAGAACTATCATGAGTACAAGAAAAAACATTGCAACTTTATTTCTTCTAAACATTTGAAATGTGGAGCGCCAATATGAATAATTGGAATATCCTGTACGTTCTGCTTGGGATTCATCATATTCTGCAAAAGTAAACAATGATTCATTTATTCCATCCCCTAATTTATTGATCTTTGCATTAGTCATTATCTAGCGCCTCCCTTCCTATCTAGTTTTATACGTGGATCCAGTGAAGCCATAAGAACATCTCCTAAAAAAAGTCCTATTATACCAATTGATGAATAGATAAGAACTAGTGCCTGAACCAAAGGATTATCCTGTCTTTGAATAGCATCTACAAGCAATCCTCCCATACCTGGAATTGAATACAAGGATTCTATATATATAGAACCTGCTATAGTATACAACAAAGATGCTGGCAAATATTGAGACATAGGAACAAAAGCATTTCTCAAAACATGCTTTCTCATAGTTTTTTTGTCTTTAAGTCCTTTAGCTCTTGCAAGTTTCACATAGTCTTTATTCAACTCATCCACCATATATCGTCTCATCCACATTGCATAAGATGCAGAACTACCAAGGGACATGGAAATAGCCGGCAAAATCCAACTACTAGGTTGACTTGGACTAAACAATATTGGAAGTTTAAGAGCATTTGAGCAATACAACTGAATAAACAAATAATATACCGCTGCTGGAACAGCATTTATAATAACGATATATACTGTACCAAATTTATCCCAAAATTTGCTTTTGCTTTGTGCCATAGCTATACCTAGCATAATTCCAAATACTAATGACAGTGCCATAGCAACTAATCCAAAATACAATGAATAAGGAATTTTAGTTTTAATAATATCAGCTACAGGCACTTTAGGTCTATAAGTTATAGAAGTTCCTAAATCTCCAGATAATATAGATTTATAAAAGTTTTTAAGCTGTACATGCATTGGATCCCTAAGTCCCATGCTAGTCAATATAGCTTCTCTTTGTGACTCATCAAGTTTTTCATAGTTATCTCCAAAATATCCTTCTTCAGGCATTAGGCGCATGAGAAGAAAAACTAAAGTTATTACGATTATTAGTGTAAGTAGTGATTGCAATAATCTTTTCAACGAATACTTTAACATATTTCTAACCTCCCCTTTTAGCCATAAATAAAATATAATTCAAATAATTCCCTTATTTTAGCTTATAAAATTGAAGGACTATTTAAAAATAGTCCTTCAACTGACTTTAATATATTTTTAAATATATATTTATTGTGCTGCTTTCTTTAATGCTTCGGCACGTTCTTTTTCCCATTTTTCTAATGCTTTATGATATCCATCTGTATTCATAGGTTTATCCATAATTCTCTGTCCCTTAAATCTTTCTCCAGCAACACCAAATGGTGAATATGGAGATTCAAATGGATTTAATTTAGAAGCCGAATATCCGCCTCCCCCTACTGCATAAGGAATGACAAAGGCCTGGTCTATAAAGAAGGCTTCAGCCTCAGCAAACAAATTATAACGCTTCTCAATATCAAATACTTCTGCTTTTGCTTTATCTATCATATTTTCATAGGTATTTTTCCCGTTGGATTCTTTATATCCTTCTGCCAAATGAGGCCAGTTATAGTTGCTATCTGGAGTAAATGGATCAGTATAGGTTTCTGGATCTGCATAATCTGGCCCCCAGTTGCACTCTTCCAATGCATAATTTCCAGCACGTCTTGTTTCATCTAAAAATCCTGTAGGTGGATGTGGTTCTATGATTACATCAATATAATCTGTGCCTAACAAATTTTCAAGTTGTTGCTCTATTACTTGAGCACGATTTGCCCATTCAGAAGAACTCGTATTGTAAGGCATCAAAATTTTAACTGGAAATATAGCCTTTCCTTTTAATTCAGTCATAGCCTTTTCTTTATATTCAAGAGCTAATTTTTCATCAAGAGAATCATTGTCTGAAAATTTATCCAATCCACCAAGTTGAGTATAATCTACTCCATCTAAATTCACAAAGTTCTTTGGAGTTATAGTATTTGTCAATCTATCTTCTGGGTTGTAAGGTTCTTCGGTAAGCATAGCAGCTTTTCTATCTAATGCATGGAATATAGATTTACGGAAATTCACATTGTTAACTGCTATCTTCCAATTTTCTGGTTCATATTCTGCCGCAAAATGGGGATCGAAGTTAAATGCATAAAAATAAGTATAAAACGAAGTTCTATTTGGACGAATCATATCTTTCTTTTCTGAATCCTTCATCCACTCATCAAGAACTGATGAAGGAACATCAGTATAATCTATATCACCACGCAAAAACAATTCTGGTGACAATGTTGCCGCTTCCTTGTTATAAGTATAATTCAATCTTTTAATATGAACATTTTCTTTATCCCAATAGTTTTCATTTGCAACTAATACTCTTCTTGTTTGAGGCTCAAATGTTTCCATTATATATGCACCATTGTACAAAAAATTTATATTATCTGTCCCAAATTTATCTCCTACTTCTTCCAAAAACTGTCCATTAACTGGGAAGAAACATACATATGTGAGCATTGATAAAAAATATGGCGTAGGTTTTTCAAGGGTATATTCAAGGGTATATTTATCCAAAGCTTTTACTCCAACTTCTTCAAAATCAGTGATTTCACCATCATAGTATTTTTCAGCATTTTTGAGAACACTATAAGCTATATTTGCAGTTTGTGACTCATTGTTTGGATCTAGTATATATTTCATAGCATCTACGAAATCCTGTGCTGTAACTTCTCCATACTCTTTGCCATCATAAGTTACCCATTTTACTCCTTCACGCAATTTAAATGTCCAGACCAAATTGTCATCTGATACATTCCATCCCGTTGCCAAGCAAGGCTGTACCACACCGTACTCATCATAATCTATCAAAGTATCTATCAAATTAGCTGCAAGTGCAAATTCTAATGTAGTTGAAGTAACCAAATAATTTAATGTTGTGATTTCTCCCGAATAGACTGTTGAATATTCTTCGCTTCCATCTTTTGACCCTTTTTTATTCCCTGAAGAACAAGCGGTCATAGTCAAGGACAAAACTAGCAAAATAGCCATTAAGGCTTTGGGTTTTCCCTTTTTAAACATACTTACATCCCCCTTTTATTTTTATCGAAAATTAATTTGATGTACAAAAACATTTCAATAAATAGAAAAATTCTAATTTTCACAATTTTGCAATATTTTAAATATATTAACTAGCAAAAAACATGCCAAGCAAAATCATATTTAATTGCCTCTAATTCATATACTATATTATATACCATTTCCGTATTTTCGTAATAATTTTTTGCTAATATTAGTGGAAGCATTTATATAAGTATTATACAACATTTTTATCTATTTTCCTACAATTAGAATCAATTTCCGTTTTCCCGAACTAGTTTATTCCATATTTTTTCAATTTTTCATAAAAAGTAGTCTTGCTAATCTCCAATCCACTCATAGCTTTCTTTTTATCTCCTTTATATAACTTCATAGCTTTTTCAATAGTTTTTTTCTCGAATTCTTCAATAGACTCTTTAAGAGGAACTATATCTTCGGTTTCTAGTTCTTCACTTCTATTCAACTTTAAAATTAAGTGTTTAGAGAAAATTGTATTTCCATCACATAAGTTTATAGCCCTTTCTAATATATTCTCTAATTCCCTTACATTTCCTGGCCAATCGTACTCTAAAAGCATATTTAAAGCTTCAACTGATATGGTCTTGTTCTCACAGCCAATCTTTTGACATATTGATGGCAACAACATTTCTACCAAGGAATAAATGTCTTCTTTTCTATCTCTTAACGGTGGTATCCAAATTGGAAATACATTTATTCTATAATACAGATCTTCCCTAAAATTGCCTTTGAGCATTTCATCCTCTAAATTTCTATTTGATGCAGCTATAACCCTTACATCAACTTTTATTTTTTCTTGGCCTCCTACTTTATAAAAGCTCTTATCTTGGAGAACTTGCAATAGTTTTACTTGTAAGTTTGTAGATATTTCTCCAATTTCATCCAAAAATATAGTCCCTCCATTTGCCATTTCAAAAAAGCCTTTTTTCCCGTCAACTCTAGCCCCTGTAAACGCTCCTCTTGCGTATCCAAACAATTCACTTTCTAAAAGAGTTTCTGGTATAGCACCACAGTTGACATGAATAAAAGGTTTATCTCTATTGCTGTTCTCATGAATAGCTTTTGCCAGAAGTGTTTTACCTGTACCGCTTTCTCCAAGTATGAGAACTGTAGAATTTGTATTAGAAGCTTTTAGTGCTAATTTCTTTATATAATTCATTTCCCTACTTTCTCCAACAATATTGTGAAACAACTCTTTCAACATTTTTTCTTCATCCAATTGTTTCTCAGCTTCTTCAAGATTTAAAAGTGCTTCATCCCTTTCTCTAATAACTTTTTTTATTTCAGAAATATCTTCTACTTTCAATGCTGCACCAATTCTTTCATTATCTTTATCAACTGGTATCAATGTACACATAGTAGGAAAACCATTTATTTCTTTAAATTCATCTACATAGCTTATATTTTCTCCCTTTGCTACTTCACAAAACTCTTTAATAGTTGAACTTCCTCCATGAATTTCAAAAATATTTTTCCCTATTACATTGAGATATTTGGAATTTTCTCCTTTAGCCATATATTCTTTTCCATTTAAAATATCTCTTAAGCCCTCTCCTCTAGCCGTATATCCTTGGGCTTGATAGAACTTCATCTTCTTTGTCTTTCCATCTAAAATGACAAGATATCCAATATGGTTTATATAATTCATGGTATATTTTTCATTATCCACTTCAATTGTTATGATTTTATTCATAAAATCTATTATTACTTTAATGTCTATCCCAAGAAATTTGGTTTCCATCTTTAGTGCATCTTTTACTTCACTATCCCTTTTGCAAAGATATACAGGTTTTATATTCTTGTCTTTATAGACGCCTACGGCAATTAATATCTTTTCCTTCTCAATTCTTCTGTCATGAATTCCCAAATACTCTAAAGTTTCGGCATCAAGATTTCCATCATCCTTGCCTATAGCATTATCACCAATAATGACTATATCACCAGTTTGAATTTTGCCTCTAGGATGGCTTATTTGCTGGTTGTATAAAATACCAAATATTTCTTTGGCTTTATTGTTATAGATCTGTATAGTACCATTGTTGTCAATGACTATAAATCCTTCAGACATCATGTCAGTAAACAATTCTAAATAGCCTTCACTATTAAACATAAGACTCACCCTTAATAATATATGGTATTGCCTATTTCTTCAAATCCAAGTCCCGGTTTATCTTCCAACGTTATAGTATATTCATCATAATTAGCTCCACCTGTTATTGGATCTTCGGCACACAAATTTGGACCATCTAAATCAAATTTAGTTATGATACTTTTAGCTCCAGCTAGATGACATGCTGCAGTAAGTCCTATCTTACTTTCCATCATACATCCAAGCATGCATTGAACACCATAAGTTTCAGCAAAATTGCATATTTTCAACGCATTGTGAATTCCACCCGCTTTCATCAACTTTATATTAACTAAATCAGCAGCTCTATTTTGGATAATATTTGCTGCATCTAAAGGAGAAAACACACTTTCATCAGCTAATACTGGAATCTCTACATTCTCTGTAACATATTTAAGTCCAGCAATATCATAAGCCTTGACAGGTTGCTCAACTAGCTCAATAGAAAGCCCCGCATCCTCCATCATCCTCAAGACCTTCACTGCTTCTTTTGAAGTCCAGCCCTGATTGGCATCTATTCTAATATTTACACTATATCCTATTGCATTTCTTATAGCTTTTAGTCTTTCTAAATCTTTTTTTGAATCCTTTCCTACTTTTACTTTAATAGTTTCATAGCCTTTTTCTACAGCTTCTTTAGCATCCCTTGCCATTTCTTCTGGTTCATTGACACTTACAGTTATATCAGTAACTATTTTATTTCGAAAGCCTCCCAAAAGTTTAAAAACAGGAGCATCATGAAGTTGTCCAAATAAATCATATATAGCCATATCTAAAGCAGCTTTTGAACTTTCATTGTGCACTAGTGAATTGTCTATTCTCTTCATTATCTCTTCTAAATTTTCAATGTCCATACCAATTACTTTTGGCTTGATCTGATCCATAATAGCCCATTTTATAGACCCTAAAGTATCTCCCGTAATCACAGGAGTAATAGCTGCCTCACCATAGCCAATATTCCCAGTATCAGTCACAATTTTAACCACTACATTTTCTAATTCGTAAACTTCTCTCAAAGCAGTCTTAAAAGGTTTTTTAAGTGGGATATTTATTTTCCCTATTTGCATATCACATATTTTCACAAAAAATCACCCCTTTTTCATACGTTAAATAAATTATACCATCATAAAAAATTTGTGCAATGTGATAAAGTGATAAATCGTCTAAAAAATACTCAAATTCAATTCTTTTGATAGATCTCTCAAGACTCCATATCCAGCCACAGAGTTTCCTTTTTCATCCAATGCCGGCCCGTAAATGCCTATACCAATTCTATGAGGAACCGCCCCCATGATTCCTCCTCCTACTCCACTTTTAGCTGGTATCCCTACTCTTATAGCAAATTCTCCACTAGAATCATACATGCCACAAGTAACCATAAAAGTTTTTACAATTCTAGCTACATGCTCAGTAACTATATCTTCCCCAGTTTCTAAAATAGTCCCACCATTTGCCAAAAAAAGTCCAATATTAGCTATGTCAACACAATCGACTTCAATAGAACACTGTTTAAAATATATATCCAAAGTTTCTTCTACATTTCCTTCTAGTACCCCCATATCTTTCAATAAATATCCCATAGCCCTATTCTTGTTTCCTGTTTTCTTTTCAGACAAATAAACTTCCTCATTTACTTTTAAATTGTCATTAGAGGAAATCTTTCTAAACAAAGATAAAAGTCTTTCAAATCTTTCCTCTGAACTATTTCCTTTGATGAGTGAACTTACGGCAATAGCCCCAGCATTGATCATAGGATTTAAAGGTTTTGCAATATCCTTTGTTTCCAATTTATAAATTGAATTGAATGCATCCCCTGTAGGCTCCATTCCAACTTTATTAAAAACTTTCTCCTCTCCATTGTCCATTATAGCCAACATAAGAGCCACAGTTTTGGATATGCTTTGAATTGTAAATTTTTTATTGTAATCACCAGCTGTATACACATTGTTGTTCATATCTATAACACAAATCCCCAAATCTTCTGGATTTGCTTTACTTAAAGCAGGAATATAATCCGCCACTCTACCTTTTTTAGTTAATTCCCTATTATCCATTATTATTTTTTTTAGCATTTCTCTCATAAATATAACCCCCTTTAATTTGGCATTGAAATTTTAACGCTTTTTAAAAGAACTTCCTCCAATAAATTCTCGTAAAATAGAGGTTGGAGGTATTATAGATTCATCTTCCACATCTTTAAAATAATTTAAAAACTTAAGGAGTCTTTTAGCTTCAGAATAATATATACTCTCTCTATCTACTTCCTTTAATAGTGGAGCTACATATTTTTTAAGTACAGTCAATTCGTATACAAGTGAAGAATCAAACATTGCATCGGCTTCTTCTTGATATGGAAATATATTCTTTTCTTCCCCAACTCTGACTAACTCCCAAAGTTTAAAGGTCCTTTCTATATCATTTCCTCTAAATTTGCTATCTCTAACTATTCTTCTTAAAATTCTAGTATCTGTTGTAGGAATTCTATTGTGTGCATCTATATTTAGTTGTGTCAACGCACTTACATAAATTTTATACTTATTTTTTTCTGGTATAGAAGATGTAAGGTTTGGATTTAAAGCATGTAATCCTTCAACTATAATAGGATGATCTTCATCTACTTTGACTTTGATACCAGAAGGTTCACTTCTTCCACTTATAAAATTATATACAGGAAGTTCTACTTCACTTCCTTCTAATAAACTTATAAGGTCTTTATTTAGCCTCTTTAAGTCTATAGCTTCTAATGCTTCAAAATCATACTCTCCATATTCATTTTTAGGAGTATCTTCTCTATCGACAAAATAGTCATCTATGGAAATAGAAATTGGTCTTTTACCATTTACCTTAAGTTGAACACCCAATCTTTGGGCAAAAGTTGTCTTCCCAGAAGAAGAAGGACCAGCTATCATTATTAAATTTATACTTTCATCTTTACAAATTTCATCAGCAAAACTAGCTATCTTTTTCTCATGGAGTGCTTCTGATACTCTTATGACTTCATCTATAGAACCATCCATTATCTTGTCATTTAATGATCCTAAATAGCCTAAATCCAAAATATCAGCCCAATCTTCTGCTTCTTTAAATACCTTAGCTAATTTTCTTTGTTCAACAAATTCGGGAATCGTTGTTTGATTTTGCTGATTTGGAGACAACAATATTGCTCCTGGATAATAATACTTCAAGTCAAAAATTTTCACATATCCAGTAGAAGGAGCCACATATCCATAAAAACTATCTATATGATTTAATATTTTGTATATATGAATTTCATCTTTTTCTACATGACTATATAATTTAAACTTATCTTCATAACCTTTTTCTTTGAAAATCTTTAATGCATCCATTCTATTTATCTTTTCTCTTTCTATAGGAACATCTGCTTCAATAATTTCTAGCATCCTTTTTTTTATCTTTTCTATTTCTGAAAAACTTATTGTCCTTTTATCACTTAATTCTGTATAAAATCCTTCTCCAAGAGAATGTTCAATATTCACATTGTATCCAGGAAACATTTCTTCACATACAGTTATATATATAAGACCCAAAGTTCTTGTATATATTCTATGGCCATCAACATCTGTTATATCAATAAATTTTATCTTTTGTCCATCTTTAGCCACAGTTCTCAAATGAAATACTTCATTTTCAATTTTAGCTCCTAAATATTTTTTATAATCATTTTTATAAACCAAATTTGAAATATCTTCTAGTGTCGCACCTTTATCTATGGAAATTTCTCCAATATTGTCTACGAAAACTTTTATTTTCCCCAATTCTTATCCCTCCAAATTCAAATCTCAAAATATATAGTATATATATTATATATTATTCCAAATAAATAAACTATAGAGGAAATTTCCTCTATAGTTTATTTATTTACATATTTGGCCTACTTGGTTCAGATATGCTTGATAAGGCATTTCCTGCCTCATCAGTTAATCTATCTCTTACCGCCATATCTCCTATTGCAAGAATTCCTACAAGAGTGCCATTTTCCACCACTGGAATTCGTCTTATTTGATGTTCTGACATAAGTCTTGTAGCTTCATTCACATCAGTATCTGGAGAAACTGTCACTGGATTTACAGTCATGACATCCTTTGCTACAGCTTGAGACTGTAATCCTTGAGACAATCCTCTTACTACCATATCTCTATCAGTAACAATACCAAGAAGTCTATTGCCACTATCACAAACTGGTATACTACCAACATTTAAACTTTTCATCTTATTTGCTACTTCTTCCAATGTAGTACTTTGATTTGCACACTGAACATTAGTAGTCATTATATCCTTAACTTTCAAACTACCACCATCCTTTTTGTTTGATAATAAAGCACTATTAGGATGTGCAATTTTATATTTTTTAGTACTATAAATTTAAAACCAGTCTTTTTCAATTTTTTCAAGAGTAGATGGAAGTTCAGCTACAAATTCTTTCCCATTTAAATAATCCAAATATCCTAGTCCATTCATTACTATTTTGTCTGCATGTAAGAATTGACTATTTAAATTGTATTTTTCTCTAAACTTTTTATTTATACTTGCATCCCCATATTTTGTATCGCCTACAATTGGGTGACCTATATAAGACAAATGAGCTCTTATCTGATGAGTCCTGCCCGTTATAAGATCTATTTCCAGCAATGAAAATTCATCGTGTTTTTTAAGAATTTTTATATATGTAGATATCTTTTTAGCCCCATTTACATCATCTTTAAGTACTTTTACCTTGTTTTTATCTTCATTTTTTAATAAATAGTCTTCTAAAAGGATATCCTCTTTCAAGGTTCCTTTAACCATACATTTGTAGTATTTCTTTATACTTCTTGATTTTATTGCACTGTTCATATCTTTCAATGCCTCATAGTTTTTAGCTCCAATTACAATTCCACTAGTATTTCTATCCAATCTATTGCAAATAGATGGAGTGAAAATTCTTTCAAGTCTTGGATTATATTCTCCACTTTTAATCAAATAGCTTATCATACTATCTACAACATTATCTCCATATTCCTTATTTGCCGAATGAGAAAGCATGCCTACTGGTTTATTCATAAGTATTATATTTTCATCTTCATAGATTATTCTAGGCATAATGGAGCTATTTATTTCTTCTTTTTTCTGTATGAATTTATCTAAAACTTCATCTGAAATATAAAATTGTATACTATCTCCTTCTACAATTATGTCCTCTGGATTTGCTCTTTTATTGTTGAGTTTAATCCTTTTTTTCCTAATCATTTTATATATAGTTCCTTGACTTGCTTTAGATAAATACTTTTTTAAAAACCTGTCTATTCTTTGATTTGACTCATTTATATCTACTATTATTTCCCTCAAACTTTTCTCACCTTTTTCTTTTTTATATGTTATAATATATTATACACGAAGTTCAAATAAAAGCTCTACTCTATTTATCTATTATTCTCGTAGAAAAAAGAGGTGTGAAGAATGAAAAAATTTAACGAAGGGATAAAAGACTTCTTTTATGACGCCATTGACTACATAGTCATGATTGCAATCATAATAGTAGTTGCAGGAATAATCGGTTGGCGACTAAATGTACTATTTGATGAAGATACATCAAATGGACATATTGCCACAGAAAATAAAATAGAAACTTCAAAAGATAAAAATTTAACCAATAGAAGCAGTACATCAAAAAACAATACATCTACAGCAGAAAAAGACGACAAAAAAGCAAATGATACTGATACAAATTCTGATGAAATAACAAAAATTGTAATTCCCCAAGGTTCTCCTTGTTCAAGTATAGCAGGAATTTTACAAAATGAAGGTCTTATAACTGATAAGGGAGAATTTTTAGCTAAAGCTCAAGAAATGCATTTAGACACAAAATTCAAATCAGGAGAATTTGAAATTAAGAAAAATAGTTCATTAGAGGATATAATTAAAACTTTAACTAAATAGACGAAAAATAGTAGCCAAAGGCTACTATTTTTCAATACTTTTCATTGATATACTCATCAATCAGCGAAACTTTAGTTCCTTCTACAAATACTCCCTCTTTCTTCAATATATCTAACAACCACTTACTCTTTGAATGAAAAATAGCATATTGATAATTCATAAGTACTATTTCATAGAGTTTGTTTTTTAGAAATTTTGATTCTACTTTGATAAAATAAGCTTCTACATTCTCAAAATTTAAAAATCTTAAAAGTTGAAGAGTAGCCCTATCTTTTTCATGATAATAATAATTCCCTTGATTTAAATAATAAATATAATATTTTTCAGGCTTGCCTTCCCTCTTCAAGTCCTTGGCAAGCATTGTATAATACTTAGCCAGTACATTATAATACTGATAATTGTACATTCCTTTCTCATAGCTATCAACTTTCGAAAAAGGTTTCACATGCATTTCTTGGACAAAATCAAAATTTCCTTCTAGAAACTCTCTTTTACTTATATCTCCATTCTTGTACTGGATAATAAGAGAATTTCTGTGGTCAAAAAAGGTATCAAATAAACCCCTTCTACTATTATAAGCCAATTTAAAACACCCTATCTAATATCATATTTGCAATTAGTCTCAAATACATTATACCATTAATATAGAATCTAACAAAGCTAAACATTTGAATTTAACTATTTAATAATGCTAAAAGTTCACTTTCACTCAATTCTCTATATTCTCCTTCTGAAAGATTTTCATCAAGAGTCAAATTTCCTATGGAAATCCTCTTTAAATATAGTACTTTCATGTCTAAAGCTTCAAACATTCGCTTTACTTGATGATATTTCCCTTCTTTTATCGTCAAATGTACTTTAGAAACATATCCAGACTCTAATATTTTCAAAACTGAAGGCATAGTTTTATAGCCATCATCGAGTATTATTCCAGATTCAAATATTTTCACATGTCTTTCTTCTACATATCCATCTACTTCTACATAATAAGTTTTATCTACGTGTTTTCTTGGAGATAGAAGTTCATGAGAAAGCTTCCCATCATTTGTCAAAAGTAACAACCCTTCTGTATCTTTGTCAAGACGTCCAACCGGATGGGGATTAAAAACCAAATATTTGTCATCTAACAAATCCAATACTGTTCTATTTATAGGATCATCTGTAGATGAAACTACTCCATCAGGTTTATTCATCATAATATAAATATATTCTCTGTATATCACTTTTTCTCCATCAAAAACAATATCGTCTATTTGAGGATCTACTTTTATAGAACTATCTGATATTCTTTCTCCATTGACTTCTATCCTGCCTTCTCTTGCACAGCTTTTTATTTCTTTCCTGCTACCATATCCCATATTGGAAAGAATTTTATCAACTCGTTCTTTTTTGCCCATCACATTTCCTCTTCCTTTCCTATATTATTATATACTATTTTGTTTAAGAAATTATAGCTATAAATAAAGAATAATTTAAACATAATATGAAAAAATAATTATAGTGTCTAAAAACAAAAGAAAGGAGATATAGTATGAGAGTAGAAAAATCTGATAAACCATTAAATGGCGTAAAATGTGTTGTAAACACTTGTCAATATCATGTTTCAGGAGATTACTGTACTGCTTCCAGTATAGAAATTCAACCTAGAAATGCTACTTCTACAGATGAAACAGATTGTGCCACATTTTCTCCAAATATGAAAGGATAGAAAAAGGCAGGATATCCTGCCTTATTCTTCTGTAACTTCTTCAACTATAGATTTTAAACTTGTTGGAATTTCTTCTACTGTATAATCTAATCCAATATAAAAATCTGTATTAAACTTTTTACTTATGGTTTCTAGAGATTTTACCAAGCTTTCTAAATTTTCAATCTTTATGTCAATCAAATTATATATGCCATCTACATAAATCTTCTCTACATCATAATTCATGCCTATAATCCCACACAAAAAGCCATAGAACGATTCAATATTATTTATATTGAACTCCATGGCATTTATAAGTCTTACAGAATAATCAAGACTAAATATATGGTTGTCATCTACATCAATAAATGCAATGTTTCCATTTCCAGATTTCATCTCAGAATTAGCCATATCTATTAGACGTTTTGTTTTGCCACTACCTTTAGTGCCACATAGTAATTTTATCATTCCTACCACCCTCCAACCTTATATTTTTTTATACTATATTTATTGTATTCTACAAAAAAACCTTTTATCCTTTATTTTTTTCAATATTTTTTAATTATTTAAATCTTTTTAAAGCCTTTCCATTTAAATAATTGCATTTTATACCTTGATGTGTATTTCTCTTAACCATTTCACTTACTATCTCATCTCTTATCTTCCACCAGCTCTCATTCCAATTCACGAAAAGAGAATTTTCTTCTGGAGCTCTTCCTATTAACCTTTGAATGACTACATCCTCGTCTAAATACTCTAAAAATGTAATCACTCTTTCTACATATTCATCTTTTGGAATAATTGATATTTCTCCATTCTTGTACATTTCGCCAATAGTAGTTCCATCTAGTATATATAGTGCATGAAGCTTTACTTCTTCTACTTGGAGGGCTGAAAGTATTTTTGCATTTTCAACTACATCTACTTCTCCGTCCCAAGGCAAATTTAATATAAGATGAGCACAAGTCCTTATGCCATACTTCTTATTTCGAAGAACTCCGTCTATGAACTCCCCTAAAGTATGACCTCTATTTATCTTGTACAATGTATGATAGTTTACCGTTTGAAGTCCTAGCTCTATTGTTATATCTAAATCATACTTTTTCTTAACGAAAGCTAAATACTCTAAATACTCATCACTAATACAGTCAGGACGAGTAGATATAGAAATACCTACTACGTCCTCTAATATTGCCTCTTCTATTGAAACCTTAAAGTTTTCTATTGGCATATAGGTATTGGTGAAATTTTGAAAATAGCTAATAAATTTAGTAGCCTTATATTTTTTTTGTATATACTCTTTATTTTGTAGGATTTGTTCTCTTATAGATATAGTATTTAAAAGATTTTCAAAAGAACCTCCTTCTTCTCCACAAAATATACATCCTCCATCTCCCACACATCCATCTCTATTGGGACATGTAATAGGAAGACTTATAGGAAGTTTATATACCTTTTGTTTAAATCTTTTTCTTAAATATTTTGAATAGACATTATACACTTCTATATCTTCCAAATTCTCACCTCATCTAAATTAAAGAATTATTTATACATACCTTTTATCTGCACATTTTTTTTACCATTTACATTTAAAATAAATTGAATACCATCATTGTAAAGTGGATTGTAGTTAAACATAAAACTATCATCTTGGGTATTGCTCTCATCTAAAAATATTATGAGACTAAGTTTCTTTTTATTGTAAGGATTTTCAGCTATAAACATTCCTGAAATATTTTCATTTTTTATCTTTATATTATTTATAACTATTTCATCACTATTTGGATTGATGGGAAGTTTAGGCCCTATTTTATTCATAATACTACTCTTTTTAGGATATCCGAATACAATCAAGTTTTTAAGTTTATCTTTTTCAGTCAATCTATTTTCTTCTACTACTTTTATATTTAGTCCATAAATTTGTTGCAATTCTTCTGACATATTTTCAATGAAGTAATCCATCAATTTGGCATCAATTTGGGATAGATTATTTGGCTTTACAAATACTATTTCTTCTCCATTTAGGCATCTCAAAATAAGGCTTCCAACAACTAAACCATTTTCTTTTTCTTTCTTACTTAAATATTTTTTCTTGTTTTCAACTTCCATAGCCCTATCTTCTTCTTGTGTAAGTTGTATATTTTGTGGAAAATAGTTGGGCTTTGAAACTGCAACTTCCATTGTCTTTCGAATACCTTTTCCTGCTACTTCCTCAATTGTATTCAGTAAATCAACTATAGTAGCATTTTTAAATAAAAATTTCTTATAATAATTTTGAAGTATTTTAGTAAATTTTTCTTCTCCTACTCTTTTTCTCAAATCCTCAAAAAATTGAGGCCCCTTTGTATATATAGTATGCACATAGCTATCAAAATCCTTAAAATCATCTACACTTGAATTAAGTGCTGGAATTTCACTTTCATATATACTTCGTCTTATTTTCATATTCACAGCACGATTATTGTACTTGCCATATTCATTTTCAAAATAATATGCTGTAGTAAAAACAGTTAAGGATTCATCTAAAAATGGTTCTTTATATTCATTGTTCCCAACTCCTACATACCACCATTGATGTATAACTTCATGAACAACCATTTCTAAAATTGATGGAATATATTCCTCTTCATATCCATCAATAGGCTGATAAAATCCCATTTGTACAATTTGAGGGTATTCCATAGCTCCTCCTAAAAGTCCTGTTTCAGCAATTCTAAGTTCATCATAAGCATACTTTCCTATTTTTTTATTCAGAAATGAAACTGCCTTACCCGCTTCATCTAACAAAATTTGAGCACTATTTTGTTTTTTATCCCCAGGTAAATAATAATTGTACAATTTTACTCCATCTATTTCCTTCGTAAGTACTTTGTATTTAGGGCTCATCATGAATACAAAATCTCTTACATTTTCCGCTTTTATATTAAGGGTTTTATTTAGTCCTTCTATTTTTTCGTCAATTATACTACCTGTGGGAGCTACTACCATATCTTTAGGTACAGTCAAATGCACATTATAATTTGCTACATCGCTATAATTAGATTCTCCTACAGGATGATAAGGATTTTCGTCCCACTTGCCAGTTTTCTCATCATATATAGATAGCATAGGATACCAATTTGTCAGAGAATAAACATCTTCATAAAATCCAAGTCTATTTCTGCCAAAAGGTATTTTTAGCGTAAAATCCATACTTATATCTAATTTTTCTCCTTGTTTCAATGGTTTATCTAATGAAATCTTAAGTACTTCTTTATCTTGAGTATATTTTATGTTTTTCTTGTTTACGAGAACTTTTTCAATATGTATGTCTCCCAATTCTTCTTTAGCTAATTTAACTTCTCCTTCAATGCCTAAAAAAGATAATGCAGGCATGGTCTTTATATCATTGTAGGAATCTGGATAAAGGTGAAATACTATTTCTTTCAATTCTCTATTGTAGTTATTTTTAAAAACTAAAGTTTCTTTTCCATTAAGTATTTTTTCATTGTGGTTTAATTTTATATCTATTTTATACTCATTTATATCTCCTACATTTTCTGCAAAAGATATAGGTATAAAGCTAAATATGATGAAGAATGCCAAAAACAAAGATAATATTCTAGACTTAACTTTCACAAAAACTCCCCCTTTTTTTATATATTAAGCACCTCTTTTAATATACATCCAACACCATTTTCATTGTTGCTTTTATCCGTAACAATATCTGCTGCTTCTTTTACCTTTAGAGAACCATTTTTCATAGCTATTCCAAGGCCAGCCTTTTTCACCATTTCAACATCATTGTTGTCATCTCCAATGGCAATCATTTCATAATCTTTTATGCCTTTAGCTTTTCCATACTCCTCAAGGCTGAGCCATTTAGAACCCAATGGATTCATAACTTCAAGCAAAGCCCCTGCTATAGTCATGTTTTCCATCACATGTGAACTGTATTTACCTGGATATTTCTCTAGTATCTTGTTGTTGAAAGACTCCAGTTTTTCCTTATCTCCTACATAAACAACAGTCAAAACTTTGGGACTATCCATTTTAAGTAAATCATCCACTCTTCTAAATCTATCTACATTGTCCGATAGATAAGTAGAATATTTAGAATTTTTTCTATCAAGTTCTATGACCATATCATAGCCATCTTCATAGTTGTCCACATGTATGACTGGATATAGTCCTTCCCTTTTCCCTTCCTCAACTAGCAAGTTGAAATCTTCTACATTTAAATATTTCTTTATGAGTATTTTGTCATCTTTCTTATTCCTAACTATATTCCCATTGTTAGCCAATATGCATATATTCTCATCTATGCTTTCAACAAACCTTTTAGCTGACCAATATCTTCTGCCAGTAGCAATGACAATTTCATATCCTCTTTCAATTATCTCCTTTAAAGCAGATATGCTTTCGTCAGTTATCCTTTTATCATCTGTAAGAAGTGTTCCATCTAAATCAATAGCAATAAGCTTATATTTCATATTATCACCCTAATTTTTTAATACAGTATTTACAAATTAGGTTCGGAAAATCCGAACCTAATCATCATTATTTAAAATATTCGACAAAAGATTTATATATATAGTAGTGGTCTTTTACTCCACCCAATTCTCTTATAGAATGCATGCCAAGTAGTGGATTGCCTATGTCTACAGAAGAAATATCAATTTGAGTGGATGAAATAGGTCCAATAGTTGAACCTCCTCTTTCATCTGATCTATTTAAGAATTTTTGAACAGGAACTCCTGCACATTTACATACACTTTCATATACTGTAAGTGACAAACTATCTGTAGTATAAGACTGATTGGCACTTATCTTTATACAAGGTCCTCCATTTAATACTGGCCTATTAGTTGGATCTTGCTTTTCAGCATAATTTGGATGAACAGCATGAGCCATATCTGCTGAAATCAAGAATGAATTGTATAAACTCCTGTAAAAATCCTCTCTACCCTTTCCAAGAGCTATACAAATTCTTTCAAGAACAGTTCTAAGCATAGGACTAGCTGCTCCTTGTTTTGTAGTACTGCCTACTTCTTCATTATCAAATAAAACCACAACATTTGTAGAATTTCCAACTTCTCCATTTATAAGAGCTTTTATTCCAGCATGAGCCATAGCCAAATCATCTTGTTTGCCACAAGATATAAATTCATTATTTAATCCTACAATGGAGCCCTTTTCATATTCATAAAGATATAAATCAAAATCTACTATATCTTCATGAGAAACATTTAATTCTTTAGCTAATAGTTTTATTAAAAAGTCTTTCTTTTCAAATTCATCATTTATCATTCCAACAAGAGGCAAGGTCTCTTTTTGGGTATTTAATTTCACACCTTCATTTATTTTTCTATTCATATGTATAGCTAAATTAGGTATTATCATCAAAGGCTTGTCTATATTTATAAACTTAACTTCTGGATTAAATGGATCTTTACCTTTTATAGCTACTCTTCCTGCAATAGATAGTGGTCTATCAAGCCAAGTATTTATGATAGGGCCTCCATATACTTCAGTATTTAGCCTTAAATATGCCCCTTCTTCCACCATTTCAGGATTTGGTTTAATTCTAAAAGTAGGAGAATCAGTATGAGCTCCAATCAATTTAAACCCATCTTCTTCAATATCTCCCTTACCTACAACAAAAGCTATAAGAGCTGAATCGTTTTTAACAGTAAAATATTTGCCTTCCTTTTCAACATTCCATTTTTCTTTTAAATTTAATTCCACAAAACCATTTTTTAAAAGTTCATGTTTAACGTTTTCTACTGCATGAAAAGGACTAGGACTTCTGTCAATAAAATCCACCAATTCTTCAGCAAATTTTAGTTCTACAGTCAAATCAACCACCCTTTCATATTTTTATAAAATTTTTCTTAAAACGAAAATATCCTGTTTCATCGACATAAATAACTACCATCTCCACAGGATAATGCGTTCTAATATTCTCTAGAAAATATATTGATGATTATTCGTCTTCGTCTTCAAAATCCTCTTCATCATAGTCTTCATCGTCCATGAATAGTGCATAAAAAGCTTCTGAAACTATTTCAAATTCTGAATCATCTTCAATTTGCCCTAATTCAAATCCATCTTCAGCTTCAATATATTCATACAATAGTACTTGTTCATCCTCTAGTGGAAGCAATGCAATGTACGATTTATCTTCTACTTCAAAAACTCCTAATACAGCACATTCCATTTCACTGTCATCTTCTAAAGTAAGAGTTATAATATCCATTTCCTCTTCATGTCCACAGTCACATCCACAATCACAAGCATTGTCAGAATGGTCACAGCAATTATGATCATCATGTTTATTTGTCATTATCATTCTCCTTTACAATTTATTTAATAATTAATATATGCTTATAATACCCCATTTTAAACTAGAAGTATATAGAAATTCATAATTTATTTTATTTCTTTCAAAACTCCAACAAGTAAATTCCAAGTCCTTTCCGTTGAAGATATGCTGAGCTTTTCATCTGGTGTATGAACTCCATACATATTTGGTCCAAAGGAAACCATATCCATATTCTCAAATTTCTCGTTGAACAGTCCACATTCAAGTCCAGCATGAATTGCAGCTATTTCTAACTCTTTGCCAAATTGTTCTCTATATACCTTTTGAAAGACCTCCCTTATATAGGAATTTTCTTTGTATTCCCATTCAGGATAAGCAGAATAGCTTTCCCACTTTCCTCCCAATATTTCAGCTATGATAGCCATTTGATTCGATATATTTTCCCTCAAACTTCGCACAGAACTTCTAATAGAGCTTTCGAAAATAATACTTTCATCTAAAGTATTGACTACTCCTAAATTGTTTGAAGACTCTACCAATCCTTTAATTTCTCTGCTCATCGTTTGAACTCCATTTGGAACTAGCATAAGAGTAGCAATAGCTTTCTCAGTAGTTTCCTTAGAAAATACTTTTGATTCTTCTGTGCTCAGTTTTTCAACAACTAGCTCTACATTGGCATCAGCTGACATTAGCTCGTTTTTAAATTGACTATCCATTTTAATTGCAATTTCTTTTAAAATACTTTCTTCATCACTATCTATAACAAGTACTGATTCTGCACTTCTTGGAATGGCATTTGTCTTTGCTCCACCTTCAATATTTGCAAGTCTAATATCTATTTGTTTTTCTATCTCATAAAGTACTCTGCCCATAAGTTTGTTGGCATTTCCTCTGCCTTCATTTATCTCCATACCTGAGTGACCACCTTTGAGCCCTGTTACCTTCAAAGCGTAGACGGATGTATTTTCACTTCTATTTTCCCAAAGTATTGGTATTTCTATTCTATCTCTTTCTCCTCCAGCACAGCTTACCAATAGCTTTCCTTCTTCTTCTGAATCTATATTTATTAATATTTTGCCTTGGATGTTTTGGGGGTCCAACCCATTTGCCCCATTCATTCCTGTTTCTTCTGAGGTAGTCGCAAGAACTTCCAATGGAGGATGAGGAATATCTTCCGATTCAAGAATTGCCAAACACATAGCTACAGCTATTCCATTGTCCGCCCCAAGTGTAGTATTTTTTGCACTTATAAAATCTCCATCTACTTTTAATTCAAGTGGATCCCTTGAAAAATCATGACAAACATTTACATCTTTTTCACATACCATATCCATATGTCCTTGCAAAACTACTGTAGGTAGATTTTCATATCCCTTTGTACCAGGTTTTTTGATTATCACATTTAGTGCCTCATCTTGAATAAAATCAAGATTGTGTTCTTTTGCAAAGTTTGCTAAATAATCACTTATTTCTTTTTCCTCTCCAGAACAGTGAGGTATTTTAGTCAATTCTTCAAAATAATAAAATACTCTTTCTGGTTTCAAATTTTCTAAAGCTCTCATACAAAACCCTCCTTCATAAAGTTAAACATTCATACTTCTATAATATACTCACTTTCAAATCCAAATACATCTATAATCTTTATTCCAATACTTCTTTTTGGCTTTTTCAATAATTCCAACTCAATTTTGTCAGGAATTTTATAGCTTTCTCTATCTCTTTTACTTTGCCATCTACTTCTAAAAATTTTCCCATCATAATCTGGATCTATACTTATAATATCTATAAGTGCAAGAGAATCTTTAAGCATAACTTTATATAAAATATCCTTATATTTTTCTTCAATGGGAATATTATCTATATCTATTTCATATCCTTCCAAATTAATGCTAATAATTTTCGTATCGAACTCAAAACTTTTTTTGTCTATTGAATGTATTTTTAATTTTCCACCTTTAGGTACAGAAAATTCTTCGATTTTTTCATGGATAAATCCCTCAGATTCTATATCCATAAGTCTTTTTTTAGTGGTTTGTAAAGATGTATATCCTAAATCAGATAATATCCATTTCCTATTGTACTTTTCTGCCACAACCGCTGTAGTACCACTACCTGCAAAAAAATCTGCAACTATTGAATCTTCATCTGAAGAAGCCAATATAATTCTTTCAAGAAGCTTTTCAGGTTTTTGGGTCCCATATCCCACTCTTTCACTAGATGTTCTACCTACCATATCAATATTCCAAACATCTTTCATATTGACCAAAGTGTACCATCCCATTTCATCTTCATATTCACTTACTCCTTTAAATCTATAAGGCTTAAAACCCCTATTGTACGATTTTTCTTTTTGCGCATTAAATATATAATCTTTAGTCTTTGAATATAGTAGAATAGTATCATGTTTCCTTGAAAAATATTTTTTACTGACTCCTCCTGATTTATAACTCCAAATTATTTCGTTTAAAAACATATCTTCTCCAAATATTTCATCCATTAGTACTTTTGCATAGTGCACTACATGCCAGTCCAAATGGAGATAAATACTTCCCCTGTCACTCAAAAGTTCTCTCATAAGTAACAGTCTTTTATATAACATCTTAAGATATGAAATATCGCCTTCTTTCCATGTATCTGAATAAGCAAAATTTTCAATAGTCACCAATTCATCATCTAATGGCAATACTATTTTTGAATTGTAATCAGCTTTTGATAAAAAAGGTGGATCAATATATATAAGATCAATTTTTTCTTTCATAGATGTGCAGCCATTTCCCTTTAGTAGAGCATTCATTATGTATATATTATCTCCAGATATAAATCTGTTAGTCAATTTTTCTTCATTGTATTCCCCTACTATTTCTACTGTTTCAAATTTTTTCGTGTCCTCTTTTAGCAAATTCTCAACTTCTCTTTTCCCTTCACTTATAATATCAACAATTTCCCTAAGCAAATTGCATCCTCCTAAAATCTTTGTCTTATCTGTATTCTACATGTTTTAATAAATACCTTCAAGATATGAAATATTATTATTTCTGAATTTTATATCTTTTAATCATCATTAGTTTAATGATATAATTCAATTAATATATTATTTCGGGGGTGAAATGATGGAAATATTAAAATCTTTAGTAGTTGACCTTCCTGAAGATGTGAGGAAAGCTGAATATCATGGAGATTTTAACAAGGCACTACATTTAATAGAACTTTACATGAATAGAAATATTCCTACTATTCTTAAAGAAAGACTTGTATATGAAAAAGATAGAATTCGAAGGCTAAAAGAAGACTATATCTATAGCTATGATGAAGCACTAGAATTGGCTTCAAAAAAAATAAGTGATTTTTCAAAAGATGAACTAGAAATCATGAAGGACGAAGGCTATGCAGAATGGATTTATGTCAATGGAAAAGTTAAATTCATCCACTCTTTTTTAGACAATATGATAAAAGTCAATACAAATCTTAAAGACAGACTTATTGAAAAAGATGAGGAAAATAATGATAGCCAAATACTTTCAAAAACTGTAGAAGAAATGATAAATGGAAAAGAAAAAAAATACTTCTTCCATTTAAAAACAGGCATCAAATTAAATGGAGAGCATGCAAGAATTGGAGAAACTGTAAGAGTACACATTCCTATTCCTCAAAATGCTCAACAAATAAAAAATATAAAAATACTCAGTACTTCTCATGAACCAAAATATATTTCACCAGAAAATTATCCTCAAAGAACCATATATTTTGAAACAGAAGTAAAAGGAGAAGAAATATTCACTGTAGAATATACTTATGAAAATCATGTAAAATATACAAAATTTGACCCAAATATAATTTCAAAAGAACAACCAAATTTCTATACTGAAGAAAGGCTTCCTCATATAAGATTTACACCATTTTTAGTTCAATTGGCTGATAAAATTGTAGGAAATGAAACTAATCCTCTTCTAAAAGCAAGAAAAATATATGACTATATAACACAAAATGTGAAATATTCCTATATGCCTCAATATGCAACTATAATAAATGTTCCTGAATACTGTGCTTACAACTTAAAAGGCGATTGTGGTGTACAAGCTCTACTATTTATAACCTTATGTAGAATTGTCGGAATCCCTGCAAGATGGCAATCTGGATTATATGTAAATCCACAATATATAGGATGCCATGACTGGGCTGAATTTTATATAGAACCTTATGGTTGGATTTTTGCTGATCCATCCTTTGGAGGAGGAGCTCTTAGAAACAAAAATGAGGAAAGATGGAACTTCTATTTTGGAAATCTTGATCCATTTAGAATGGTAGCTAATTCTGATGTGAATTATGAATTCTTGCCCTCTAAAAAACATTTCAGACAAGATTTCTGTGACAATCAAGTAGGTGAAATAGAATACAATGATAGATTTTTAGAATCACAAGAATACGAAACTATACTTGAAATAATAGAAGCTCAGGAAATTTAAAATGAATAAAATAGCGTGGCAACTGCCACGCTATTTTACTCATTAATTATTTTTTATAGCTGCTTGAGCAGCAGCTAGTCTAGCTACTGGTACTAAAAATGGTGAACAAGACACATAATCTAGACCTATCTTGTCACAGAATTGTATGGATTTAGGATCTCCTCCATGTTCCCCACATATACCAATGTGAAGTTTTGGATTTGTCTCTCTCCCCAATCTAACAGCTATATCCATGAGCTTTCCAACGCCTTCTGTGTCTATAGATTCAAATGGGCTTATTTCAAGTACACATTGTTTTACATAAGATTTCAAATAAGCATCTGCGTCATCTCTTGAGAATCCAAAAGTCATTTGAGTTAAATCATTTGTTCCAAAAGAAAAGAAATCCGCATGTTTTGCAATTTTATCTGCCATAAGTGCAGCTCTTGGAATTTCTATCATAGTACCTACTTCATATACCAATTTGCTATTTTCTCTTTCTATTATCTCATCTGCTACTTCTGTAACATTCTTTCTTATTGAAGCTATTTCTTCTTCTATCCCAACCAAGGGTATCATTATTTGTGGTCTTAATGTGATATTAAGCTCTTTTTCTAGTTCTGTCACAGCTGTAATTATAGCTCTTACTTGCATTCTATATATTTCAGGATTAGTCATACCAAGTCTACATCCTCTATGTCCAAGCATTGGATTGAACTCTTTTAAACTTGATACTTTGTGTTTTAATTCATCAAAATCTTTATTCATTTCTTTGGACAAAGCTTCTATGTCTTTATCCCTGACAGGTAAAAACTCATGAAGTGGCATATCTAAAAGTCTTATTATTACTTGTCTTCCATCCATATGCTTGAATAAATTGTAAAAATCTTTCTTTTGGAATTCAAACAATTTATCTAATACCTTCATTTCTTCTTCAATATCATCTGTAAGGATCATTCTTCTCACATATTTAATTCTATCTTCTCCAAAGAACATATGCTCAGTTCTACAAAGTCCTATACCTTCTGCTCCAAATTCAAGGGCTCTTTCCAAGTCCTTTGCCTTATCTACATTGGTCCAAATTTCCAATCTTCTAAATTCATCTGCCCAAGTCAACAATTTATTTAAATTTCCTGTGATTTCAGCTTCTTTAGTTTGGATTTTTCCTTCATAAATACATCCAGTATTTCCGTCTAAGGATATATAATCTCCTTCTTTGTATTCTACACCCTTTACAGAAAACTTTTTAGCCTTTTCATTTACAACTAATTCACTACATCCAGATATACAGCTTTTCCCAAATTGTCTTGCAACTACTGCTGCATGAGAAGTCATTCCTCCTCTTGCCGTCAAAAATCCTTTTGCTTTGGACATTCCATCAATATCTTCTGGAGAAGTTTCAGTTCTAACTAAAATTGCATTTTCTCCTCTTTCAGCAGCTGCTACAACCTCTTCAGATGTAAAATAAATCTTTCCATAAGCAGCACCTGGAGATGCAGCTAATCCTTTAGTTATCTTTTTAGCTTTCTGAAGTTCAACTTCATCAAAAGCTGGATGCAACAATTGCTTAACACTCAATGGTTCAACTCTAAGTACCGCAGTCTTCTTGTCAATAAATCCTTCCTCCACCATATCTACGGCAATATTTACAGCAGCTGCACCAGTTCTCTTGCCATTTCTCGTTTGTAGCATGTAGAGTTTGCCTTTTTCAATAGTGAATTCAACATCCTGCATATCTTTATAGTGTCTTTCCAATTTTTGTGCAACCTCTTCAATTTCTCTATATTTATCTGGAAATACGTTTTCCATTTCATCAATAAATTGAGGAGTTCTGATACCTGCAACTACATCCTCTCCTTGTGCATTTACAAGAAATTCTCCATAAAGCCCTTTAGCTCCTGTAGCAGGATTTCTTGTGAACAATACTCCTGTAGCAGAATCATTTCCCATATTTCCAAACACCATGCTCTGTATATTTACAGCAGTGCCTAAAGTGTGAGGTATACCATTTATATTTCTATAAGTTATAGCTCTATCATTTTCCCATGAGCTAAATACAGCTTCTACAGCCATCATCATCTGTTTTCTTGAATCCTGTGGAAAATCAATTCCTGCATTTTCCTTAAATATAGTCTTATATCTATCTACTACTTCTTTTAAATCATCAATTGTAAGCTCAGTATCATCTTTATATCCATTGCTCTTCTTTATATCATCTAGTACTTCTTCAAATTTCTCAGATGGAATTTTCATGACAACATCGCCAAACATCTGAATAAGTCTTCTATAGCTGTCATAAGCTGTTCTTTCATTGGATATCGCCTTAGAAAACCCTTTCACTGACTCATCATTCAATCCTAAGTTTAATATTGTATCCATCATCCCTGGCATAGAAATTGGAGCACCAGATCTAACGGAAAGCAATAGTGGATTTTCCTTGTCGCCAAGTTTTTTCCCCATCTTTTCTTCTAATTTTTCAAGATTTTCACAAATTTCTTTTTCCAGATCTGAATCAATCTTTTGTCCTTTTTCATAAAATCTCTTACAAGCTTCTGTTGTAATTGTTATTCCTGGAGGCACCGGAAGTCCTATTTTAGTCATTTCTGATAAATTGGCACCTTTCCCTCCTAATAAATCCTTCATGTCTTTGTTTCCATCACAAAATTGATAAACATACCTGGTCATAAATAGTCCCCCTTCTAAAATAATAGTCCCACTTTTGCAGTCTAATACTAAAGTCCTGTAAATTTTAGACTGCCTCCATGGTTTGACATACCAAAATAACCATACCCTAACAAGACTATAGTATAACTTACTGAAAATTAAGTCAAGTTTTGCTACCGTTCAAATCCAGTTATATCACCATAAACGAGTACTTACTTGCAGTTTATTTAACCGTGCTTACAATATATTCTGCCAATTTATATATTTATTCAATACTTCAACAAATTTAATCAAATATTTTTCCTCTAGCTCAGTAAACCTTCCCACATAAGGGCTGTCTAAGTCAAGAACTCCATAAGGCACATCATTTTTGACAATAGGTATGACCAATTCCGATCTAGAAGCTTCATCACAAGCTATATGACCTGGAAAAACATGAACATCTTCAATTTTCTGCGTAGTTCTATTGGCTAAACTAGTACCACATACTCCCTTTCCCATTTGAATTCTATTGCAAGCTGGAAGTCCTTGAAAAGGCCCGAGAACTAATTCTTTGCCTCTCAATATATAAAATCCTGCCCAATTCAACTTATCTACACAAGTCATAACTATAGCAGAAGCATTCGAAAGATTGGCAATTTCATCTTGTTCTGAACTTAATTGTCCTTTTAAAAGTATAAGCATATACCTATATTTTTCCTCATCTGTCATCTTTTTTAAAGGTCCTAACTTAAACATTTCTTATTTCCCCCTCAAAGTATTTTATTGAAAATATTTTCCCAAGACATATCCTTTATATCTTGAAAAACTTTTTCATCTTCTACATTCCCATATTTTTCAAACTCATGTATTTGCATTTTCATTGCGTTTTTTAGTCTTTCTTCAAATATATTAATCTCACTACTATCTGGCGTATCTGCATCTACCATATTAGGCAGTGGTACATATTGTATAATACCACTACTATTTATAGTATCCCCCAAAAAATTTTTAAGTCCAGGTATATCCGTTGCAACGACTCTAAGTCCACAAGCAAGGGCTTCAATGGTCACCAAGGAAAGCCCTTCATAAAAAGACGGAAGTACAAATATTTGACTTTCCCGAAATAAATCTCCAAGGACAGCTTGAGATACTTCTCCAGTAAATATAATTTTATTCTTAGATTTTTCTCCAGCACTTTTTATAATCTTTGCTTCTTTTCCACTTCCAGAACCTGCAATATAGAGTTCTATATTCTCTAATGTATCTAATCCGTCATAAGCTCTAATTAACGATAGTACGCCTTTAGAACAGCTTATTTTCCCTGCATATATAAGTCTAATTCTATCTTTAACAAATTCTTTTCTTGATGGATAAAATATATCTGAATCAAATCCACCACCTACGACAGAAATCTTTTCCCTACTTATTCTGTAAATATCAACTATTTTTTCCTTTTGAAATTCGTTTAGTGCAAGTACATTGTCAATACCGCTACATCCTTCCAAGACATATTCCCTATACCTAGGGCACATTTCAAACTGTCTTATATCTGTACCATGGCATATAGAAACCAATGGGATGTCTTGTGTAAGCTTTCTCACAAGAGAAGTAAGTATCCATAGATGATGAGATATAATAATATCTGGTTTAAACTCATCTAAAGCCTTCCCTATACTCCTACTAAAAGCCTTTTCCCAATTTTGAAACATTTCATCGGTCATATCCTTATATCTAGTGCTTTCATAAGGCATAATATCACTCATCCCCACTATAGAAAATGGAAGAGCTTCAGTATTAAATACCACAGGATAAAAATATTTTTTATCTATATTATCTAAAACTAAATCATCATCCTTTGATATACCTGCTATAAGACTTTGACTATATCCCTTCTTGCTAGCTTCATTCATAAGAGCTCTTAAATACACTCCACTTCCTGTTTTCCCTGGATATTGTGATATTATATGCAATATTTTCTTCACAAAACCACCTCTGATTTCGACTAATTACTTTCTTCTAGTATTGTTAAAACACTTCAATCTCGTCCTTATTTTATAATACCATAAGATAATAAAAAAGCATCTACTTTTGTAGATGCTTTTTACTATTTGAATTAATCAAAAATCACCACTTCATTGCTCGTTAAAGATTCTTTCACATCAATTATTCTCTGATTTGATGAACCTTTAAACTTCAACATCATGCTTTTCTTATTTATATCAAAAGGTCCATCAACCAGTATATCCGTTACATACAAAAGTTCTTTCCACTCAGGTCTTTTATCCATACCTTCCAATATTTCTTCATAAGTATAACCTGTATAACTCATGACATTTAATCCCATAGCCTTAACTTTTCCTCCAAGTACCGCAAAACTTTCTGCCTGCTCAAAAGGGTCACCCCCACTAAAAGTGATGCCATCTAGCAATGGATTTTTCTTTATCATATCTAAAATGTTTTCAATATCTATAATCTGTCCGCCTTCAAAAGAGTGAGTTTGTGGGTTATGACACCCAAGACAATGGTGTTTACAGCCTTGACTGAATACAGTCAATCTAATTCCCGGACCATCTACAATAGACTCTTTTTCAATGCCTGCAATTCTCAAATAAGTACTCATTTTATCACCTCTTATTTACAAGAGAAATGTTTAACTCTATCTCTTTCTTCAGCTCTCTTGGCATCGTTAAAGCGATCAAGAGTTCCTACAAGATATCCTGTGATACGGCGAATTCTTTCAAATTTTATATCTCCCTCTTCCCTACCACATTTAGGACAAGTATCTCCTATAATTCCTGTATAACCACAGACTGGGTCCCTATCTACTGGATGATTTATGGAACCATAGCCAATACCCAATTCCTTCATAGCTCTTATTATCTTTTCGAAGGCTTCTAAATTTTGTGTTGGATCTCCATCAACCTCTACATATGTGATATGGCCTCCATTGGTAAGTTCATGATAAGGAGCCTCTAGTCTTATCTTGTCATAAGCACTTATTTCATAATATACTGGCACATGAAAACTATTTGTATAGTATTCTCTGTCTGTAACTCCTTCTATACTTCCAAACAATTCTCTGTCCATCCCAACAAATCTTCCTGATGTACCTTCTGCTGGTGTAGCTATAAGAGAAAAATTCATATGATACTTCTTGCTAGCCTCATCCATTCTTTTCCTCATATGTCCTATTATTTCAAGACCTAATTTTTGAGATCCTTCTGATTCCCCATGATGCTTTCCTGTAAGGGCCTTCAAGCATTCAGCAAGCCCAATAAAACCAGTTGTGAGAGTACCATGTTTTAGTACTTCCCTCACTTCATCTTCTCTATCTAATTTATCTGAATCAAGCCATACACCTTGCCCCATTAGAAATGGATAGTTTTTCACTTTTTTCCTTGCCTGTATTTCAAATCTTTCCAACAATTGACTTATAACGATATCTATAGTCTTGTCTAGTTCTTCATAAAATACATTTATATCTCCACCACTTTTCAAACCAAGTCGTGGAAGATTTATAGTAGTAAAACTTAAATTTCCCCTTCCATAGATAATCTCCCTTGAAGGATCATATACATTAGCTGCTACTCTAGTCCTACATCCCATATAAGCTATTTCTGTTTCAGGATGACCTGGTTTATAGTACTGCAAATTATATGGAGCATCTATGAAAGAAAAATTAGGAAATAGTCTTTTAGCACTAACTCTACAAGCAAGTTTAAACAAATCATAGTTGGGATCTTCTGTATTATAGTTTATCCCTTCTTTTACTTTAAATATTTGTATAGGAAATATAGGTGTTTCTCCACTCCCAAGGCCTGCTTCCGTAGCTAATAGAAGGTTCTTCATAGCCATTCTTCCTTCACTAGATATATCTGTTCCATAATTTATGGAACTAAAAGGAATTTGAGCTCCGGCTCTGCTGTGCATAGTATTTAAGTTGTGTATAAGAGCTTCCATAGCCTGATAAGTCTTTCTATCAGTTTCAAGATATGCATTCTTCACTGTGAATTTTTGCACTTTAGAGACCATTTCTCTGTCCTTCAACAATTCATACAAATAATCTTCTTCAATCTTTAAATATTCTTCATTGTCATCTAATGTAGGAACTAATCCATAATTTTTTTCTATCTCTTCAAAAATTTCTATTGCCCTATCTTTAATAGTTTCATCTGATGTTATAAACTCTATAGCTTTCAACAAATCCTGTCTATAAGTTTTAGTATATGTCTTCCTAACTCCAGGAGCCATTCCATAATCAAAATTTGGAATACTTTGACCACCGTGTTGATCATTTTGATTTGATTGTATAGCTATACAAGCCAACGCAGAGTAGCTTTGTATATCCTTGGGTTCTCTCAAGTATCCGTGACCTGTACTAAATCCGCCTTTAAATAAATTGACTATATCTATTTGACAGCAAGTAGTAGTCAATGTGAGAAAATCCAAATCATGAATATGTATATCTCCATCCTTGTGAGCCTTTGAATGTTCTGGATTTAATATAAATAAATCATAAAATTGCTTTGCTCCTTCAGAACCATATTTAAGCATGGTTCCCATAGCAGTATCTCCATCTATATTGGCATTTTCTCTTTTTAAATCATTATCTTGTGCATCTTTAAAAGTTAAATCACCATAGACTTTCATAAGTCTAGTATTCATTTCTCTTGTTCTTGTTCTTTCAGCTCTGTATAGGATATATTCTTTGGCAGTCTTTGCATGACCTGATTCTATAAGTACCTTTTCAACTGCATCTTGAATTCCTTCAACTTCAGGTATTTTTCCATTATAATTTTCTTCAAGATATCTAGTCACTTCTTCTGCCAAATTCAGTGCAGTATTATAGTCCTGTCCCCCAGCAGCTTGTGCTGCCTTAAAAATAGCATTTGCTATTTTTTCAATATTGAATGGTACTTCTCTCCCATCCCTTTTTTTAATCTTAGTTATCATTTCAATGCCCCCTTAAATAAATCAAGTCTATTATTTTTTATTTTTTGTGATACAATATATACTTAGATATAAAAGCAACTCAAACAACATATCGTATATCCATGATATCAAAGTACAATATATTGTGTCAATGCTTTCTAGAATTATTTTAAAATATATTTTTAAAAACTATAAGGAGTGTGCAAAATGCTTATACTATTAGATACAGCAAATATAGAGTACATAAGAAAAGGAATAGAATACTACCCAATTGATGGTGTAACTACTAATCCAAGTATTATATCTAAAGAAAATAAAGATTTCTTACCGCTTTTAAAAGAGATACGAAAAATCATAGGAAAAGACAAAGCTCTTCACATTCAGGCTCTTGGAACTAATGCAGAAGATATAATCGAAGAAGCATTATACATAAATGACAAAATAGGTGGAAACCTCTATGTAAAAATTCCCGTTATAAACGAAGGAATAAAAGCTATGAAAATACTTTCAGATAAAAATATAAAGATCACTGCCACTGCAGTATTCACTCCTCTTCAAGCTCTCATGGCAGCTAAATCTGGAGCTTCCTTTGTAGCTCCATATGTAAATAGATTGGACAATATATCTGGAAATGGGATAAAAGTAGTTTCTGATATATCCAAACTTTTTAAAATACACAATTTAGACACCAAAATACTTGCTGCAAGTTTCAAAAATGTAGAACAAGTTTACAATGCAAGTCTTGTTGGAAGCCATGCTGCCACCGTACCTTTTAATTTAATTGAAGATATGCTTTATCACCCATTGACCAATAAAAGTGTAGATAAATTTATTGATGACTGGGAAAATATATATGGAAAAAACAAAAAAATAAATCATGTTTAAAAAATGCCTATGGAAATTTCCATAGGCATTTTTTTATGCATCAAGATTTATATGGCAATAGCCATTTGGGTTCTTTTTTAAATATTTCTGATGATATTCTTCTGCAGCATAAAAACAACTCAAAGGTTTAACTTCAGTCACAATAGCTTTTTCATACTTTTTCTCTATTTCCTTAAAACTCTTTTCGATTGTATCTAAATCTTCTTTATCTATATAATATATTCCTGTTCGATATTGATGACCTAAATCTCCTCCTTGCTTATTTAATGAAGTAGGATCGATTATTCTCCAAAATCTATTCAACAACTCACTTAAAAATATTATATTTTCATCATATTTTATATAGCAAGCTTCTGCGTGACCTGTAAGCCCTGTGCAAACTTCCTCATAAGTAGGGTTTTCTTTCATACCGTTGGCATAACCTACTTTTGTTTCTACCACTCCATCTATTCTTGACATGTACTCTTCAACACCCCAAAAACATCCACCTGCCAAAACTATTTCCTTCATATAAACACCTCCATGTTTTCGTATTAAAATGCTATGACTATTCCCCCGTCATTAGCATAAACAGTACTAAGACCCGCCGTTTCAACTACTATTATATCCTTAAAATGATATTTTTCTTGAAATTGCTCTTTAAGCTCATATGCTACTTCGGGCGCATTGCAATGAGCTATTCCAAGAACTTTATTTTCAAAATCACTTCCTTCTTCTCCCACCACTTCAACAAATCTCCTAAAAACTTTTTTGCTACCCCTCGCCTTATCATACAACTTAATATCTCCATCTCCATCTGAGCCTAGAATAGGCTTTATAGATAGAAAAGAAGCAATATGAGCTGCAATTTTAGTCAATCTTCCACCCTTAATTAAATTATCTAAATTGTCCAATACAAAAAAAGTTTTCATCTCATCAATATACTGTTCTACTTTAGTCACAATATCAAATTTATCATATTGTTTTTGTATCAATTCAAATATTTTCATGCTAACTAAAGTTTCTCCTATTGAAGCACTTTTAGAATCAAATACATGAATAAACTTATCATTGTCTTCAGACATAATATTTTTAGCAAGAACTGCACTATTATAGGTACCACTCAATTTAGAAGACAAGGTCACTACAAATGTATTATCTGACTTCTCGTATTCTTTTAGAAAATCGTTGGGAGAAGGACATGAAGTTTTTACACCATGTTCACTATCCTTCATAGCAGTTAAAAGCTCATGAATATCTAAATTTTCATCATCTATGAAGCTTCGATTTTCTGTATCTATTTTTAGTGGAACTAGACCAATGTCCATTTTCTCTTTTAGCTCATCGCTTAAGTCACAACTACTATCCGCAACTATTCTACATCCCATTTTCTCACCTCATCATATTTTTAATAAACTAAATTATATTCATCCATTTGTCGAATTATAATTACATATAATTTTATTATACAATCAGGAATTTATGTATATTCATATTATCACCTATTCATTCTAATTACAATGATGTATTTATATATATCCATAATACCTTTATATACAAAGAATTAGTGCCTTGTAGAATTTTGAAGAAGCTCATCTATTTCATCTTCTGAAAGTTTATAGTGATAAAATTTATCATAAAATTCCTTTACTTCATTTCTCATATCATAATTATATACATCAGGATATAGTAAATTCCCCAACCATTTCAATCCAAGTATTCTATTGATAGATGGTGGTCTATCAAACCAGTTGAAAGGTTTGTTTGGTATCTCATATACTTCTCTATTCTTAACTGCCTTTATATCCTTCCAATTTGAGTCCTTATAAATCTCTGAATAATACCCTCCCCTTTCATCATCCCAAGAAATGATTATATCAGGATCCCAAGCCAAGACTTGCTCAATGGATACTTCAGACTTTCCCTTTTCTCCTTTCACTTCAACTTGTGCTACATTCCTACCACCTATCATATCTATAACTTGAACATGCCAGGAGCCAGCAGGTTCAGTTTGAAGTCCATCTGGCCCTTCTGCATAATATATATTCATCTTTTTTTCTTCAATTATCTTAGATGAATTTTTCCTTATCTCATCGAGGGTTTTCTTACAGTATTTTGCCAATTCTTTTGCCTTGTCCTCTTCATCCATAATTTCTCCAAGAATTTCATATGCTTCATCTAGCCTTTTCATGTTATAATCCAAAACAACTATAGCTTTACCTGTTTGCTTTTCTAGTTCATCTACCTTGGATAAAGTTGAGTCATCTATCTTAGTCACCATTATCAATGCTTCTGGATCTACCTTCAAAAGTTCCTCAATATTTATAGTTTCTTTTCCAGCATCACCCAAATTAGGCAAACTTTGATATTTTTCTCCTATAAATCTTTTTTCTCCTTCCCTCAATTCATAATTCCACCCAGCCATTTTGTCGGGATTTAATGAATACAAAAGAATTGTTCCCACAGGATCAACTGAAAATATTCTGTCCACTTTAGCAGGTATGGAAATCTTCCTTCCAGCCATATCTTCAACTTCTAAGCTCTCATTGGCATTAACTTCTCCATTGGTCTTTTGGTGATTGCATCCAAACAATAAAGATGATATTAAAATAAAAATAATGACTAATGATATGAATCTTTTATTTTTAAACATATGAAAACACTCCTTTTTATTTGTATTCTAAAGAATAGGTAAACACATTTTTATGGTTTTATCTTCTACATCAAGTTCCACAACTTTTACTTCTACACAATATAGATTTTGAATTTCACTTTCTGTCAGATTTTCATTTGGTCTATCAATCTCAATAGCTCTCCCATCTTTCACTAAAAGAGCCTTAGTTCCATATAAAAAAGCCTGTTCTGGAAAATGTGTAGCCATAAGTATTGTTATACCTAAATCAGCACATTGTTTAATATGTTTAAATAAAACTATTTGATTTCCAAAATCCAAGTTGTTTGTAGGTTCATCCATTATGATTATATTTGACCTTTGAGCTAAAGCTTGAGCAATCTTGACCAATTGTCTTTCGCCACCACTAAGCTTTGAATAAACTTTATCTCTTAAGTAGGATATTTTTAGTCTTTCCATAGCCTCATCTGCAATTTTTTCGTCTTCTTTAGAAGGAGATGAAGCAAATCCCAAATAAGATGTTCTCCCCATCAATACTATGTCTATACTTTTGTATTGAAATGTGGAGTTAAATGATTGAGGTATATAGCTTATTGCTCTTGCCCTTTGCTCCCAAGGCCAATCTTTTGTATTTTCACCATCTACAAATATTTCACCTTCATAAATGTCCAACAAACCTATTATAGTCTTTATAAGAGTAGATTTTCCTGATCCATTTGAACCCAATATACAAAGTATATCTCCAGGATTTGCGGTAAAAGATACATCTTTCAAAACAATTTTATCTTTATAGCCACAACTTAAGTTTTTTACCTCAAGCAATCTTTTCAACTCCTTTTATTTTTAAGTAGTAAAAATATAAAAAAAGGTGCCCCCATAAGAGAAGTGAGTATTCCTAGAGGTATTTCTACCGTCAGAAGAGTTCTTGAAATATTGTCAATCATAAGTAGATATGAACTACCTAACAATATAGTAGTAGGAAGCAACACTCTATAATCTGGACCAACTATTATTCTGCTTAAATGAGGAATGACAAGCCCTATCCATCCAATCATTCCACTTACAGAAACAGAAGCAGCAGTCATCAATGTCGAACATATTATCACAATAGCTCTAATCTTACCAGTATTTAAGCCCAAGGTTTTAGCTTCATCTTCATCCAATGAAAGGACATTCAATTTCCATCTCAAAATATATAATGGAATAATTCCAATAGATATTGGAACAAGAATTGCCTTTATATCCCTTGTAGAGAAACTTGAAAGACTACCCATAAGCCAAAAAGTTATAGTAGGCAATTTGTCATTTGTATCTGCAATATACTTTATAAGAGAAGTAAGAGAAGTAAATATAGAACCTACCAACACTCCTGTAATCACAAGACCAATAAGAGGATCTTCTTTGACTTTTGTGCTGATTAAATATACTAGAAGCACTCCTATAAGTCCAAAAATAAAAGAACATATCTGTATTCCAATAATACTGAAAGATAAGTATATAGCAAGAGCTGCCCCAAAGGCAGAACCTGCAGAAGCTCCCAATATATCAGGAGAAACCAGAGGATTTTTAAACATACCTTGATATACTGCCCCTGATACAGATAGAGAAGCACCAACAAGCATTGCTCCAACAATTCTTGGAAGTCTTATTTGAAATACTATGGTTTCAATAGTGTCTGGCCAAGTTTTGGATATTGGAAATATCTTAGAAAAAAACACTTTTAACAACAATTCGATAGAAACAGGATATCGTCCAATAAAAAAAGATATAAAAAAAATTGCAATAAGACAAATCAAAAAAATCCATACATAACCATGAGTTTTTTCATTTGTAGATTCCATTTTTATCCCCTTTCTCATCATTGTTGTCATAACCCATATTTAATAACCTTCTTTTAACAAAGTATAATATCACACTTTTCTTAATTTTCAATTATATATATCTTACAAATTTGTTCAGTAAAATTAGATAAAAAAAATACTGATAAAATCAGTATTTTTTTATTACATATTCTCAACTACATTTTGTACCCATTTATTAGATACAACCCTTGGAATTCCAATTATAGCTTTCACTACTTCCTCCATATTTACAAGTACAGATACCAAATAAACTGGGAGTTTAAATACTGTTGCACCTAAAAACGCTAACGGTACTCCAACTGCCCAAACTGCTCCCATTTCAACCATCATGGAAAACTTTGTATCTCCACCACCTCTAAAAACTCCTACTATCAAATTTCCATTAAACATCTTTATAGGTAAGAAAATAGCCAATACTATAATCATGCTTTTAGAGATTTCATACAAATCTTCGGGTAAATTTCTAAATAGCATAAGTACAAAATCCGTTGTAAAAAATAATATGATGCCGAGAAAAACTCCCAATATACCAGATATTTTCAAAAATTTGTTGGCATAGTCTACTGCTTCTTCTTCTTTTCCTTCCCCTATTTTGTTTCCAACCATTACAGTACAGGAATTGGCAAGGCCTCGAGAAAATACTAAAAATATATTTTGCACCGTACTTGTGATTTGAACAGCAGCTGTAGCCCCTGTGCCAATTTTTGCATAAGCAATAGAATACATGACATTTCCTAAAGACCAGAATGTTTCATTTAAAATAACTGGATAAGCTGTTTTAAAATACTTTTTCACATAATTTTTATCCCAACTAAATAGTTCAGAAAAATTTCCTGCCAAAGGTCCATCACTTGAATATACCGCATACAAAATGAGGGCCACTTCAACTATTCTAGCTATAAGAGTTCCATAAGCTGCCCCCTTAACTCCCAATTCTGGAAAACCAAATTTCCCAAAAATAAGTAAATAATTGAAAACTGTATTAGTCAAAAAAGATATAATACTTGCAACCATAGGCATCTTTGCATCCCCTATACTTCTTGAAGCCACACCAAAAGAAAAGCTTATGGAAGTTATGATATAGCTTAAAGATACTATTTTCAAGTAATCTTTTCCCAAATTAACCACTTCTAATTCTTTAGTAAATATTTTCATTATGTTAGTAGGTACAAAAAATGCACTGACTGTAAATATTATTCCAATAATACAACTAATCAAAAGAGATAATCCCAATATCCTTCTTATATTCAAAACATCCTTTTTCCCCCAAAATTGAGCTATAAATATGGCTGAACCAGTAGCCACACCAAATACTATCACTGAATAAAAGAAAAACACTTGATTGGCAAGTCCTACTGCAGCAAGGCTTTCTTTTCCAAGGCTCGTAATCATAAGAGTATCTATCATATTTACAGATGAAGCAATTAAATTTTGCAATGTAATCGGAAACGCAATAGCAAACATCGCTTTATAAAAATCCTTGTCTTTAGTTTTGTTGAAACTCATTTAAATAACTCCTTCCATAAAACAATAATATCAATCATTCTATCATAAAAATTTCTCTTTGTGTTGATTTTTCAAAAAAATTTAGAGTCCCGAAATAGACTCTAAAATAATGTCTAAAATAACAGTTTTGCCAGTATAGGAACTAAAATCACAGTGACAAGTCCTGCTACACCTATAGCTAATGAAGCCATTCCTCCTTCTACTTCTCCAAGCTCCATGGCTTTTGCAGTACCCAATGCATGGGCAGATGTTCCCAAACTAATGCCAGAAGCCACATCATTTTCTATTTTAAATACTTTTGATATATAAGGCCATAAAACATTTCCCGTTATACCTGTAACAACTGTTGCAGCCACCGTCAGAGCTGGAATACCACCTATTTGGCTTGAAACTTCCATTGAAATAGCAGCTGTTACTGATTTAGGCAACAACGACAATGTAAGCACTTCATCTAGATGGAACAATTTGCTCAAAAAATATACGCTTGTTATTGCAGTTATACAACCTACTGCTATTCCTACCATTATAGGCAACCCATTTTCTTTCAATTTCTCAATTTGCTTATATAGAGGAACTGCAAGAACTACTGTTGCTGGTCCTAAAAAGAAAGATATTATGCTTCCACCTTTATTGTATACCTCATAGTCGATATTAAATACAATCATAAAAACTATTATTAAAACTTCTGCAATGACAATTGGATTTAAAATTGACAACTTTGTCTTTTTATTTATAAAAATTCCAATTTCAAAAGCAAGAATTGATATCAAAATGCCAAAAAGAGGAGTATCTAAAAATTTAATCATTCACATTCTCCCCCTTTAACTTTTTCTTACTTTTTTTAGCTAAAGCTTGTACAGTAAGCCCAGTAACAACCATAGTTATTATTGTAGATAAAACAATAACTATCAATATAGATAACCACTTGTCCCCTATCATATCTACTGAAGTCATTATTCCAACACCTGCTGGTATAAAAAAGAAAATCAAATGATCCAACAAAAATTTACTTACCTCCTCAATCATTTCAAGTTTTATTACTCCAGAAAGAAGACATATAAGCAATATAATCATTCCTATGACTGTGCTTGGAATAGGTAATCCCAGAGATTTTTGCAATATATGGCTGCCAAATAAAATACCAAATATTATTCCCATTTGCCTTAAAATCTTCAAAAAAACACCTCACTTCAATATCTATTTAAAAATATATTTTCATTATATCAAATTTTTTTATGAATATAAATAAAGCAGTAGAATTCAATCTACTGCTTTTCATATGTTTTGTAAACTGCATCTATTAAGTTTGCTTTAAAACTTCCACTCCCTCCCCCAAAACTTTTAGTTTTTTCATATGCTATTTCTCCTGCTCTATTTAAAGAATAAATGCCTGCCACTGCTGCATTCAGCACATTATCTGTCACACTTGAAAATACTCCAACTAAAGCAGTTCCCATACAGCCAGTTCCTGTTATACTTCTTAGCATCTCATGTCCATTGTATAAGTATATAGTTTCATCTAGTGAACTTATTACATCAACTTTTCCCGTTACGGCTACTACAGAATTGGTTTTCTTAGATAGATCTTGAGATATTTCTGCCATAAATTCTATACTATCATTATCTTCAGAGTCTACTCCTTTGAAATTTGCCCTGAGACCATACAATATCTTTATTTCTGCTTGATTTCCTTTTATAATGGCTATATGAACATTTTCAAGGATTTCTCTTACAATATTTTGTCTTAATTTTGATATTCCCACTCCCACTGGATCTAATACAACAGGGATATTTAAGCTATTTGCTTTTTTCCCAGCCAATATCATTGATCTAGCTACATCTTTTTCTATAGTACCAATGTTTAGTACCAATGCTTTAGCCTTAGAAACCACCTCTTCTACTTCTCTAGAATCCATTGCCATAATAGGAGAGGCGCCCATGGCTAAAACTATATTGGCACAATCATTACTTGTGACACTATTGCTAATAAGATGAACTAAAGGCTTTTCTTGTTTTATTTTATTTGACAGCTCTCCAATAGTATCAATATCCATTTTATTTCTCCTCATTTGCTCTTGCTTGAGTTTTTGTATATTTATCTAGAACCTTTATCAAAACAACAGCTATTATACTTCCACCAACACTGCTTAATATAAAGGGATATACAAAAAAGAAAGTAGCTACTTCTTTGCCCATAAAATATTTTGCTACTGGAAATGCCATCATTCCTCCAATAACTCCTGTACCAAATACTTCTCCTATAGAAGCCTTATAGACATTTTGAGTATATTTATATATCATTCCTGCCAATAGTGCGCCTATCATACTCCCAGGAAAAGCTAAAAGACTTCCTGTTCCCAATATATTTCTCAATAAAGATATTGAAAAAGCTATCATCACACTATATGCAGGTCCTAAAATAGTAGCTGCTAATACATTTATAGCATGTTGTATTGGAAAACATTTTGATACTCCAACAGGAATATATATTATATTTCCAAGTACAACTCCTATAGCTACAAACATTGCAGCCATAGTCAATTTTTTAGTTTTCTTCATCTCCATACAAAAGCCCCCTATAAAATTAATCATCACTTCTCAAAATATTTATATCTTTTCCTTCCATTATCCTGTTCATATTTCTAACTGAACACATCTTTCCACACATAGTACAACTATCTTTAAATTCTGGAGTAGATTCTTTTCTGTACTTTCTTGGCCTTTCATCATCTATTGCTAATTCAAACATCTCTTCCCAATCCAATTTTCTTCTTGCATGACTCATCTTTAAATCCCATTCTCTTGCATTGGAAATACCCTTCCCTATATCTCCTGAATGAGCAGCTATCTTTGTAGCAATGATTCCTTCCTTCATATCTTCTAAATCTGGAAGTCTCAAGTGTTCAGCTGGAGTTACATAACACAAGAAATCCGCTCCAGCACTTGCAGCTATTGCTCCTCCAATAGCACTAGTAATATGGTCATATCCTGGTGCTATATCTGTAACTATTGGTCCCAACACATAAAATGGAGCTCCATAGCACAATTTCTTTTCCAATAAAACATTAGCCTCTATTTCATTTATAGCTATATGTCCTGGACCTTCTATCATAACTTGTACATTTCTTTCCCAAGCCCTTTTAGTTAATTCTCCAAGTACAATAAGTTCTTCTATCTGTGAGGAATCAGTTCCATCTTCTATACTTCCTGGTCTTAAAGAATCTCCCAAACTCAATGTCAAATCATACTCTTCACATATATCTAAAAGTTCATCAAAATATTCGTAAAAAGGATTTTCCTTGTCATTTAGTTCCATCCATGCATAAAGCAATGAACCTCCTCTAGATACTATGTTTGTGACTCTTTTGTTTTCCTTGAAAACTTCAGCAGTTTTTCTATTTATGCCTGCATGAACTGTGACAAAATCCACCCCATCTTCAGCATGTTTTCTAGCTACATCTAAAAACTCTTTAGATGTTATATCTTTTAGTTCCTTGTCATAAAATCCAACTGCATCATATACAGGCACAGTACCTATAATAGCTGGAGAAAAATCAATCAATCTTCTTCTAAACTCTTCAGTCTTTCCAAAGGAACTCAAGTCCATTATAGCTTCTGCATTCATATCAATTGCTACTTTTACCTTTTCAAGTTCCTTATCTACATTTGGACAATCCCTGGAAATACCCAAATTGACATTTATTTTAGTCTTAAGACCCTCTCCTATTCCTTCTGGATTTAAAGATTTGTGATTTTTATTGGCTGGTATAACTATTTTGCCTCTAGCTATGCCTTTTCTCAAAAGCTCGACATCCATATTCTCTTTTTTAGCTACTATCTTCATTTCTTCTGTGATGATACCTTTTTTTGCAGCATCCATTTGTGTTGTATAATTCATTTAAAATTCCCCCTCATTCAATATTTTTTTTATAGATAAAACTATTTCATTCATATTTAAAGAACCAACTAACTCTGATATCATTGCAAAGCACTTTCCTCCATGAATTTTTGCATCTAATATGTTTTCTTTTTTTATTCCTCCAATAGCTACATAGGGAATATTTATGTTTTCTGAAACCCATTTTAAATACTTAAGTCCTTCCGATTTCTCTACATTTTCCTTTGTAGAAGTATCAAATATTGGTCCAACTCCTATATAGTCTGCGCCTTTTTCCACTGCTTCTATAGCTTGTTCTTTGTTGTGAGTTGAAACACCTACAATCATATTTGGAGCAATCTTCTTTATTTCTTCAATAGGTATATCATCCTGCCCCACATGTATGCCATCAGCTTGAACTAGCATAGCTATATCCATATCATCATTTACAACAAAAGTAACATTTGCTTTTTTTGTCATTTCTCGTATAATTTTGCACTCTTCATATTTCTCTTTTTTTGATTTGTCCTTTTCTCTATATTGAATAATCTTTATGCCTGATTCAATCATTTCTCTTACTACTTCAATATTGGTCCTTCCTTTTGAAAATTTTTCTCCTGTGATACCATAGATGCATGTATCAGGCAATGTACTAGAAAAAATACGTTTTTCCAAACCATATACTCTAAATCTAATTTGTTCATATATCTTTGATTCTTCATAATGCCCTAAAATTTTCAAACATTCTTCAATACTTCTAATTCCTTCTTCTGCTCTTTTGAAATTTGATATAAGTAAAGTTTCAATATCATTCTTTTCGTCCAATGTACTCTTTTGAGATATTTGAAATCCTATGTCTGTATTTGAACTTCTATTTCTTAAAAGTTCAGAATTTTTAAAACTTTTCCTGACCAAATGACGAATATCTCTAAGTTCTTTGGAAATTTCTCTATTTTCAAATACAAATCTTTCTATGTCTTCTATGACTCTAATTCCTTCTGAAACCCTGTTTATATTTGCATCAATTATCCTATATACTTCCATCTTCAACTCTCCTTTCAAAAAATAAAAAAACTGTACGCCAACAGATACATACAGTTTTTATTCAAAATAAGCATAAAAAAACATATCCCTCCGTTGGAATTACCCAAATCAGGTTCATAGGGTCAGGAATAACATTCCAATCTCAGCCTATCAATATAAGCACCCCTTGATTGATTATTCAATTTTTATTTATATCTTCATCATATCACTTAACGATTAATATGTAAAATACATTTTAACAATATTGCAACTATATTTATTTTTTAAATATAAAATGAACATTTTGTAGGATATAATACTCTTATATATAGGCAGGTGAGAAAATGGAAACAGAATTGTTAATTAAAAAAGCAAAAAAAGGGAATAAAGAAGCCCTGTTGCAGCTTGTTATGGCACATGAAGCCGATTATTATAAATTAGCTTATGTTTATATGAAAAACAAAGATGATGCATTAGATGCTATGCAAGACATGATTGTCATACTGTATGAAAACATGTCAAAACTAAAAAAAGAAGAAGCCTTCTATAGTTGGAGTAAAACCATACTGGTCAATTTATGTAAAAACAAATTAAAAAAAGATAACAAACTAATCCCTTTAGATGAAATAAAAACCGAAGCCCAATATGAAACCTATGACAAATCTGAAAATCAAATAGTATTAGAAAAACATCTCTCTAAATTAAGTGAAAAACAACAAGAGGCAATAAAGCTTAAATATTTTCTTGATTTAGATTATAAAACTATATCTGAAATACTTAAAATTCCTATAGGAACTGTCAAATCAAGAATTAGCATTGGAATAGAAAATTTGAGAGAATCCATTGGAGGTGATTCGATTGAATGAGGTTGAAAAACTTTTGTATGAAGGTAAAAAAGAAATAGATAGTTTGGAAATACCTATAGATATAGAATCAACACTACGTTCTGCTTTAGAAAGTACCCCAAATAAAAAGAAAAAAAATATTAAAGGTAAAGTCGCTGCCTTGATATTGGCAGTTTTGCTTTTAGGATATAATATGGACACATTGGCCTTTTATGGCAAGAAGTTGGTTGGATATGAAAATGTAATGAATGGTACCCTTAAAGAACTAAATCAATTGGGAAAAGGGCAAACAATAGACAAATCTCATACTTTTTCTAATGGTGTAAAATTTACTTTAGATGCCATAATGCTTGACAATAACACTATGGTAATGTTTTATACTTTATATTCTCCTGATGAAAATGTAATGGATGTTGATTCAAATACACATATTAGCATAACTAATATGCAGGACAAATTATTTACTTATGGTGGTTCTGGAGATGCAAATAAAAACAATACAGAGATGAAATGGGTTATTTCAACTCATGAAGCTCCTAAACTCTCTGAGAAAACTATGAAAGTAAATTTAAGCTACATCCATGAAAACGGAGATATAGAATATGGAGACATTAAATTTAAAATAGATAGAAATCAAGCTGTAGGAAAAAGCTTAAAAATATCATTAAATAAAAAAATTAAATTAGATCAAAGACAAATAAAAGTGAAATCTTTAATAGCCTCACCTACTACTACAATAGTTAAAGGACAAATCCAAAATATCATAGAATTAGGTTTAGATCATATAAATAAAAATAGAATTATGCCAAATGATATTGAAATGGCATTGATAGTTGATGGGAAAGAAATTGCATGGGAAGGCTCTGGAATATCTACAAATATGAAAGGAATTAACTTTGATGTCAGATTTGAGGCTATACCAACAGATACTAAAAATTTGCAATTAAAACTTATATCTTTTTCTGGAGAATATGATGTACATGAAAATATTCATCTAATTAAAGATACTTCTAAAAATATAAAGATTCTTGGTCAAGATATTGAGATAAACAATGTATACGAAAAAGAAGGCAATACCTATATAACTATTACCACAGATAAAGACACATTGTTAAGCAAAGTATATTTATATATGGATGGAGAAAAAGTGGAACTTGTTGAAACTATACCAGAGAAATCAGAAAATCATACTAGAACCCTTAAATTTCAAGGAACTGGAGAAGATTTAAAGCTTAATATTGAAAAAATCAAATATAAAAAATACTATAATGACATTATATACTCCTATGACAAATAAAAATCAGACAAGAAATCTTGTCTGATTTTTATTTTATTCAACTATTACCGCTGTTCCTGAAGCTGTCACCATGAGCATATCTCCACCTTGACCTAATACTTCATAGTCTATATCAACTCCAACTACTGCATTGGCTCCTATTTCGGCAGCCCTGTCCTCCATTTCTCTTATAGCCGCTTCTCTAGCTTCTATTAATTCACCCTCATAAGAATTCGATCTTCCGCCAAAGAAATTGCTAAGTCCAGCTGCAAAATCCTTTAAAAAATTGACACCAGAAACCACTTCTCCAAATACAATTCCCTTATATTCTACTATCTTCTTGCCTTCAACACTTGGTGTTGTAGTTGTTATCATATGAACAATCACCTCTAATACATTTTTATTTAATCATATTTTATTATATTACTAATTTATTTTCCATCAAATATTCTAAACTCATACCCTTGACTTATCAAATAATCTAAAATCTCAGGAAGTGCAGCAACTGTAGTCTTTTTAGCACCTGCATCGTGCATAAGTATTATAAGCTTATCTTTTCCTTTTGCGGTACTTTTAAATCTTTGAACTAATTTATCCTTTGGTATATTGTGTCCTTCTGCATCTCCATTTAGTGCATTCCAATCAACATATGGAATTCCATTAGCTTCCACAGCTTTTACAAAAGGCTTTTTCTTGTTTCCATGAGAACCACCTGGAAATCTGATGACATTTGTCTTGAAATCTTCTCCCAATATATTTTTTAGAACCTTTTCAGACTTGTCCAAATCGGCAATGAAATTGTCGGTACTTTTATATATATATTTATAATTGTGAGAATAAGTATGATTTCCAATGGCATGTCCACTTTCATATTCTCTTTTTACTAACTCTGGATTCTGTTCTGCTAAATAGCCAATGGTGAAAAAAGTTGCCTTGATATTATATCTATCTAATATATCTAATATCTGAGGAGTGACATTTTTTGAGGGCCCATCATCAAAAGTTAAATAAGCTATTTTTTTATTTTTATTAGTTTTCTCTTCAACTGGAGCTTGTTCAACTATATCTTCTTTTTTTTCATTTTCTTCTTTAGGATTTTTTTCTTCCTTTTGAGTAATATTGTTTTGATTTGTATTTTCCTTAGCAGTTTGCTCTTTCACTTCAGTTTTTTCTTTAGGCTTATCCTTGGACTTGTCCTCTTTTTTTACTTCCTTCAATACTATCTTTCTTTTGGCAGGAATTTTTAATTCTTCCTTTTCCTCTTTTATTTCCTTCTTTTTTAGTTCTACTTCTTCTGCCTCTGCAGATCTCATCACTAGTTTGTTTCCTATGTCAATACCTATTCCTATAAATAGGATAAATACAATTAAAAACGTAAACGTTAAAAATCTTCTTCTTCTCCTCTGTCTCCTTCTTTGTTCGATTTTATATCCTCTTGAATTTCTCATACTATGTCACCTCATGTCTTGTTTTGTCATCCTATATACAGGATACTATTTTTGTCACATGATTGGGTTACAAAGAAGTTACATCTTCCGTGGAAAAAGATGGAGTGAGAATCAATACTCACTCCATCTTTTATACAAAACTATTTCTTATAACACATAGGAAAGTTCTAGTTTTCTTTAATATAAAACTTTCCTAAATAGGTTTCAAAAAAGGCTACTTTGATTTTAAATGTTTTCAATGGAAGCCTTTTTTATAAAGCAGCTTTATATATTTCTAGTACATCCTCATAAATTAATGGTTTGAAATTTCCTACCGTTCCACCCTTATGGTATATAGCTGCTCTGGCCATTTTTTCTAGATTTTCTTCTCCTATACCAACTTCTCTTAAACTCATTGGTATTCCCAAAGAAATAAAGAATTCTTTTGTTTTATCTATAGCCTCATGGGCTATAGCATATTTACCCTTATCTTTGTCAATTTCCCATACATTAACACCATATTCAACAAATTTATCTACTCTTTCATCATCTAAAACATACTCCATCCAATGGGGGGTAAGTATCGCTAGCCCTACTCCATGAGTTATGTCATAATGTGCAGACAACTCATGTTCCATAGCATGGACACTCCATACTGGTTTTTTCCCATAAGATAAAAGACCATTTATAGCAAGACTTGAAGCCCACATGATATTTGCTCTTGCTTCATAGTTTTCTGGTTTATCAATAGCTAATTTCCCGTAATTGATACAAGTTTTCAGAACTGCTTCTGCCAATCTATTTTGTAAATAAGCACCATCGTTTAAAGTGAAATAATTTTCAAAAGTATGACTCATAATATCAGCAACCCCAGCTGCTGTCTGGCTTTTAGGTACTGTAAAAGTATAAGTTGGATCTAATATGGAAAATTTAGGTGCCATAGATGGATGACCTACCCCTAGTTTCTGTTTGGTCTCCATATTAGTTATGACTGCTCCTGAATCCATTTCTGAACCTGTAGCAGCTAAAGTAAGTACTGCACCTATTGGAAGAGATTTTTCTATTTTAGCTTTATCTATGACTAAATCCCATGGATCCCCATCATAATAATATCCAGCAGCTATTACTTTAGAACAATCAATGGTACTTCCTCCACCTACAGCTAAAATAAAATCTATTCCTTCTTCCCTACATATTTTAATGCCTTCTCTCACACTATCTATTCTTGGATTTGGATCTATTCCTCCTAATTCATAAAACTCAATGCCTTCGCTTTTTAATACTCTCACAACATCATCATAAACACCGTTTCTCTTGATACTTCCACCTCCATAAGTCAAAAGCACCTTAGATGAGTATTCTTTTATTTGTTTTCCTAATACTTCAATTTGACCTTTCCCGAAAAAAATTTTTGTAGGTATAGAATAATTAAAATTTAACAATATATCAACTCCTTTGCATTCTCGTTCAATAATATATTACCCCAAAAAAATTATTCTCACCATAGATTTAAGAAAGACATAAAATCATGAATCTATTCACTTAAAATGTTGTGAGCCACTTTAAGATGTTTTCTTATTTCAATATTTTGAGGGCAAATAGCTTCACACTTTCCACATTCTACACATCTAGAAGCATCCATTTCTTTTTCTATATAAGACTTATATATTTTTTTAGAATTTTCCTCTACCCCAAAGACATATACACTGTTGTATATGTCAAAAATATCTGGAATATTCACGTTTTGTGGACAAGGAAGACAGTATTCACAACCGGTACAACCAACTTTAATCTTTTTCTTATAAACGCTTGTAACTTTATCTATCAATTTAAGCTCTGTTTCCTTTAAAGAATTAGGTAGAGTACTGGAAACAGTTTGTATATTTTCCTTTACCTGATTCATAATAGACATACCACTCAACATAACTGATACTTCATCATGGTTTAATACCCATCTAATAGCCCATTCAGAAGGAGTTCTTTTTATATCATTTAAATCCCATATGGCTTTAATTTCGTCTGATGGCTTTGACAATTTCCCGCCCTTCACAGGCTCCATTATAACTACAGATAGACCTTTTTCATGGGCATATCTAAGCCCTTCTTCCCCAGCTTGATAGTCTCTATCTAAATAATTCAATTGTATCTGACAAAAATCCCAGTCATAGGAATCAACAATTTCTTTAAATACATCTAATTCATCATGGAATGAAAAACCTGCATATTTAATTTTTCGACTTTTCTTAGCTTCATCTAAAAATTTCAAAACATCTAAGCTCTTAATCTTATCCCAGGATCTTTTATCTAGACTATGCAATAAATAAAAATCAATATAATCTGTATCAAGTTTACATAGTTGTTCATCTAAATATTTGTTAAAATCTTCATAGCTATTTGTCAACCAAACAGGAAGTTTCGTTGCCAAATATGTTTTTTCCCTATAACCATCTTTAAGAGCTTTACCTACTACATACTCACTATTGCCTTGATGATAAGGGTAAGCTGTATCAACATAATTGACTCCATTATCTATGGCATATCTAACCATTTCTATAGCTTTTTCTTTATTTATTTTGCTAGAATCATTGTCTAGTATTGGAAAACGCATACATCCAAAACCAAGAGCTGACACCTTCAGATTATCCTTAGTAAAATTTCTATATTGCATAAAAAACCCCCCAAAATTCATTTTTTGTATATAAGCATGTTCTTTCTATAGCTTTAACAAATTAGCTTTATAATCTTTAAATCCACAAAAATCCTCTCTATAAAATTCTCCAACTGTTTTAAATCCTATGCTATTATGAAAAGACAATGAAGCTATATTTTTTTCTGGAGCTGTATTTACAAATACCAATATTCCCTTATCATTATATTTATTTTTTAAAAATCTATACAGTTCTTTTCCAATATGTTGCCCTTGAAATTCTCTCTTAACACCTATCTGTTCACTATATATACAACCATCTATATTTGCCTTCAATTCAGTATATTCAAGCATATCCTTAGGGTATTCAGTACTAAACCACAAAAATCCTACAACATCTTTATTAATCCTGGCAACTATAAAATTTTCAATATTGTCCTCTATAAATTCTTTAGGTATTATCCTCAATAAAACTCCATTTTCCCTATTTTTTATATACTTTATATTGAGTTCTTTTGAAATACTATGAATAGACATGGTATCTTCTTTTTTAGCCTTTTCTATCAGCAAGTAAATTCACCTCTAATCTAAATTTATCAAAGCTTGTCAGCTAGTTCTTTAAGTTTTGGGCCTTCTACTCTATATACAGTCCAATCTGACATTGGCTTTGCACCCATTTCCTTGTAAAATTCAATAGATGAAGTATTCCAATCAAGACACCACCAGTCAAGTCTGCCACAATCCCTATCTATAGCAATTTTACCTAAAAAAGATAGAAGCGCTTTCCCAAATCCTTTTCCTCTCATTTCAGGCTTAACAAAAAGATCCTCTAAATACAAATTTGCTTTACCCAAAAAAGTTGAAAAATTGTGAAAGAACAATGCAAATCCCACTGCTTCTCCATCGTACTCTCCAATAACAACTTCAGCTTGTCCTTTTTCAAATATAGATTTTTTAAGAATTTCCTCAGTAGCAGTGACCTCATCTAAAAGCTTTTCATATTCAGCCAAATCCTTTATAAATTGAAGAATCAATTTAGTGTCATCTATAGTTGCAAATCTTATAGTGAAACCTTCTATAGAAGTTGAATAAATATTCTCTTTATTCATTGCAATCCTCCTCGTCGTATAATGAGTCCCATGTCTTATTTCCCAATTTTCAATCCCATTTGATTTAAAAAATCTTTTACCTTCTATTATAAATATATATCAGCACCAAAGCTAACGTAAAATTCCAACATCTCTTTACTTCGATTTAGATTTTTTGTTAAGCTTTCTTTTTATATATTCAGTCTCACGTTTTAATTTATTGTAACTATCCAATCTTTGTTTTGAAATTATTCCTTCATCTATAGCAGCTAATACAGCACAACCAGGCTCTTTGTCGTGTCTGCAATCGGAAAACTTACACTTTTTTGCTAATTCCAATATATCTTTGAAAGAATCATCTACTCCTGCACTTTCATCTAAAAGCTGAATTTCTCTCATCCCTGGAGTATCAATAACCATACAGCCATTTGGCAATACCATCAATTCTCTATGAGTCGTAGTATGCCTTCCCTTATCATCTTCTAGCCGAATGTCATTAACTTTTTGTTTGTTTTCTCCAAGTAGTACATTTATAAGTGTAGACTTTCCAACTCCAGATGAGCCAATAAATGCTATAGTTTTTCCCGAAGTAGTATATTTAATTAATTCATCAAACCCTTCTCCCGTAATAGAACTAAAGTATATAATTTCTAATCCTATAGCTATTTTAGCTATTTCATTTTTTATATTTTCTATATCATGATTTAAATCTATTTTTGTGATTATAATCACTGGCATTGCTCCACTATTCCATCCAATACTTATATACCTTTCAAGTTTTCTTGGATTGAAATCTTTATTTGCAGACATACAAATAAAGATGGTATCAATATTTGAAACTATTATTTGTTCATTTAACTGTTTTCCTGCAACTTTTCTCGAAAGAACACTTTTTCTAGGAAATATCCAATGTATTTGTCCATTTCCAGTACTATTACTTGTTCTATCAACCACTACCCAATCGCCAACTGCAGGATAAGAGCTCTTACTAACCACATTGTGAACCATTTTTCCAGATACTTGAGCCAATATAATATCTTCTTCTGTTGCAATTTTATATAGTCCCTTATATTCCGCTACTACTCTTCCTAAATATAAATCTCTAAAATTATCTTTGAACTCTTTAAATATTCTATCATTTAAGCCAAGCTTAATTAATTTTTCCTTCAATTTTGCTGCCTCCCATTTCTATTTTGGGCATAAAAATACCCTGGTATTTTTGTACTGATACTACCAAGGCACAACAAAAACTGAAGTTTTCAGTTAAATATATCAAATTCTTAAATTTTGACCTATAGGTAGCATCATATGAGCTTTTTTTAAATATAAATACACTTTTTTTGTCATATAACACCACCCCTTTCATTTTAAAGCATATTTAATATATATCACAAAAAATGGTTACAGTCAATAAAAATATCATTATCTATATATCTCATGTTCATTTAATCATTAATTCCATTCCAATGGCTTTTACGTTTTTAATGCATTTTTGTAAAATCCTTCACTATATTTTCCTTTAATGCAAAAACAATATCTACCAATAGTCTATATTATTTTTTAGTAAAATTTATTTTCATATTCTCTTCTTTTCATTAATATTTGTCATAGCTAATGATTTCTTTAAGTTCTTTTCTTGGTCTTTGAGATGGAGATTCCAAAGGATATCCTAGTGGGGTCATTGCTACTACCCTTACATTTTCAGAGATATCCAAGGTCTTTTTCACCATATCTTCATCAAAACTTCCAAGCCAACAAGTACCTAATCCCTGCTCATATGCTTCCAACACCATATATGCAGTTGCAATAGATACATCAATAGTATAACGTGGCTGTCCACATTTCATAATTCCACTTGTGTTTTCTCCACAACAAACTAAAATTATTGGAGCCTCTCCAATAAATGGTTGATCAGCTGCTTTGACAAGTTTTTCTTTTACTTCTGGATCTTTTACAACGATAAACTTCCATTCCTGTAGATTCCTTGCAGATGGAGAAAGTCTTGCAGCCTCTAAAACCCCTAACAATTTTTCATCTTCTACCAGTTTATCACTATACTTTCTTATACTCCTTCTTCCTTGTATTGCAGATAAAACATCCATTAAAATTCCTCCTCTAATTCTATATTTAAGATACGGCTTTAAATACTCTTATTTATTTCAACTCTTCTTTTATATACTCCAATACTTTTTCTGCATGACCTTTTGCCTTTACATTTCTAAATTTCTTTACCAATTCTCCTCCTTTGTTAAATATAAATGTAGATCTTTCTACTCCCATGTACTCTTTTCCATACATCTTCTTAAGTTTCATCACATTGAACAATTCATGAACTTTTTTATCTTCATCACTCAAAAGCAAAAATGGCAGATTTTCTTTTCCCCTAAATTTAGCATGAGATTTTAAACTATCCCGACTAATTCCAAGTATTACAGTATCTAATTTTTCAAATTCATCATACAGATCTCTAAACTCTCTAGCTTCTGCTGTACAACCAGAAGTATTATCCTTAGGATAAAAATAAAGCACTATATTTTTCCCCTTAAAATCTGATAAAGATATATTTTTCCCATCAGTCTCTTTTAATGTAAAATCGTATTCACTCATATATTTCCCCTCCTGTAAAGTTTATACCCCTTTGGAAGGTTTATAAATAATTTAATGGATCAACAAACTCAAATTTTCTATATCCTTTAACTAACTCTCTAAGTATTTTGCAATGTCCAGCCCCATAAATCACTAAAATTCTGTCCCCTTTTTCAGATATATTCTGTAGGTTTCCAAAAATAAAAAGATTTCTTCTATACCATTCTGTTAACATATCTGCTCCATAATAATTATCCCCTGCTCCTATTTTTGCTAAACCCAAGTAAAAATCACTATGTTCTTTTTCAACACGCTTAGGATTGTTCAAATATTTTAAATTTTCTCCAATAGTATTATTCCTTATATGCTCATTGGTACTTGTTTCATATTCATTTGCTTTATTCATATATTCCTTGTAAAATTCCGGACAATTTTTTTCAGCATATTCAAATACTTCTTCTGGTAAATATATCATGTGATCTATAGGATAAATTTTAGTATGTTTCAACATCTTGCCTAGTCTAAATCCTAATTGAACAATTTCATTATCATAATTTACTATTTCATTATATTCATCAAAATTGTTTCTACAATATTCTATATAAATTTCATTTAACCGTTTTTCATCTTCTTGCTTTAACTCAACTGCAATTTTATTTGGTTTAAACTGTACCAATTTTTGTATTACTTCTTTAATTTCCTCTTGTTTTTGATCTGTAATTACATCTTTACAGTTAATATCTACTAAATGTTCTCCACTGTTTCCAAAATGATAAGTTCCTAGTATGAATATTTTTACTTTTTCACTCATAAACGCCATACCCCTTTGTATTTTCTATTCTTAAAATATATATTTCTACAAATATATCATATTTCCTCTTTTTAGATGTCTCAACTATATAAATAACTTTCTTTTTAATATGCAAAAATCTGTAACTATTTTGTAATTTAAACTTTCTAGTTTTCCTTATATAATGATTGTAGGAGGTGGAAATAGTGAAAAAATTTCAAAAATATTTAATATTAGGTCTTATATTATTTTTAATCCTTTCATCATTGACAGGCTGTGGTTCTAAAAAATCAAGTGAACAAAGTGTTTCTAATGAAATGAGTTTAGCTCCTACCGAAGAAAGCAAAGAAGAACGTGACAATAACGATGAAGCTAGTCCTCTAGAACCTGAAAAAGTCATCACCAACGTTTATATACAACTTGAAACTACTGAATTTGAAAAAGCCAATAAGGACTTGAATGCCTTAATATCTAAACACAATGCTTATGTAGAAAACTCTCAAATAGATTATAACCAATATTACAACAATAAAAGCTATAGAAATGGTTTCTATCTAATTAGAGTTCCAAAAGATAAAATATCTTCTTTTAAATCCAGCCTTAATGGTGTTGGCAATATAATCAGTGAAAGTACCAATAAACAAGATGTAACCAGTGAATATAGAGATACTGAATCCAGATTGAAAGTTCTTGAAGTCAAAGAAGAAAGAATTTTAGCCCTACTATCTAAAGCAGAAAAAATGGAAGATATAATTAAGTTAGAAAATGAGCTCAGCGAAACCATATATGAAAAAGAAAAACTTAAGACTAATCTCATGAATATTGATGATAAAGTAGATTTCAGTACCTTTGAAGTCAATATTGAAGAAGTAGAAAGATTAACCAATCAACAAACTACAGATACCACCTTTGGAGAAAAACTAGCTAATGCCTTTAAAAATTCCTTGTTTTCTTTTAGAAAAGCATTAGAGACATTTGTAATCTCAATAATCTATATACTTCCCTTCGCAGTAGTGATTGGAGCAATAGCATATTTTGTAATTAAATTTATAATGAAAAGAAAAGAATAAAACTTAAGAACATAAATTTAATATAATATAGGTGTAAATCAAATAAAAGCTTTTGACTTGTGTCGTCAAAAGCTTTTATTATAATTATTCATTCACTATATCAACATAAATATAGTTTATATCCATACCCGTGGAATCCCTTAGTAAACCTTTCACTGTATCTTTTTGTGTATAAACAGCTGTTCCAAAGAAAATAGGATTGAATACAACTTCATCAAGGAAGATTTTTTCCGCTTTATCTATTGCATCAGCCCTTGCTTGATTATCATTGGTTGTATTTATAAACCTAACTAATTCTTCATATTCTTTATTTTCCCATCCCATTACATTATAACCACCGTCTAATGTCCATGTATCCAAATAATTTACTGGATCATTAAAATCAGGGCCAAATCCAGCATACATAATATCAAAATTATTGTTTCCCATCTCATCCCATTTTTGACTTGATGTTACCGCTTTTATTTCCATTTTAACACCTAAATTTTTATCAAACATATCTTGTATGGCTTCAGTTATCAATCTTGCTGATTCTGAATCATCAACGAGAATTTCAAAAGTAGGCATTTCTTCTTTCTTTTTGCCTATTTCTTGAAGTGCTAAATCTAAATATTCATTAGCTTTTTCAATATTTGCTGTTGTTGGGAAATATTCTTCCCCTATTGAATATTCTTCAGCATGTTTTTTATTTAAACCCTGAATAGTTGCTGGTACCAATCTAGTAGCAGGTAAAGAACCATCTGCTAAGACACTATCAGCAATAGCTCGTCTATCAATTGCCCATCCTAAAGCTTTTCTAAAATTCTTGTTTCCTAAGAAAGCTGCTTTTTTGGGATCTTTATGATTTACTTGATATTGTAACCAATAAATCGAAGAATTTGGTTGAATATTCACCTTACTTCCTTTCTCATATGAAGGAATGTCAGTTTTTGTCAATTGAGTAAAATCTAATTCATCCGTTTCATACATATTTACTCTTGTTGCAGGATTATTAACAATAGAAATTTGAACTTCATCTAAATGAATATTGTCTTTGTCCCAATAATCATCATTTTTAACTTCTAATAAACTTTCTTCATGCTTCCATTCTTTTAAGATAAAGGGTCCATTATACACCGCTTTTTCCGGATCTGAGCCATAGCTTTCACCATATTTTTCAATATAATCTTGTCGAACTGGATGGAAAGCTCCAAATCCCATAAGATTTAAAAAATACTTTTTAGGAACAACTAATTTACATTCCAAAGTTTTGTCATCTAGTGCTTTAACACCAACAGTTGAAAAATCAGTAGTTTTACCTTCCCAATAATCTTCTCCACCTTCAAAGTAAACAGCGAAATTTCCATAATCAGAAAGTGTATCAGGATTGAATAATCTTTCAAAACTATATGTAAAATCTTCAGCGGTTACAGGTTCCCCATCACTCCATTTAGCATCCCTTAAATGAAATGTATAAGTTAATCCATCTTCGGATACATCCCAACTTTCAGCCATCCCTGGTAATACTTCTCCATCATATACACGAGTTAGCCCTTCATACACCGCATAAGTTATGTCTAATGAAATCGGATTGAAACTTTTATGAGGATCAAGTATTGTTGGTTCAGCTTCTTCAGCATATCTAAATACTTTCTTATTTCCCTGTTCTGCTACTTGTTCATTGCTAGTACTTTCTTCAGTAGATGATTTAGTTGTACCTGTAGTACACCCTGCTAACATAAATGAAAGTACAAGTAATAAAGGAATTATCTTCTTCAATATTTTTTTCATTTTATCATCCTTTCTTTGCTTTAAATATTGGCTTATTTTTTGCTTTAAAATACTGTTTCATCCCTCCTTAAATACTTGTGCATTAGAATTTGTAATTTAAACCAAATTAAAATGTTTTATTAGATAAACTTTATCCTTAAACATATTAATTTGAGAATTACCACATGATGCAAATTAATATAAATGACATCTAACAAAATGATTGCTATCAATTTCATTAAAACATGGTTCGATTTCGAAGCATATTTTTTTTGAATACTTGCACAGCCCTCTAAATTTACATCCGCCTTCAGACATCTTTTGAAATTTTCTATTTCCCAAAATTTCTATATACCTATTTTTTTCTACATCTGGATCAGGAATAGGAATTGATGATAATAAAACTTTTGTATATGGATGTAAAGGATTTCGATAGATATCCTCTGTAGTTGCTATTTCTAAAATACTACCTCTGTACATGATAGCAACTCTATTTGCAATATATTTTAAAGTACTTAAATCATGCGTTATAAATAAATATGTCAATTTGTAGTTTTTTTGAAGCCTTTTCAATAAATTAACAATCTGTACTCGAATCGAAACATCCAATGCTGATATAGGTTCATCACATATTAAAAATCGTGGCTCTAATGCTAAAGCCCTTGCTATACTAATCCTTTGTTTTTGACCACCACTAAATTCATGTGGAAATCGATAAATTAAACTTCTATTTAATCCCACATCATTTAATACTTTATAAATTCTATCTAACCTTTCATCCCCAGAAGCTATCCTATGAATATCAATGCCTTCTCCAACTATATCTACAATTCTCATCCTGGGATCAAGTGAATTAGAAGGATCTTGAAAAATCATCTGTGCTTCCTTCGTATAATTTTTAAGCTGTTTTTTATTAAATTGGTGAATATTTTGACCTTTGTATAAAACTTTTCCTTCTGTTGGCTTATAATATCCTACAATTGTTCGGGCAATTGTAGATTTGCCACATCCTGATTCTCCAATCAGTCCAAGTACTTCACCCTCATATAATGTAAAACTAATATCATCTACCGCTTTTAATACATTTTTATTGCGTTCCTTGAAATATTTTTTTAGCTTTACAACCTCAATAACCTTTTCTTTAACCATAATATAACCTCTTATGAATTATATTTTTCTATTTTGGGCGAGTACTCATGCTGTAGCCAACAAGATACAAAATGTTCATCACCACATTCAAATACTAAAGGTTCTGCTTCATCACAAATAACCATAGAATACATACATCTTTTAGCAAATGCACACCCAGGTTTCATATCAATTAAGTCTGGTGGATATCCTTTAATTTCTAACAGCTTTTGATTAAAACCTAAATCCATTCTCGGTATTGCACCTAACAAAGCTACTGTATATGGATGTTTGGGATGATAAAAAATATCTTCAACTGTTCCACTTTCAACAATTTTTCCTGCATACATTACCAAAATTCTATCTGCCATGTTAGCAACAACCCCCAAATCATGTGTGATTAGAATTATTGATGTATTCAATTTATTTTTCAAATCTTTCATTAAAGACAATAATTGTGCTTGTATAGTTACATCCAATGAAGTAGTAGGCTCATCAGCAATAAGCAACTTAGGTTTACAAATTAAAGCAATCCCTATCATTATTCTCTGTTGCATTCCTCCACTCAATTCATGAGGATATTTATTAAAAACTGTTTCAACATCATTTATTCCTACTGATTCCAACATTTTTAAAACAGTCTTTTTTGCTTCTTTTCGAGAACTTTTTTCATGCTTTATTAGAGTATCAAAAAGTTGATGTCCTATTTTCATCGTAGGATTCAAAGAAGACATTGGATCTTGAAATACCATGCTAATTTCTGCACCACGTATTTTCTCCATTTCACTATCTGTAAAATTTGTAATATTCATCTGATTATATGCTATTTTTCCTTCAATTTCAGCACTACTTGGCTCTAACAATTTTAAAATAGATAAAGCAGTAACACTTTTGCCACATCCTGATTCTCCCACAATACCTAAAGTTTCTCCCGTAGAAACATTGAAACTTATGCCTCTGACTGCATTTACTTTGCCAAAGTCTGTAAGAAATGATACCTCTAAATTATTTATCTCTAATAACTTTTCTTTTCTCATCATTATTTCCTGTCCTTTACTGTATTCAATGTTGGATCAAAAGCATCACGAAAACCATCTCCAAGAATATTCATAGCCAAAATAAACACACTGATTAATATACCTGGTATTACCAATTGATATGGATGAGTTCTTATATGTTTTATACCTAAATTTGCAAGCAATCCCCAGCTTGCCATTGGTGGCTTTATTCCTATTCCTAAAAAGCTAAGATATGCTTCAGAAAATATTGCTTCTGGAATAGATATCGTAAGCTGTATAATAATAATCCAAATACAATTCGGTAAAAGATGCTTGAATAATATCCATAAATTGCTCGCACCCATCAATTTAGCCGACATAATATATTCAAGATTTTTAAGTTGTATAATCTGACCGCGAACCAATCGAGCCATATCAATCCAACTTGTAATAGATATCGCAATAATAAGTGAAATTATCCCCGATCCCATAACAACCATAATCAAAATTGTAATAATTGTATAAGGAATCGCACTAATTATGTCCAAACACCTCATTATGATATTATCCACCTTACCCCCAAGAAGTCCTGACATTCCTCCAACAAATGCGCCAACAATGGTTTGTATTAAACCAGATATAATGCCAATAAAAATAGAAACTCTTGCTCCAACCCACGTTCTTTGCCATAAATCTCTACCAAGTTCATCTGTCCCAAACCAATGTTCACTATTAGGCCATTTATTCACATTGGACAGATCCGTAGTTTTATAATCATAAGGTATTAAAAATGGTCCTACAATTGCCATAACTATGTATGTTATTAAAATAATTATTGAAATCATCATAATTTTATTTGATAAAATCATACTTTTAATATGTTTAATTGAAATATCTTCTATTGTTCTAGTTTCCTCAATAGATTCATATATGTCTGTAGATGGTCTAAATTTTTCTTTTGTGACATTCATAATTCACACCTACTATTCTAACCGTATTCTAGGATCAACAATGGCATATAATATATCTACTATTAAATTCATTAAAATCAATATAGTCCCATAAAATATTGTCAATCCAAGGGTTAGTGAATAATCAAGATTTTGAATGGATAATACAAAATGTCTTCCCAATCCTGGAATTGCAAATATTTGTTCCACAACAAAACTTCCAGTTAATAGCATTGCCGTAGTTGGGCCTAATAGCGTAATAACTGGAATAATTGCATTTCTAAGCTCATATTTAAATAAAATATGTTTTTTTGATAATCCCTTTGATTTCGCAACAATTAAATAGTTCTTATTATGAATTTCTATCATGCTAGATCGTAATATTCTTGTTATCATCCCAAGGGTTGCTATTCCTAGTGTAAAGGATGGCAAAATTGTTGAAGAAAAACTATTCCATTGTGCTGCAGGAAACCATCTAAACTTTAAAGCAAATATATATTGAATTAATGCACCTAGTATAAAACTAGGCACAGAAATGCCAACTATCGCAATAGTAACGCTAATGTTATCCCAAATTTTATTATGATTAATAGCAGCAATAACGCCCAATAAAATTCCACCTATTATTGCAAATATCAAAGCTCTTATCCCTAAATCCGCTGAAACAGGAAAAGAGTCTATTATTATCTGGTTAACAGTTCTTCCTATGTAATTAAGGGAATATCCTAAATCCCCTTTCAATAAATTCAATACAAAAACCTTATATTGTTCTAACAACGGCTTATTCAAGCCATAATATTCCATCATGTTTTCAACAATTTCTGGTTTGATTTTTCCATTTGTAAAAGGATCTCCTGGTATTAACCGAACCATAAAGAAAACTAATGTTATCAGAACCCAAATTGTAACAACCGAAGTTAGAAGTCTTTTTATAATATATCTTTTCATTCCTAACTCCTAGCAATATTGATTTTTTGACAACTCTTCAAATAATATTTTCAACATGTAACTCTTTTTCAATATCTCCATATTCATCTATGTTTTTTCCTAATTTAGTTTATCAAACATATATACTAAAAGTAAATGATTATCAAATAAATCAATAAGTCCTTTTGTTTTATTCATAAATTTTATAGCTAAAATAATTTGTTCTTCTCTTCTTTTATCTATACCATAGTAAGTAAATACTACTCTACTATTTAGCATCTAATGAAATACTTCCATTTAGAACCAAAGGGACAATTTAGTATCATTAAAAAAGAACCCAACAGGCCAGCAACTCCTACAGATTTTAAACTTTTTGCTAAACCCGTTGAGCTTCCAAGGTATAAATGATATAAAAGACATTTATTTAGCAACTATAGATAGTTCAAAAAAACTATATATTTCAAAGCTAAACTAATACTCAAATCAAAACACCAACAGTCAATTCTGCAGCAATAAAATCCAGCATCTATCAATTAATATCTATCACAGTTCCATTTATATTCACTGATTCAACCTTTGAAACATCCAGTGGTAAAGAAGGTATATATTTTATTCTGACTTCTCCATTGTCACTATAGCTAATTCCACAGTCAAATGTTTGAGAACTACCATCAGTCATATTGATACTAATAGGTATTCTTGTAGACTCATCAATTTCTCCATTGCACACTAGAGTTATACCTAAAAGCGATACTTTAATAGTATTTACATTTAAAGTATCCATTTTTATATTGCAATCAATTTTCTTTTCTTCTCCAACAGATTTAAGCTTAAATGTTGTTTTCCAATTTCCTGTTACATAATTGCCATGAGATACAAAATAGCCCATAAGTTTCAAATCATGAAGATTTATATCGTCTACATCAAAGATATATTCTATATAATTACGTCCCCATTTGGTATTGCCTAAATCATCTACTCCAAAGTAAATACTATCTGGATTCTTGTCAATCCTATTACCCAAAGCATCGACAAAATAGAAATATCCATGATCATCAATGCCATCTCCAACCCACTTAGTTTGTATGTGGAGGCGACCATCAATATAACCAATATTTGATATATACATAAAATCTATTTCAGGTAGTGTTATTTTCATTTGATCTGGCTTTAGGATCCCTATTATGCCCTGTGTTTCAAACTCCTCAAACAATTCGCCCCCTCCACCTAAGACATCATTGTTCATGTCTAGAGAAATTGTCTGTGAATCTTCAACTTCATTTATATCTAAAAGATCGATGCCAGTCTCAACTCCATCAAATGTCAACTTATCAACAAGAAAAGATTCAACTTGAAAACTTGCTTTTTTACCGTTTAGTTTTTTCCCACCATTAGCTCGCATACGTAAAGTTGCAGTTTTAGTTGTTTCATCATAGTGAACTATTTGACAATTAGATATATTTGTCCCCGTCAAATTGTAATCATAAATATCTAAGGTTTCATCAATTCTATCTCCTACCAAATCTTTCATCGTAATATAAATAACAGCCATCTCATCATCATTCATAGCTCCTAATACTTCCATCTTGATTCCATTGTCTTCACAACTAGCCTCTATAGGCTGTAGCATCAATGCTATATCAGGACTAACAATAGATAAAAGCTTGTTGAAACTTGGAATAGTCACTGCCATTACGCCAACTGAAACCATCAAGCATATACAAACTATTGCAACAGAAACTGATCTTTTAAACTTCATAGGAGTTTTCTGTTTTCTTATCTTTCTTTCCACATTTGATACAATGTCATATTCAGGTGTCTCGATAGTATCAAGTGCATTTTTTATAATTGTTTCATCATGATCAAATTTCATTTTATACCCCCCAATCCTTCATTATAGGAATTTGTTTTTTGCAATTCATCTGACAATTTCTTTTTTGCTCTTTCATAGCGTTTCCGCAATGTACTAGCTGATACATGATAGATATCTTCCAATTCTCCATAGCTTTTTTCATCTATTACCCTACTAAACACTAGTGCCCTGTCCGACGGAGATAAAGTTAAAAGAGCTTTTTTTAAATCATCACTTATGTAGCTTGAATATTCATTTTCCTGTTTTGTAGAATTCATACCTGTTTGGGGCATAAAAAACAACAATTTTTTCTTTCTAAGTAAGTCTATACACGTAGTATATGCAATACGATATAGCCACGCCGACAAGGATGTTCCACTTTCAAAATTATTTCTTTTGTTATAGGCTTTGATAAATGTGACTTGTACAGCGTCTTGAGCTTCAAAATAATCACAAAGTATATTGTGACAATATCTTAGAAGCGATTGACCGTATAGCTCTATGGCACATCGAAGCTCATATTCTCCGCCTGTAGCAAAAATATTGTCAAGATCACTTGCCTTCATCTCATCTCTCCCTTCGTTAAATTAATATGTGCTTTCACCTCTATAACGGAAGTAAGTATGATTTTGTGACATACAAAACCCACCTTCAAATATAGAAAGTGGGTATCACTAATAATTTTATACAGTCTCATAGCTAATTAACATATATAATTCTTTACCTTTGTATTGCAAATAAATCTTCAGCTTTATCTTTAATGAAAACATATGAATCATAAACTCCTTGATTATAAAACTCTGGAGCTATATTCTCTACAAAAAAATCTAAAATTAGTTCTGCAGCCAAATCTCCTAAATCTTCATCTCTTTCTTTTAAAAAATAATCTTTAATCAATCTAATCATTTCATCTTTCTTTTCTTTGTTTAGCTCAATTTTGTTCCTCATAAACATACTCCTTTTCTATAGTGTCAATCAAAGTGTCCCTATGCCACCTCAATAACTAATCCTTTCATACTCAAAATGAGCCCTACTTTTTTTTAATATTTTTTCCTTTTCCTTAACCATTTCATATTCATTCCACAATTCATCTGCAAAATAATTAGGAACTAATTTGTATTCTTTGTAATCAGAAGAAATTTCATTTTTCCCATCTACATATTCAAATAGATGATTCCAAGAAGCCACTTTAAATTTTAGTGGATATGAGATATTGTCATTTTTAACAATTGTTTCGTGCTTAACTGAAAAATCATTCTCATCATAGTCTTCAGGAATTTCATAGGTAACTTGTACTATTTCATCATTTGCGTTCAACTTTACTTCTATAACTTCAATATCTCCCTTTCCAAAAATTTTTGATTGAAGTTTTAGTCCGCCTGTATATAAAATTCTATTTAGAAAAGGTTTAATTCCTTTATTATTATTAACTTCTTTTTCCCACAAAAAATGATATGCAATATATGTATTTCCAAATTCATCTTTTGCTGCCCTATAATAAAGTCCTATAGGTTCATCTTCCTCTGCTTGTGCTATTATTGAAGGCGCAAATTCTCTTGCTAGTGGATCATTTTTAATAGGAGTATATCCTTCAACATCTAGTAATACTATTTTTGTCGTATGATTAAATAAAAATATAAATATACCAATGATTAAAATTGCAAAAATTCCATATATAGTAAATACCCTTTTCTTAGAACTCATAGAATCGCCTCAATACTTTCATACTTTGTTATATCATTAGATTGGTGGCAATCAAAACGTCCCCATGCCACCTAATCCTATTTCTTCTGCTACGTTTTGCATTCCCTTTATCGTCTCTTCAATGATCTCATCTAAACTCATACCAAGCATTTCCGCTCCTTCCTCAATGACTTGTCTATTAACTCCTGCTGCAAAACTTTTATCTTTCCACTTTTTCTTTACAGATTTCACTTTCATATCAAGTACGCTCTTACTTGGACGAACTAATGCTACAGCAGTTATAAGCCCTGTCAATTCGTCAATAGTATACAATACCTTTTCCATTCTCTCTTTAGGTTCTTCATCAGAACAAATCTTCCAACCATGACTTACTATTCCATGTATATAATCTTCTGGCCAGTTCTCTTCAGTCAATATCTCTCTTGTCTTTTTGCAATGTTCTTCAGGATACATTTCATAGTCTAAGTCATGTATCAAACCAATAATTCCCCATTTTTCTTTATCTTCTTCTCCAAAGATCTCTGCAAAATACAGCATCACTGCCTCAACAGCTAAACCATGTTTTAGCAAACTCTCACTTTTATTGTACTTCGTGAACAATTCGTAAGCTTCTTCTCTACTTGGCATAAAATCATCTCCCAACTAAAATTTATAATTTATATATTTTCGCCTTTCCAGTTTTCTAACGCTTTTTTAACGGATCTTGCCATTTCCACAGAAAAATCTGCTCCTGTTTTCTTCAAATACATAAACTGTCCAAAATTCTCTACCCCAAGTTTTTCATAATCCATATTCCCTCTATTCTTAAACATTTCTTTAAACTCTTGATTTTCAAGTCTTCTATACTTTTCATTGAATACTATATACTTTTTATCAAATCTTTCTCTATGAATCCTTTCAAAATCATCTGGATAATACCCCATTGCTAAAAGCGCTACTGGAAAAGTCCATTTTGGTAAATTAAATATTTCCCTATGAACCTCATAATTTTCCATTATATCTCCAATATAACAAGAACCTATACCCAAAAATTCAGCAGCTATCACAGCATTCTGAGCAGCAATTAACGCATCGCAACAAGCTAAAAACAAATCGGCCTCTTCTGGACCATTATATTCTATATTTTTCTCTTTACACATCTTTTTCACATTGCAATAATCATAATAGTCGAACCATCTTTGCATATCAGCTAAAAACAATAATTGTACTGGTGCTTTTGAAATAAAGCTTTGATTATCACAAGTAATACTTAATTTTTTCTTTGTCTCTTCATCTTTTATGACAATTATGGAATACAGTTGCATATTTCCTGCAGTAGGTGCTTTAGTAGCACTTTTAATTATAATATCTAAGTCTTCTTCTTTGATAGGCAAATCTTTATATTTTCTAAGTGATACTCTTTCTTCTAAAGTCCTAATGACATCATTCATACTAAATACCCCCAATTTATTTTTTCAGAATAGCTCTTATTTAATTCTTTCTTATAACTACTTTAATCATATTACCAGCTCCCAGCAAAAATAAAACTAACTATTTTACTTCCATTCCTTTTTATAAATCCATATCATTTAATATATCCCTTAGTGCCTTTAGTTCTTCTTTTGTTAACGTAATACCCTTCGCCATTTTTTCATGCTCAGGTGCCCAATCTCTTAAATCATATTTTGCTTCTCTATCGTTCCAACTTATAAGATTCAATTCCTTTGTCCAGCCCTTTGATGATTCTGAGATGGTACCTACATTTTCAATGATTTCATATTTAATATCTGCCATTTTAATTCCTCCTTTGATTATAGTTTTTATCTATCTTGCAAGTATATCCATATAGGTGGCAATCAAAACGTCCCCTTGCCACCTCCTAATCAGCTCCAAGTGCTTTATATATTGCATCAATGGGATCTGAGTAAAATATAGGTTGAATTTTTATCACTAAATCAACAGGTACTGTTTGATAATCAACTACTGAAGTAACTGGTATGAGTACCTTCTTAGCTCCTGCATCCACACATACTTGAAGTACATTTGCAAACTCATCAATTTTGGCAATAGTTCCTCCAACAGTCATATCACCTAAAACAACTAAACTTTCCAATACTGGTCTATTTAGTGATCCTGAACAAAGTCCAATGATCTCAGCAATAGCAAGTTCATTAGTCAATCCAATACCTTGTAAATCAGAAATATGCATTAAAAAATCCTTAGTCTTAATACTAATATTAGAACTAATACTTTTAGCATTGGAAGTAAAATATCTAAAAGCAGTATCTAATGATTCTTTTGCTCCTCTATGACCACCAATTCCTGATTTATCAAACTTTCCACTACCAGACACTACTTCATTTTCTAACTTATATACGCCAATCATTCCAGAATCAGAATGTCCAACTGTATATACATGACCTGGTTTTCCTTGTCCCTCTGGTATAAGTTTGCTACCACCTTGTTCTGGTACTGATACATATTCTTCCTCGAAAGTTTCTTTATCTATATATGAAAAATGAACATCATAAAATTCCATTCCACCAATCTTCTTCAATTGTTCTTTGACTCTTCTTCTTCCCTCAAGGGCAAATTTAAGTATTTCCTCAATATCTTTTTTAGTATATTCACCATTTGGATATATAAGCTTTACCAATCCTGAAACTGTTTTTCTTACAGCAATAACATCCCTTTGATTCAAATTGTTTCCGAGCTTAAAATACTTATCTAAAGCATCAGAGAAGGATCTCTTTCTCATCTCTCTAAAGAATTCAGCCATATAATCTACTATGAAACCATATTGGTCAGTAAAAAATTCTGGTCTCATCTTAGGAATTTCCCAACCTGGAATATAGTAGTGCATTCTATCGAAGAAAGCACTATCATTAGCCATGTCCTCTGGAAATGGAGCAAATAGATGAGATGTTTTTATTAAATTATCTAGACTTTGATTAATATTTCCTACAAAAACCATAGAAGCAGAAGCATTTTTTTCTTCTTTGCCTCTAGCAAAAGAGCCAGAAGCCATATAATCTTTCATTATCTGTATTCCATCATTATCCTTAAATTTTATACCTGCAACCTCATCAAAAGCTACAACATCCCACAATCCAACTAAACCTATTTTTCTAGTACTCATATTATAAAATAAATTAGCAACTGTTGTTTGTCCACCAGAAACTAAAATACTATTTGGAGAAATTTCCTTATACACATGAGATTTTCCAGTACCTCTAGGGCCTAGTTCGCAGACATTATAATTATTCTCCACAAGTGGTACTAGTCTAAGTAAAAGATGCCATTTCACCCTCTCTTCTAATTGAGTAGGTTCCATACCAGTCGATCTTATCAATACATCAATCCATTCATCTTTTGTAAAATGCTTTCTTCCTTCAAATATCTCCTCTATATCCATATTGGGCATTTGAATTGGTTTTAAATTGCTTATATGGAAAGGACTTTGTCCTTTTATTTCTTCATCAAAATAATAATCCATCTTCATAATACACCAAATACCGCCCATTAGGAGCTTGTCATACTCTTTCACATAATTAGATGATATAGGTACACCCTTTAATCCTAAATTTGAAAACTCGGCTTCATATACATCTCTTTTATCATTCAAGGATACTGTTACCTTATCAATAATAGAATAATGTCCTATCTCCCTAATCTTAGATTTAACTATCTCAGATTCGTCAGGTCTAACATAATTTTCTGCCAAAATCTTTTTAACTCTCTTAACTCCCTCTTCTATACTATCCTCATCATCAGTAGCACAATACATTCCTAGTAAGTATTCCAATACATAAACGGGTACATTGGCACCTTCTTTGATTAACTTAGTTAAATCCTTTCTTACTACACGGCCAGCAAAATGGTTATTAAGTTTAAAGTTTAGGCTTATTTCTTTATCAATACTTTCCATTCAATTCACCTACTTATCTTTACTAAAATCCAAAGTCATTTATAATTGCCAAATCAATCATAAATGGTACTTTAGCATAGATTTTTTCTACCATCTCGTCTTCATCTTCCATAATTAAATAATATTTCTCAGACTTATCATAAGCTTGATCTTTCAGTGTAAACTTTTCTCTAAATGTCCGTTCTTCTGGTTTAGATGATCTACTATCTGCAATAATGATATTTTCGTTAGAAATTCTATTTCCCTCTTCATCAACAAAATAAAGCTTTAAATTTATAGGTATTTTCTTGTCCTCTATCTTTTCTGTCTGGAAAAATTCTAAGTATGTAATCCTATTTGTAATCTTCCTTGATATATTTGTAAGTTTCACTTCTATCTTGGATGATTTGAACTCATCTTTTCTGATATTCTTAAACTTAATTACAGGTATCACAATTTCTTGTAGTGCTGCTCCACCATGAACATATTTTTCTCCAGCACCCTGTACCCTAAACCTTGTAACTCCCTTTGGAATAATTGCATTTAATTTAGTATCCTCTCCAAACAAATAATTCATCGATATGGACAATACACCTTGCTCAACTTTCTTTTCTTCTGTCAAGATGAATCTTCTTCCCTCATCAATTGCTTTTACATCTGCTTTGCTGATTTTGTCATATTCCTTTAAATTTGACCTTCTATAAATAAATCCATGATCTGCTGTAATATAAATATTAGTAGCACTTACATTATTAATTAAATTCTTAATCAAGCTATTTAAATCCTCAAAAGTTTTTTCAACTGCCTCGAAAACATCCCTTTCCGTTGAGGGTTTATCACCAATTGCATCAACAACATTATGATATATATAAACCAACTTCTTTCCTTCAAATATTTCCTTATATTCAGGCCTTTTCATATCTTTCATATCATTGTACTTTATAGCAACAACATCTTCAGAATACATAGAAAGTATCTTTTGCCTATTCTCTGTTCCAGCAGAGTTTATATTGTCTACTAGAACATCTCCTATATCATTCATTTCAATATTTTTATGTGGTAGCAAAGAAGCCATGCCCAACTTTGTATACGAAGGTATTACACCTTGCATAAAGAAAAGTTCTGCCCTACCTCGTCTATCCCGATTTAAAATATCAGTAAGTTCCTTTGCAGCTTCATATCTAAATGCATCTGAAATAATGACGAAAACCCTTTCTTCATTGCGCATATGGGGTAAAATATATTGATCATAAAATTCTTGTTGTTTATTTAATCCATTAATTCTTATATCGTCAATCAATTCATCTTCAATAATTTGAGACCATTTAATTGAAAGTTCTTCTAAATACCAATGGGTATATGTATTTTCAATGATTTCTAAAAGTTTAGAGAAATTGTCTTTATTCTCAATTCTATCCGAGGCTAAGTAAAATTTTCTATAAAAGTAATCAAATAAATAATATGTTTTAGTGTAATTATCTATTACCTCATAAGCAGTCCCACCTTTGAGGCTCTTTTTTAGCTCATCAACTAGCCTTAAAATCTCCATAGCATAATATACGGATTCATATTCATTTTTAAATTTCTTAAACCAATGGGTAGTTCTTCTCCTATTAATAATCTTTCTATACTTTTCGTACTCTCCAACATTTTGAGTCAAATTAACAATAAGCCAATTTATAATTTCTTCATCAAATGCCTTAAATGTATCACATAAAATATAATCTTCTAGGTCCCACTTTCTTATATAATTTTTTAAGTTCAACTTTTTTTCTACTTGATTAGCCAACACATCATACACTTCACAATCCTCAGAATGATTCATGAAATGATTGATAAATACTATAGTATCTGCTTTCTTTGAAGAAACAAATTTTTCCCATGTAGCTGGGGTCTTTGCTTCTAAATTATAACTAAGATTTGTTATTAAAAACATGATTATCAATTGTTCTAAACTTCTTTCTTCCAAATGATATCCATACTTTTTCCCAACAAGATCCCAAAATACATCTATATCGCCAAAGTTTATAATTTCCTTTATATATTTGTTTTCATCTTCTATCTCTTCCATGAGTATAGTTTTTATTACTAATTCGAAATTTGGAACCGGTAATTTGCATAGAACTGATAAAACTGCTATACTAACTTTTTCTTCTGTGAACTCCTCAATATTATAGGAAGCAAATTTCTTATATCTTTCTTTATTTCCAAAGAATTTTATGTATTTTTTAAATACATATCTTAAAGTTTCATCCTTAACCCCCAAGTCTCTCATAATAACAGTAGCTTTATCCGTTGAAAATTCCTGACTATATTTTTCAATATCTAACAGCCAGTTTTCTCTAGCCATGGGTTTAGGATTAGGTGAATAAATCAAATAGTTTGAACACGTATCTTGTTTTTCTAATAGGTACTTTATATAAAAGCTATTGTTGTCACTAAGCTGCAAGACCTTGGCATTTTCTAGTTCTAAATCTTTAATATCTTCTACAAACTCTGACTCTTCATCATACCAAAATATAATATTTCGCTTTCTCCCATCTGAAAATTCCTTTTTTAAGTTTTCTTCCAGTATTTTTTTTATCTCTGATAAATTCATTTTTTCACCTGCTTTTTATATTTCTTCTAACTTCCTAAATCCATCTTGAATAGTTCTATATTCCTCCCAGTCAATATTTCTCAACATAGAATCAATCGGAGTAAAAGTCTTTTGAGGAAACATTGTTCCAAGAGTTACCGCCAACTCTCCCTTTACTTTCAATCTTTGGGTATTTAGATAGTTTTCTAGGTTAAAAATCGAAATAAATTCTTTGCTCTTATTTACTATATAGCTTTCTTCTTCCCCCATTTCACAAATAGCATCTAGTATAAATGTTTCTAATGCTCCTTTTTTATCAAAAGGAATAATAATAGGCAATATGTTTACACTTATAGTTTCTTGAGACTCATTAACAAACAATTTTTCTTTCCATTGATTATTTTCTAGATTAACTCCATTAAAATAGTTATTTAATTCATTAAGTATATCAATGTCATTTTCGAAATTATCTCTATCTCTTAATACAATTATTTTATTAAATACATCTTCTTTATTTGCCACTTTGTTTATTTTTAAAACCTGTTCAATGGCATATTTAAAGTTATCTTTTCCTCCAATACCCCATATAACTAGTAAATCATCCCTTAAGACATACCAATTTGCTTCTTCATTTTCCTTATTTCTTATAGGAATAATGTTTTTTCGCTTATCTTTTTTGCCGTAAAAAGTCCATCCTTTAACTCTATTTAAATAATAGCTAATTAAAATAGCATCTGATTGACCTTCGCACAATAATATACTCTTCATTATCTCAACTCCAATCCGAAGTCTTCTCGTGCTTCATGAGCTTTAAATCCATCTAAATTTCTTACTACAGTTTTATTTTCATCAATGCTATTTTTAATCGTAATCACTCTTAAAGACTCTCTGAAAAAATCTACATTTTCCTCAGTATCTTGGATTTCCAATATAGAATCAATAACTTCTATGCTATGGGTAGTCATAAATACTTGAACATTATATTTTTCGCAAGCTTTTATAAACCATTTAAACACATCCACAAAAGCATCTATATGAATAGCAGTTTCTACTTCATCTATTAACAAAACCCCTTTTTCAGCTTTAATAATGGATGAACCCAATAAAAGTACCCTTTTTAAACCATCTCCATAAGTAGATAGTGGCATCAACCCTAATTTTTTATGTTCTATATATGGTACAGTTTTATTATTTTCCTCAACCATTTCTAATCCAATTATGTCTTTATCAAATATACTTAGCAATTGTATTAACTCTTTCTTTTTCCCCTTTTTTATAACTTCATTTGAACTATTCTCTAGCAAGTGATCAATTGGCGCAATATGGACTATAGGTAATAAATTCAACTTGTCATCTACGACAAAGCTTTTATCAGTTTGTAAAATCTTAAAATCTTCTTCGTAATGTATTTGTCCAAAATTAACTTTTGCTTTTCCTTCAAAGCCTTTAACAATAGGAGAATATGAAGCTTCGCTGATTACAGAAATTTCTTTGCCTTTAATACTCATTTCAAATTGTTTTTCTTTTATAGTCCCATTAATTTCAATACTATTGGAGTGCTTGTTTAACATATTTCTAAAAATATTATAAGATGAGCTTTGATTGTTGAATAATTCTCTTTTTTTCCCGACACGAATAATACTGCCTTCGTCCAATGGGTTTTCAATAATCTCTATAGCTTCTAATACAGATGTTTTCCCAGAATTATTCTTCCCAAGCAAAATGTTTACTTCCCCCAGGTCAGATAATTCCAAATCTTTAATCCCTCTAAACCTTTTTATATATAAATCTTCTATATACCTCACAATATCACCTCCAATTTATATTTTAGCCAATAAATCGGCTTTTAATGGCTTTTTCCCTTCTCCTTGAGGAATTTGAACTCCTTGAAATTTCCCATAATTAACTGCTACGCCATCATCTAAATCAATTTCTATTTTCTGATTTGCCACATGGGCTATCACTTGATCATAAGCAATACATTCTAGTATTTGTTTACCTACACTATCTTTTTTCTTCTTCGCAGTAGCTTTTTCTCTTGCAGATAAATCTGAATTTATGAGGATATCCAATCTTTTTACTTCTGCTTCATATTTCTTTTGCAATTTATGAAGATAATCCGTTCGAACTCTTGCCACAGTTGATACATCATAACGATGCATATAAATAAGAGCCTTAAATCCATTTTGCTTTCCGCTATCAAACAGCCAATAAATAGGTCGTTTCTTATAAGTCTTGACATGGTCATTGTAGAAATCCTTCAAGAAATATCTCCTAATAGTCTGTCTTGAAGTTTCATTTGCTTTATTTCCTAATGTTTCAGAAATGTAATCAAGATTTTCTTCCAATGTTTCTTCACCAAAGGTTACCTTGACAAATTCTACAAATCTATTGACAATATCATCTTCAAAATAATCATCATCTGCTATAACGAGGACATTATCTTTAGTAGGGATAAACGTTTTGTATTTATTTATATCAAATTCTCCTCCAGCATATATTAAACCTTCTTCATCTAAAGAATATCGCCCAAACATACAGCCTACTGCGTAAGAAATGAAGGATTTAATATCTCTTTCCCTATCTGCTTTACTGATGGTTATATCTTTGTCTTCAACTTCTGGGGTAAGTTCATCTTGAAGTCCATAGATATCAATGAAAATACGATTTAGTTCCTCTTCGTTTGCTTTGAGTTTGGCAAATTGTGATTCAGAAAAGTATTCCCATATTTCATATGCACTTTTTATGGTTTTATTTGGTAACCCAGTTGTCAAGTCAAGATACATAAAGTTAAATTCTTTATTCAATAATGGGTGAATCTTAAAATCCCATGAAGTTTCAAATGAATCCCAGTCTTGTCGAGATATTTCTATATTTTTTTCTACAATGCTTTTGACTCTTTTTTCACATTCTTGATTTATAACTATTGGAATTTCTCCAACAATACCTACTTCATAATTAAGAGCAGTTCCAAATATATTTAATATTTCATTTACAACATTTGTATTTAATAGTCCAAGAATATATTTGAAATCAACATTCTGAAAACCAACTATTCCAGAACCTCCTCCACCAAATATAGAACTTTCTATATATCTAGTAGAAAATTTATAACTAGTAACTGATGACCATGTAACTGTATCCTCAAAATAATTCATAAAGTTAGCCCCACTAGATTTTTTGAATGCTTTTATATCCTTGCCATCATCATGCCACTTAATTATATAGTTATTATTGCCATACCATCGTCTAAATTCTCCGCCTTTATTATATGGTTTCCAATTACAAAACTTATCATATTCAACCTCATGCCATAGTCTCAAAAAACGACCATTATCTCTCGTCTTAAGCCCTTCAAATAAAATTGCATAATCCTTTAATTTTTTATTTGTTTCAAAAACATTTATATATGACTCATTTATCCAGTAAGCTATTGGTACTCCTATTATTTTTCCAAATTTTTCTTGTTTTGTAAAATAGATTCCACTATCAGTGAAAAACTTATTTCTTTTTTCTTCTAAACTATCTACTTTAACATGCTCTATAAAAAATCTCTTATAATACCCTTTGTACTGTGTAATTTGTCTCTTATTTATAATGAATGCAACTGTTCCAAAATCAGAACCGAATACACCTCTTCCCAAATGTAATAGATTAATAATTGTATTTTTATTTATGATTTTTTTTCTGATGTTTCTATAAGAAAATAAAAACATCCATGTCGGAATATTTATCATAGATAATAATCCATCACTTTTTAAAAATGCAATTGAACATTCCATAAACACGGTACTCAAGTCTTTACACGCATCTTTATAATTTTTATTTATATATTTCTTTAATCTTTTATTCATTCCCCCGCTTCCCATATAAGGTGGATTGGTACATACTACATCATACTTCTCACTCATTATCCTCCCCTGTTTCACAAGTGGAGGTAGGTTTTCCAATATTACTTCTCTATACTGCAATTGAAATAAATCAATTGTATCTCCATTCCTTATCTCCTCTAACCTTCTTTCAATGGTATCAAAGTCAATATTCTTTACATCCAATATAGAACCATATTCTTTGGCATCATGAAAAACTTCAATTAAACACTTAACATCTTTTGTTGTTTCTGGAGACCAAAGGTCTCCCCTACAGAAATACTCTATGGCTTCCTTTGGAATACCATTGCTTTCTTGTATTGAACAAAGATTTAGCTCTATCTTTCTTCTAAAAATTCTTCTATTCTTGCTCCTTGCTTTCATCATGAGGGCAAATGATGCTAGTTGTCCTGCTCTATCATCTATATCAAGTCCATATAAATTTTTCTCCAATATTAGCTTTGGTATATCCCTTTCAGAATAATTAGCTTTTAAATATATATCATAAAGAACGTCAAAGGCATAGACAAGTATATGCCCACTTCCCATAGCTGGATCTAGCACCTTTATATCTTCAGGATTTAAATTTGGGTCTTTCAGTTCATCAAGTTTTTTTTGTACTTCTGGGTCTTGTTCTGCTTCTTCTAAATAATACTTCCACTTTGCCTGTAATTCTTCATCTGGATGAGACTCAAGCCACAATCTCCCTAAAGAATTTTCTACCATGTATTTAACAATCCATTTAGGAGTAAATAATTGTGTTGCAGCAGGTATATTTGCTTTTGTAATCTTTTTATTTTTCTTTAAGTCAGCAAACACTTCATCTTTCTTTTCAGAAATATAGTATTGATATAGCCAACCAATTATTTCAACTTGGTCCTTATAGTCTTCTTCATCTATAGATTCTACTAAATCCCTGATTACAGAACCTTCTGCCAATAAATTGTCTGGCAATAACAGCTCTGTATAATCAGATATTTCTTCAAAAACCATAGGCATGATTTGCCCTAGTTGATTACATTGTTTAATCAAGACATATTTATATAAATCCTCTGTATCATTTTCATCTATAAGCCTATAAACAATTTCACGATTTATATCCAAATCAATATTTAAGGCTTCTTTTATGATGTCTGGTTCTGTTTTCCCTTCTTCTATAGAAGATAATACCCTAACCCCCGTTGGAAGGTAATCATTGACTTCCATAAAACGTAGGGCAATAAATCTATTGAACCATGTATAAGCTACTTCTTCTATGACTTGCTCAAATCCCTTTGCCTTTATATTGGAAACTAGCTTTTCTCTCTGTTTTATTTCATATTTTTTATAGATTTTGCCATTTTCTATCCCTTTGATTTTAAATCCACCTTCAAAAGTCTCTGTATCTTTTATTTCATCCTTTGTAATCCCTAATTCATAAGCTTTTTGGGTTATATCTTCTATTAAATTATTTCTTGCTCTTACAGCAAAATTCTTTATAGCAGATTTATTCATATTCATTTCCCCCAAATCAGATTAATTTCAATTTCGTATCTTCGCTAAGTTGCTCTTTTAATTTACTTCGTATTTGATCAACTACTTCTTCTATATCTTCTTCTGTCTCAATGACTTTCGCACCATGAAGTATATTTGCTATACTGACATTTTTGACTACTTTTGGACTATATCCCTGTTCAGGATCATCGTGAAATACTTCTGGTGCTGTTGGTTCAGCCTTAGATTTTCTCTTCGCCTTTTCTTTTTCAATTTCATCAAATGAACGAATCTTTAATCTATCTGATTCTTCTTTCATAGCAATAGCTTCATAAAAGTTGTTGGCACTATCCAAGCGGTTTAGTAGATTGTTAAATCTTGCTTCAAAATTATTTCTTAATTCTTCGTCAAAATCGTATAGTTCCAATTCTTTTAATACTATTTTTAAATCACTTTCAATAACAGTTCTTACAGGCTTACATTCTTCCTCTAGTAACTCGGTAAACTTACTTACAAATTCATCAATTAAATTTGGCAATCTATGAATTTGAGAATAGGGTTCTTTTAATTTTACTATGCTCTGAATTTCATCTACAATTTTGATAGTATCCTTATCTACTATATAGGTTTTATTATTCTCATAAATCTCTAACTTGTGAACAGCTTTATCAAACTGCTCTTTTTGATTCTTGAAAAATTTCTTCACATCAAAAACAGCTTCCTCATATTCTAACAAATCATCCTGCAATTCATATAATCTTTCATAGAATTCCTTGGCATCTTTTATATTTGAAATTTCTTCAAATAATTTTTGTCCTCTTTCCAGCACTTCTTTCCCAGGGTAGAAGTTATTGTTTTTATATTCTTCTAGTAAAAAATAGATTCCATAATCATTGGTATCTGTATTTCTCGTTTTCAATTCATCATCACACAACTTCTTAAATCTTTCCATTAATCCATCTTCATCACTAGGCATTGCAGAGAAATTAAATACTTCTTTAGCTAGATTTCTAGCATTGTTTATATACTTTGCAGGAGTTCTAGTTCTCTTTTTCACCATCAATCTCTCTTGGTAGTCTCTCTTAGTCAAATAGTTAATGAGATCCTTATCTGATGTGTTTAAATACTCATTTCCCATTTGCAATTTAATCTCTTGACCCTTAAACAATCTTAAAACAATTCCTACAATATCTAAATCCTTCCATCCATAGGGTTGTTTTGAATATAAGCTTATAATAGATTTAATAGTCATAGGGACATTTCTATCCGTATTCCTCTCGATATATCCGTCAATCTCATCCATTGCCAATTTATTGGGCACATCATCTGTAAGTTTTAATTGTATATTATCTTCTAATAAAATATCATTTAAATCTTTATGATTTTCTACAAAAGTCGTTATATAGTTTAACTTGTTGTACATACTCTCTATAAGGTATTTGAACCCTTCATTGATTCTTTCCACAGGATTTTTAGCCTTTATATCTAATTTTTGTGCATTGGCATATAAATCTGCTGACTTTAATGCTTCAATTAACAGAGTCCTTATTCTTTCTTTTCTTTCTGCAACTTCTCTGGATTTTCTAATCTTTATTTCCTCTATTTCAGAGGTAGATGATACCCCACCTTTTCTTAACAAGTAAGTCTGAATCTTTAATACTTCTTCCATTTCTTCCAAAAACGTAGTATCCATAGGAAGTTTCATAATTAAATTGTTTTCCCTAGTAGACATCATCTTCAACTCTTGATCTGTTAATTCTATACCTGTATCATAATAAGGGGTAATAACTTTTAGCCCCATTTCACTCTTTTGGGGTGACAAAAACCTATCGTCTATTATTTTATTAAATTCGAAATGATATCTAAAATTGTATCTATATTTCTTTTCATTATAAATTCCCTCAAATATTTCCTCTCCAATTTTTAATATGGTTTCGCTCATATCAATAGGAATATTGTGTATTTCTTTATTTACATCCTGTTCTTCATGGGTAAGAAATATATATTCATCTCCATTTTTCTGAATCAATGTTTCTTTTATCAGTCTTTTTAAAGATTCCTCTATTTTCTTTTTAAGTTCTATTTTATCATCATCAATATGACTTACCATTAAAGTAGCTATATTTTCGATATTTGAAGGCATTTCTTTCACATATTTAATCATGAATAATACTTTTAGCACTTCTATATCTTCTTTATTTAAATTGGCATTATCCTCTGCGTGGATGATTACCGTTCTAATATTTGAATCCAAAAATGCCTCTATTGTGTCATAAAAAGCTGAAAATGGTATAAGTGTACCTATTTTTTCATCTGCATACATAACTGCCGACTCCTGGAAAGCACTAAGTAAGGATCTTTCTCCTTCAGATAAGTGTTTGCCACTAGCCCCATGGAGTCTTACCCCTGTAAACACAGATTGCAATAGATTAAATTGATATGGTATGAAAGGATATACATCTATGAAATCTTCTTCAGTTCTGTATGTTTTCATTTCAGCTGTATCTGAAGAAAAAGTAATTAGGTTTTTTAGTATAGCTTCTTTATCTTGATATAGGAGTTTTAATGTATCTATAGCAACATCATTTTTGCGAAGTATCCTTCCCTTAATTACTTCGTCTACGTTCGCAGAAGATAAATTAAGTCTAGTGTTGAATCTACCTTGTATTTTGGAGAAATCATTTCCTTTCACCTTTGTAATAGAGTCAATATCTTGTTGGGATGTAACTATGACCCATGCTCTTCCTCCACAATAAGTCCCTAAATCTTCTACCAATGTTTGAAGATTCAACATAAGACCTACATCATCGCCAATATATTGTCCAATTTCATCTACCAAAAAAACCACATGGTGATTATTACCCTTGGATTCTATGTATTCTTGAACCATCATTGCAAATTTTTCTATACTTAAAGAATAGTTTTCTTCTGCCTTGTTGTACCAACTTCTTGCAGCATCCCTACTCATTTTGGTTGTTTCTGCTAAGGCTTTTACAATGTTGTCTTCTTCAAAATAGAAATCTTCTCTCGCATCAGTCCATTTATTACCTGACAATTCTTCAAATTTAGATTTAAAGGCTTCATATGTACCATCTTTTAGTAGCTGTCTCTCTAATTCTGCAACCCAAGGCAATGCAGCACATAAACCTTGCATTTCATTGAATACTTTCATGAAAACTTTGACTATAGCATCTTTATTTGTTTTAGAATTCGAATCTGATTTTGAATCTATATTAAATAAAATTACATCAGCACTTGTATCCCCTGCTATCTTCATGTCTGCCAGCACCATAGGGTCTTCTAACTTGTCATCAAAATATGAAATCGCTTTTTTTCCCCTGACCTCTTTGTTTTCCAACAGATATGAAAGTATCTTCAAGAAGTGAGACTTACCACTTCCGAAGAAGCCTGAAATCCAAACTCCCATTTTATCCGTATAATTGTTGAGCCCTTTTTCATAAGCCTCGAAAAATTCACTAAAATGCTTAGATAATTCCCTAGTAACTATGTATTCTTCCAGTTCTTGATAAACATTTTTGTCATCTTCTTGTCCAATTTTAATAACACCTTTGATTTCCCTATCAATTTCTTTATAGAACAATTTTCTAAGTTCCATAGCGCCATTCCCCCCTTTATCTATCAATTAATTTAAAAGCCCTATAATAGTTGTCATCTTTTATTTCTCCAAACAATTTGAGTTCCAATCCGTCATATATTCCTGGAAAAAACATAACTAGAGGAACATCATCTATTGGAGCATGTAAAGTATTTAAAACAGTGTGAGATCTAATAATAGGCCATGCTTTACCTACTCCTGTTAAAAAAACTATATCATTATCGTTAACTCGGTTTCTTATATATTCAACAACTAAATCATTCTTTTGAGTAAGTCTTAAAGTCTTTTTTATGGCATTTATAACATATTCTGTTCCCCTTTGTTTTTCCATTTCAAAAACCTTGTTAAGATAACCCTTGTCCTCTAATATTTCTAAAATAATCTCATATAAATCAAATTCCTTGATTTTAATCTCTAAATCTTCATTGTTTATTTTTTGCTTTAAAAATTTGATATGATCCCTAACAATTAATTCGTCTGATGGATCATAATCAAATATGTAAAAACCTATTTCATTTCCCAAACCTTTATTTTCTCTAAATCGTTTCTCCTGCACCCTTGGAAGGATTTTGTCCAGTCTTTCATAAATTTCCATCTATATCTCTCCTAACATCACTTCTAGATACAATATATCTCCTTTATCTTTTAAATATTCAATCACTTCAGCCTCCATTATTTGAGGTATAATTTCAATTTCTTTCTTTGAATTTTTGATAAATCCTGCTTCAGATAAAACTCTCTTATAAACTTGTTTTAATTTGTAAAGTGTATAATCTTTCCAATTTGCTATTTGTTCGCTCTGTTCAGCCTTTCTCCTAAAAAAAATATTAAAATTTTTATCGGTTATGATAGAATCTTTTAGTAGTATTTTTTCTCTGTAGACTTCTTTCATAAACTCAAAGAACAATCTGTCAGTTTTTAAAATACTATATAAAGCCAATTGTTTACTTGTTTGTAAACTTCCATTAACAATTTTATCCAATATATACATGTCTAATTCTTCTATTCTATTGATAACTGTTGAAGCAATTTCTTTTTTTCTGGTTTCTGTGTTAACAGCAAATATATTTTCTTCTATAGCTTTATATTTTATTTCTTTTTCGTCTAGTCCTTGTATTTTCAGCTGTGCTGCCTTTTTAAGTTCAAGATATAAAAAAGGTCTAGACTTCAATACAGAAGTATATTCTAGCATATATTACCATCACGTCCTCTCAAATGGTCCACTTTAACCTTTATTATATCATTAACAATTTTTGTTGTCTTTATTTTTCTGAATTTATTCAGCCCTTTCATGATTCTAATCGTGTAACTAAAAAATCATCATATAATACATTAGTATCTTACAGTAAAATCAATGAATTCTTCCATATCAAATTCTGTAGTTAACAGTCTGACATAATTTAAAATATCATTTGCATTTAAATTTGTTTCTAGATATAAGCCTTCTGCCAACTGTTCTTCTTTCCTTATATCATCAGCATTCCTAGAAATTAATTTTCTAAAGTTTTTATTATCTAATAAAGAATAAAACAATTCTCTATCAAAATTTAATAAAAAATCACACATTTCAACTAACATGTCCTTCCATGATGAAATGGGAATTCTATCATTATCTATAATCAATGCCGTAGGCTTATATCCTGTAACATCTACATTATCCATTATTGAATACTCTTCACCTGTAATTAAATTTTCCTGTGTTACATTTATATAATCGTCTACTGGAAGTTCCCAAATTTCATTTGCTCTTTCAAATAAACTATTTGCTCTACCTATAATGCTATTTTTATTCCATTTTTCAAAATTTGTAATATCTCTTGTCAATTTAATGTTTGAATTCGAATAAATATCTTTTTTGTCCTCAAAGCTTTTGTTTGATATTTCCGAATTATATTTTGTAATTGTTAAGTTTCCAATAGTATCCTTATATAATTTATGAACCTCATCTCCATCCTTTCCTAAATCAATGTTCCATTTAGGGGTTAAGGTTTGTGGCATAATATGTTCTACTGTTAATTGATCAAATTCTACAATTTCTTTATGCTGATGTTTTTCAATATTGTATAAAGTAAATAACGCTAATTTATTTCCCCTGTTATATATATCTAGTTCAACAAAACTTTTTTTGAATTGAGCATCTCTTGGAAAAATCGAACTCCCAGCTTTGCTCATTAAAAAATCTGTAACAGCTTCAATATGAGATTTTCCCTGTTTTCTTAAATCATCTACACTTTTAGCCATAGAAGCAAAAACTTTATTTAATGCATTAGTAGGAATATTACAAATAGTTCTCCTATAGAGATATGAATTTATAATGCTCATTGTTCCTAGTAGTTCATCCTTAGAAATAATTTTCTTCTCAAAATAATCATCAAATAATTCTAATAAGTATGGATATACTACAGTAGATTTCATATATTCTAGCTCCCATAGCCATTCATCTATGTCATTGGTTCCAGATTCAGAATTAATAAACCAATGATAATATTGGGAATATCTTAGTAAGTCCTTTAATATTTCTTCACTAGTATAGTTATTTCTAATATAGTATTTTTTAAATGTTGCATACACTTTATTTTTATTGGGAGTATAGCCTGTTTTCATTGTTAAAAAGTCTCGTACAAATTCAGAAATCCTTGCATTAGGTAAAAGTTTCTCTATATTAAGCCAATATTTTCTATAAAATTCTATTTGTTCCTCATATTCTAACCCCATAAGTATAAAGTTTCTTATAAGATCAGCTTCAGTTAATGATAGACCAGTAGAGTTTAAGCTTTCAAAAATTAACTGTGGATTTTCCGACCTAGAATTTTTGTCTAATGATATATATACTATTTGTACTAATGATAATGCGTCATAAATCTGTCGCGTTGTATAATCTGAATTAGATATTAGATTCATCAATATCTGATAATTTGTATATATCTTAGAGTTCCCATTACTAAGAGTAGATTCAATTAAATCTGTATAAGCTTTCATATCTTCCTCTACTGGTTTTAATTTTAATTTATATTTTTCATCTACATATTTATTTATAATATATGTCTCATAAATTTCCTCTTTGTGACTCATTTCTTCATTGTCATTTTCATCTAGTGAATCATGTATAGCTTTTAATAATAATACAGTGGTGGTAATCCTCTGCTGTCCATCAATAATTATCCTTTCCATCATTAACCCTTGTCTTTCATTAGAAACAAAAACAATAGTTCCTAAAAAGTGGCCATTATTAAAATCATCTCTTATTATCCCTTCAATATCTCTAAAAAATTGTTCTACCCGCTCCTTACTCCATTCATAATTTCTTTGATATACTGGAATGTTAAATGTACTTTTATTTTCTTTTAGTAATGCTAATCATTTCATTGGACCTGCTTGCATCCTAATCGCCCTCTTTTTCAAAATAATAAGTATCATATATGCGGCAATCAGAGTGTCCCTATGCCACCATTATTGTATAATATTTTATACTTCTACAAAAATTTGCTTTTTCCTCCTACATATCAATACATGTCACCTAAAATATATACCAATGCCAAAACTGGCATATCATAGATAAATAAAAGGTGGCAATCAAAACGTCCCCTTGCCACCCTCTACTATATATAAAATTTCTTCACAATTTGAAACTATATAGCTTGCACCATATTTGCATAGTTCCTCACGATTTCTAAATCCCCATAGTACTCCTACACTATCCATATGTGCATTTTTTGCTGTCACAATATCTGTATTTGAATCTCCTATAAACAATACTTCTTCTGGATTAAGATTCATGAGCTGTGCAATTTCTAAAGCTGTAGCGGGATCTGGCTTATTTGGAATTCCATTTCTCTCACCGTAGACTTTAACAAATGGTATAGTTTTAAAAAATTTTTCAATTAAACTCTTGGTATATTCATCCTTTTTATTTGAATTAACACCTAGCTTTATACCCTCCTCAACTAATGAATTCAATAGATTATCAATTGATTCATATGGTCTAGTCTTGTTGAGATATCTTCTATCATAGTTTTTATAAAGCATGTCTAGAGCTTTGTCAATTGTCTCTTCATCAATTTTTTCTGGAAAGCTATTTAATGTTAACTTTCTAAATCCTCCTCCTATTTTTTTCTTATATTCTTCATAAGAATAGATAGGTAGGTTAAATGTTTCAAGGACTCCATTCATACTATCCCCTATATCTTCAATTGTATTTAGCAATGTCCCATCTAAATCAAAAATAATACCTTTATATTTACTCATTTGTTCAGTCACTCCTTCTTGTCTATATAATCTTTTCCTTTTTACAGCCAATATCCTGCCCTACAACATTGGAATATCAATATATAATTTATCATCATATAATATATTTTTTCAATGCTTCAGCAACAATATCTTCAAAACTTCCAGCTGCTCCCCAATCGAATATGTATATTATTTTATTGAATTTTAGTCCTAAAATTTCTATCCATTTCAATTATCTTATTCATTTTCCAAATACTCGTCAGGAAGAATATAGACTAATGGATTTGACTTAATTCTTTTAATTAATCCTTTTCCCTCCATAGCTTTCAATTTTTTTCTTACAGTTACTGTGGAATTTTGTAAAACTTCAACCATATCCTTAACGGTCATGCCTTTACTATCTAGACTAAAATAATGATCCTGTATCAATGCAAACATCACGTCTAATTCCTCTTCCGTTTCTATGTTTTCATCATTTTGAATTTTTTCATAAGCCATATCAAGTAAATATATTTTTTCATTTAATCTAGTTAATAAATCTTCTTGACCTGCTATAATAGTTTCTAAAAATTTATCTACAAAATAATTTAATTCTCCACTCGATACAATTTTATTTGTTACATCAAATATTCTTAAATATTCAGTTCTATTTATATTGCATCCACGTGATAATAATAATGTTGTCATTAAAGAAAACTTTTCCCTCAAATATAGGCTGCTTATAAACCTTCCAGTCCTTCCATTCCCATCGTAGAATGGATGTATATAGCCAAAATAACAATGACCTATTGCAATCCTTAAAAGGTAATTTAACTCATCATCTTTTTTATTCATAAATTTAATTAAGTCTTCAATTTTTTCTATTATTGAACTTTCCGGATACACTCCCCTATGTATTTGTTTTCCATTTTTATATACATAATTGATATCCTTTCTAAATATCTTACCGTCTGGAATCTCTCCTTCTTTTATCTCTCCACTTGTTATATTGTCATATATTTTCCTATAATCTCCTGCAGATTTTGGATACTCTAAATTTTCATTTATTAACTCTAAATAAGATGCTATCATACTATGAAACCTTTTATTTTTAGGTTTTTTATTTGACATTATAAACTTTGTACTCTCAGCAATTTCCTTTCTAGAGCTTTTTACTCCTTCTAGTTCATTTGTACTGTAAAGTTCATCTGCAATTATTTCTATCATAAATTTTTTCTTTGCAACTCCTGGAAGTATATCAAATTTTTCATCCAATTCCTTATCATATGACATTACTTTCTCAATTAAATTAATAGTATTATTTGTTGGAACATAAAAAAGCTCAAAAATTTTAGGTTGATCAATGGGTTTAATTTTTAATCCAGTTTTTATAGCACTATCATAGTTGTACCTATTTATTGCAATTTTATTTCTATCTTCAATAGAACCTATATTATAGTACATTTTATAAAAGTAATCCATAAATATCTCCCCTTATATACTACTTCTTTGTTATATAAGTATACACCATTTTCAAATAAATAAACATCAATTTTCTTGTTTTTTTATGTTTTAATCAATATATACTGTTTCTATTATATGTTTTTATGCCTTTTTGACTTTTTAGTTTTCCTATTGAATATCTTCATTAGCTGTTTCAGAAGCCATAGATAAAGCCATATAATCGTATAATCGTAGGTGGCAAACAAAACGTCCCCTTGCCACTAATTTCTAAAATATCAGTGCTCAACTATCGTATTTGCAATAATACAAAATATTACTTTCAGCATCATAAATTCCTACAGTATAATTTGCAGAATATCTAGGGAACAATTCTTCACCATCAGTGACCCTTTTTTCATTATTGTATCTATCAATAAATATCCAGTACCCATTCTGAATTTTAGGCATATCTAGTTTTTCAGCTAAATCAGACTCATACATCATAGAATCTTTTTCCCCACCATACATGACAAGTTCAATATTTTTAGGAAGAGGTAAGCTTTTCCAATTATCATTATCTTTAATCTCTTTTAGAATCTTTTCAGCATCTTTTCCCTCAAGTTGAGCCCTTGCCAAAGTAATTCCATCTCCATGAAATCCTCCATGAGTGTCCTCATATTCTATTTCTAAATTTCCAGGTATGCTAATTCCTAAAAAAATTGAAATTTCTCTGTTGATAGACCATAAAAAACAACCTGTTAAAGAGCACATAAGAATCATAAGTAGAAACATATAAGCAATCTTTTTCTTCATATTATACCATCTCCTAAAATAAATTGGAGACCAAAGGTCCCCCTACGATATTTTCCACACTGTTTTTTTACTTTTCTTCTTTTGAATATTCTAAAATATCACCTGGCTGGCAATCCAGTGTTTCACATATCTTCTCTAGAGTAGAAAATCGAATTGCTTTTGCTTTTCCATTTTTTAAAATAGAGATATTTGACATTGTGATTCCCACCTGTTCCGATAATTCAGTTACGCTCATTTTTCTTTTAGCCAACATGACATCTAAATTTACTATAATCGCCATTTTCACACCTCATATCGTCAAATCATTTTCATCTTTCAATTCACTTGCCTTCTCAACAAGATGAGAAAGTGCAAAAGAAACAATCCCAATTGAAATACCAACAAAAATAATAAACACCATCATAAAAAAAATACTAGGATGTAACAAATTCATATTAAGTAAAATAATCATTCCTACAAAATAAAATATAGACTCAAACAAAGCTAGTTTACCTATATCTTTTAAGCGTTTAGCATTATCTAGGCAAAATGAATTGTCCTTTGAAATTTCTTTGCACATCAACCATCCTTTATAAAGAGCAATGTAAAATGGTATTGCAGTAATCCAGATGAAAATCAAGCAAGGCCAAAACATATAATCCACTTCAGGATACATAGCCGCAGTATCTTTCCCTATATTTGGGGCAAGAACAAAGCATAAAAACAAGCCCAGCAAAGCTGCAAAGACAATTATGATCTTTAACCATTTTACCAATTCCGTTTGTTTCATAATATCACCTCGCATTAATTATACTACAATATATTATGTATTCCAATATATATTTATTATAAAACGATAAATATATATTGGAATTTGATAAACACCGAGTGATACTTTCGTGCGATTATACAATAGTGGCAAACAAAACGTCCCCATGCCACCACATTCCACCTCATGATATAATATAATTTATACTAACAACTTTGGGGGTGTGAAAAATGAATCTTGTAGAAGAAAGAACTAAAAGAACCCAGTGGTTTTTGAAAGACAGATTTGGGATGTTTATTCATTTTGGACTTTATTCAATACCCGCAAGAGGTGAATGGATAAGAAGCAATGAAAAAATGTCTAAAGAGGATTATCAGATATATTTTGATGAGTTCAATCCTATTAACTATGACCCAAAATCTTGGGCTCGTGCTGCAAAAGAAGCTGGAATGAAATATGCAGTTATGACAGCAAAACATCATGATGGTTTTTGCCTTTTTGATAGCAAATTTACAGAATATAAATCAACGAATACAAAAGCAAAAAGAGATTTGATAAGAGAATATGTTGAGGCATTTCGTGAAGAAGGTTTGAAGGTTGGTCTTTATTATTCTACTATTGACTGGTATCATGCTGATTTTCCTCATTATAATGATAGACATCATCCCATGAGAGAAAATGTTTCTTATAAAAATGTCCAGCATGATTTTCAAAGATATCTTGAATATATGCATGGACAGGTTCGTGAACTATGCACCAATTATGGAAAGATTGACATCCTTTGGTTTGACTTTTCTTATGATGATATGTCTGGTGAAAAGTGGAAAGCCACAGAACTTATCAATATGGTGAGAACTTTGCAGCCTGATGTGATCATTGACAATAGACTAGAAGCTAGTGGAGAAAATGCAGGTAGCATTAGAACAAGTAATCCAAGTTTTTTTGCAGGCGATTTTGCTTCCCCTGAACAGATAATTCCTCCTGAAGGTATAGTTGATGAAAATGGCAATTCAATCCCTTGGGAAGCATGTATCACAATGAACAATCATTGGGGATATTGTTCAACTGACAAGAATTATAAATCTGCTAAAATGATAATTCGAAAATTGGTAGAATGTGTCAGCAAAAACGGGAATCTACTACTAAATATTGGACCAAATGCAAAGGGAGAATTTCCTGTTGAATCTTTAAATATCTTGAAAGAAATAGGAATTTGGATGAAAAACAATGGAGAGAGTATTTACAATTGTGGCAAGTCAGAGCTTCCAAAACCTGAATGGGGATATTATACTCAAAATAAAAACAATCTCTATGCCCATATATTTGAACCAAGTATAGGTCCAATAGGACTTTCAGGTTTAAAAGATAAAGTGGAAAAAGTCAGACTTTTATCTGATAGTTCAGAAATAAGAATAATAAACCCATGGAATACTTTAGATTTTGAAGATTACATCTTTTTTAATTTTGGTAGTCCTGAACAGCTTACATACCCACTACCTGATAATATTGACACAGTTGTAGAGCTAGAACTTATGTGAAATTAAAAAAATCACGGGAATGTATTTGAAACATTCCCGTGATTTTTTTACTTAAGTGTTGTAGTACTTAAACCTCTTCTTAGTATTGAACCTTTTCTAGTCTTTTCTTCTTCAATATCTTGATATTCATATTCCCAATAAATATTGCCTTTTTCTACACATGAATCATAGTCAGCAAGTATTTCTTTTACATCTTTTGATAGGAAAAATAGTGCTATGATATTTGGAAGAGCCATTAGTCCCATAAACAAATCCGCCAATTGCCATGCAAAAGTAGCATCTATCATAGTCCCTACTACTAAAGCTGTTATAGCAATAGCTTTAAAAGTATTTACAGTTGCCGGTTTGGAGTTAAAAACAAATTTAACATTTGCTTCAGCAAAGAAATACCACCCTACTATTGTAGTTAGTGCAAAGAATGATAGACATATTGATAAGAACATTCCACCAAATGAACCAAATTGAGATGCAAAACCATTTTGTGTCATGACAGTTGCTCCCTTGGTCATTTCAGCTGCTGATATATTTGGATTGTATGCTCCTGATGCAATATTGACCATAACTGTTGATAAACAAATCAAAAATGTTGATATAAATACACCTATCATAGCAACAAAACCTTGTTCAGCAGGATGTGAAACATCTGCAACTGCATGGGAATGAGGTGTTGAACCCATACCAGCTTCGTTTGAAAAAAGTCCTCTTGCTAGTCCAAATCTTATGGTTTGTTGAATTGTAATACCTAGTGCTCCACCACCAATTGCCTTTGGTGAAAATGCTCCTACAAAAATACTTTTAATTGCCGGAACGAAATTGCCGATGTTCATAATTATTATCACTATACTTCCTAGAATATATAGACCCGCCATAACTGGTACTACCTTTTCTGAAAAGGATGCTATTCTTCCCATCCCTCCTACCAATATACGAAATACTACTATTGCAAGTACTATAGTGACAATATATGCTGGTATTCCAAAAGCATTGCTTACTGATCCTGCTACTGAATTTGATTGAACCATGATACCAACTATACCTAATGCAATAATACATGTTGTAGCAAAAAACATAGCCAATCCTTTAGATTTCAGCCCATTTTTTATATAGTATGCAGGTCCTCCTGTTACTTCTCCTTCTTTGACTTCTCTATATTTTTGTGCTAAAACTGATTCGCTAAATATTGTAGCCATTCCAAAAAACGCAGATACTATCATCCAAAATGCAGCTCCTGGCCCACCTGATGCTATAGCTGTAGCTACACCTACTATATTGCCTGTTCCAACTTGAGCTGCTACCGCTGTTGATAAGGCTTGAAAAGGCGACATTTTCCCTTCTTCTACTTGTTTTTTATTGACTATATCTACAATCATTTTCTTTAACGCTGGGAATACTCTAGTGAACTGTAGAAACTTAAGTTTTATGGTCATAAAAATTCCAATACCTATAAGTGCAAATATTAATACATAGTCCCATAACACTGTATTGGCCAAATTAACTATCTCCTTAAATTGGTACATGTTTTAACCCCCCATTATACTTAATAGTTGTTTTAATAAGTATAATTTATGCCCTTCGAATAGTTTCAAAAAGTTTCAAACTGTAAAAAAATTTTATTGTTTTTTGTGATGTTTTTGACAACAAAAAAGTTAGATAAGAATTTTTCCTATCTAACTTTCCTAATTTATAGTCTTTTGCCATAATAGACTATCCCATCTATGAATTTTTTTATATTTACTTTACCTCTTTTTTTAGTTTTACCCCTTATAAAATCCATTTCTATTTTTACTTGTTCAAAATTGTATAGTCCATTGGAATATTCAACAAATATTTCATTTATATTGTCCTCTATTCCAAGATTTGCAAGATTGATGAGTCCAACAGTAGCAGTTCTTCTTATCCTTTGCTCCATGGTTCTAGGATTGTCAGTAAAATGGCTACAAAGCTCTTTCACTGTAAAATCAGACATTGTTTGATTTGTATCAATCAAATACTTAGCTACATCAACAATATCCTGACTTCCGACTTCCCCAGCAACTCCAATTTTCTGCATAACTTGTTTTACCCCTTCTATGCTATCATGACTAGTTTCTTTTGTTTTTAAATCTTTAGTCTCTGGAGAAAATAATTGTTGAATTTGATCTAACTTTTTTTTCATATCAACTTTTTCTTCAACTTTTTTTATTACAGTTTCAACTTCAATAGCATTTATAGGTTTTGAAATATAGTATTCTATTCCACTTTCATAGGCTTTGGCAATCATGTCTTTAGAAGATACCTGTGATATCATGATATAGTGAATATCAGGATGTATGGTCTTTACTTCTCTTGTCAAATTGATTCCGTCTTTGCCGGGCATGAGCAAGTCCACCAGAACAATATCTGGATTCAACACTATTATCTCCTTTAAGCCATTTGTCCCATCAGTAGCCTTTCCTACTACTTCTCCCAAATTTTTATCAACTATTATTTTTTCTAGTATTCTAATGATATTTTCATCATCTTCAACTATAAATATTTTTATTTCTAACTCACCTCCAAAGAATGTTTTGGTATGTATATATATATTGTAGTTCCCTTGCCTTTTGTTGAACTCACCTTTAAACTACCTTCCAATTGTTTTTCAACTATATGTTTGACTATAGAAAGCCCAAGTCCTCTATTTATTTCACCCGTATCATAATTTATTTTAGTTGAATATCCAGGTGAAAAAATATGCTCTAACCCTTCTTCATCTATGCCTGAACCATTGTCAGATACCATAAAAGCATGTTCTCCATCAACAATTCTATGGATAATACTTATTTTACCATCTCTTTGTGTGTCAGGAATTGCGTCTATGCTATTCATAACAAGATTGCGAAAAATTGACATGAGATAATAATGCTGTGAAGTATAGAAATTTTCTTCCATATGGATTTCAAGCTCAATATTCTTGTTTAATCGTCTTATTTCTCTTTTCATAGTCTCAAATAAAATACTTATGATATCTTTAAAACTCATTTTTTCATCTTTAAGTTCACTTTCTGTAATTTCTTTTATTCCCCTGATAGCCAAGCCATTTTCCTTTTTTATTTCATGTATATCTCGAGCAATGCCTATTGATCTTTCGCCCCAGCTATCCTTGTCCTCATCAGTATTTATCATTTCAAACAATCTATAGGAATCAGACATGACATTTTCTATATTTTCCATGTTCTTTTCCATCCAGTACATTTCTGTTTTTAATTGAGATGTAAGCCACAATAGTCTTTTATATCTTTCTTCATGTTCTTCTTTTATAAGTAACATTTTATAATATTTAAATAAATTTAAAGCTAACCAGGTTATGCCAGAGCGCACTAGTGCTACAAGAAATAATGTAGAAGTGATTTCCCATGGAAAAGGACTAGAGCCTATTATAGTTCTAATGAGTAACTCTATGATATTGGCACCGAAATCACTAATGAGCATAACTAAAAAAATATAATTTATGCTTTTCTTGTTGTTCTCATTGGTCAGCAAATAATAAATAATAGCATAAAAAGTATAAAACAATATTTCTATCTGAAAAGATAATATTTCATGACCAAAATTTCCCATTGTAAAATAGTATAGTATTGACCTTAGAAGATTCACTATTATACCTGATAGTATTCCTGTTGGAATTGGTTTTAAATCTTCATAATAAAAAAGAAATATGACATAAAGTATTATACCCGCTGAAACTCTAAAATCACTGCTAACTAATCCTATACTGACTTGAGAAGCCAACGCAACTACAATAGAAACAAAAAGCATTCTTTTTAAATTCTTCATCAAACTCACCTTCTTGTCCATGCTGGGCACCAAAAAACTGGTGCCTGGCATGAAGTAATCAATTTATTTTTTTCTTTTATATATTCCATTGTCTCTTTCCATAAGATTAAAACCTATTAAATCTCTTCTTATTGTACAGAAATCATCATGAAAATCGGCAATTGTCAAATTAACTTCTTTTTCTGTATACTCTCTATCTTCTTCAAAGCTTTCCACTATTTTTTCTAAAACAATTTGTCTTTTCTTTTTCTGTACTGGTATTTCTTTTAGTTTGCCATATTTAAAAAAAGAATCTATAACTTTTTCTCTATATTTTTGTTCTCTTTGATTTAGTATTTCTTCTTCTCTTCTATCATCTTTTACTAAATCTTTAAGAGTCATTGAAAAAATTCCTTCATTTATACTATAAACTGTATAATACTGCTCTTTTTTAGACGATACAATATTTGCATCCATTAATTTTTTAAGGTGAAAAGATACTGTTGAAGTAGATAATTCTAATCTTTCAGCCAATAATTCAACATACATAGGCTCTATCATCAAGCTGTTTATAATCTTTAGCCTAGAATTGTCAGATAAACATTTGAAAATTTCCAATGAATTCAAAATATCACCCCTCAATTGATATCTATTTTATCATAATAATTTTTAAATTGCTTTTTCAAATTTTCTGCTTCCTCAATTTTTATTTCTTCTATTATAACTTCTTTTTCTTTGCTAAATTCTAGGGCTTTGTCTTTATTTATATACCAAGGCTTTGTTATTTTATCAAAAAAACCTAAATATTTTTCTTTTAAAGCTATAGCATCCTTTGCACCATTGCAACTAATATTGAACATTTTAAAAAATATTTCAATGATATTAAGCTTTATCTTTTCTAAATTAGCTTCATCTATTCTTTCTTGTTTTTGCAAATTTGATATTGTATCCTTGGTGTTTTCTTCTTTTTCTTTAAGGAAAATCAAATAATTATCTTTTAGCCAATTTATATCTGCCATTTCTATCCCTCCCATATTTTGTACTATTATTCTACAATACTTTAAATGTTATTTCAATATTTATCTACTTAATTTTTATAATTCATTTCTATGGTTACAAAATTAGATTGCTTTTTTGTGTAGACTATGCTAAATTTATATTGATATGTATCGAAATAAATTTATTTAGGAGGAATTAAACATGAATTTTGTAACTCTTATACCAAATATTTGTGAAGGGCTCCCTTTTAAAAAAAAGGATTGTGTCTTATTGAATTTTTGGGGTGACAATGAAGATTTAGAAATTTTAGACTCAATTTCAGAATGTCTGAGTAAAAAAGGTGTTATCCCTTTTAAACACCATTGCTCGAATTCTTTTTTTAAAAATGTAGTTCTCAATTTAATTGAAAATAATCAGGAATTCCCTGAAAAATATTTTGAGTATCTATCTTCTTTCAGGTATGTAATAGATATATTTATGTATACACCAAGTTTACCTAATGGAATTTCTAAGGAAGATATACCTAAATACAAGAAATATTTATCCCAATTGTTCACTGCTTTAACTGAAGATAAAAAATATTATATACAACTTACTGTTCCTACAGAGATAAATGCTCGCAATGCTGGTTTAAATTTTGATATTTATAATTCTTTGATATGCAATGCTTTAGATGTAGACTTTAATGAATTAAAAAAAGCCTGCAAAAAACAAATTGAAGAGCTTAAGGATAAAAATAGTGTGAACATAATTACTGGAAAAAAGTATTCTTTAAAATTAGATTTTAATGACAGAAAGTGGTATGTAGATGATGGCTGTGGTGATTTTCCTGCCGGGGAAGTTTCTATAGCACCTATAGAAAATAGTAGCAATGGAGACTTGCTAGTTCCTATAATCAATTTAAGAGAAAAAATATATAAAGATGTACTCATGACTTTTGAAAATGGTAAACTTATAAAATGTTCTTCCGAAGAATTAGATGAATTTTTTAATTCATTGCCTGAAAATTATAAAATTCTATGTGAATTTGCAATTGGACTAAATCCTAAAGTCAAACAATTAACAGGATTTACACTTGTTGATGAAAAAGCTTTGGGTACTTATCATATAGGAATTGGAATGAATTATCTATCTGGTGGAACAAATAACTGTCCATTTCATATGGATTTTGTGTTTTATTGTGATGAAATTGTTTTTAATTAAATGCTATAAATACTGGTATTACAAACATGACATACTCATATTTTAATTTTGACATATATTTAACATATTTGTAACTCTATAAATGCTATAATAAATTCGGATTATAATAATATATAATAGCTAGATAAGGAGGATGTTCATGACATTTGTATTGCCAAAATTTACACCACCAGATTTTACTTCTGAAAAATTTGCAAATGCAAAGGAAATTCGTGTTGAAGAAGTAAAGAAAAATGGGGTTGCCCCAAGTGGTTTTTATCTTACTAGTCACATGCCTACTTATTATCATTATGATAATAAGTGGATTTTACCTGAACACAATTCTCAAAATTGTGTTGCAGTACTTCATGATGATACTATAATCATCAAAGAGCTTAACGATTTAGTTATTGGGGAAAAGGTAATCATGGGGAAAAAATCTGACGGTTCCAATGGAGTTGTGATATATAAAGAAGGATTTGATGAATCGGTCATATCTACTCCGGGTAGATCTGTCGAGACTTCTTTTACTGATGACTACGAATATCTATTTGAACTAATGCGTCATGAAAAAGAAAATGGCGGATATATAGTATGGGTATTGGGTCCTTCTGTTGTATTTGACTATGACACCAGAATTGGTTTGTCCGAACTTGCTGAAAATGGATATGTACAAGCCCTTTTAGCTGGAAATGCAATGGCTACTCATGATTTAGAAGGTGGATATTTGGATACTGCCCTTGGTCAAAATATCTATACACAAGAATCTGTACCAATGGGACATTACAATCATTTAGATTTACTAAATGAAGTCAGAAGAGCAGGATCCATTGATAAATTTATTGCCGATGGCAATGTAAAGGACGGTTTCATGAAGACATTGACCAAATTGGATATACCTTATGTATTGGTTGGTTCTGTTAGAGATGACGGACCACTTCCAGAAGTGTATCACAATGTTTCACAAGGCTTAAATGCAATGAAAGAACAAACTGACAAGGCTACTTTGATTATATGCTTAGCTACTATGCTTCACTCTGTGGCAACTGCAGAATTGGCTTCAAGCTATAGAATCAGAAAAGACGGTACTATTGCACCTGTATTTATGTATACAATAGATGTAACGGAAAATGTAGTAAATAAGGTTGCACAAGCTAGAGAACATATTGCTGTCAAAACCCTTGTGACAAATGTTCAAGACTTTGTTGTAAATGTACAAAGAGCACTTTTGCAACCAGTTGACAATTTTGAAGTAGAACAAGTTGCAGTTGATATGCATGAATATGTTGAAAACACTGCAGAAGAAAAATTAGAATCTGTAGATAGATTAAAAATTGACTAGGAGGAATATTATGACATTTGATATGCCAAAATTTACACCACCAGATTTTAGTCAGGAATTCTTCGTCAATGCTCCAAATGCAACTTTGGTAGAAGTGGAAAAGGACGGAGTATCTCCTGCAAACTACCATGCACTTTCTGTTTTCCCAGAATATTTTAAGATAAATGACAAATGGGTATTAGCAACACAAAGTAGGATGGATACGGTTTGTGTTGCTAATGATGAACTAGGAAAAGAATCTGTAAATATAGTTGAATTTAGAAATCTAAAAGTTGGTGATAAAGTAGTTGTAGGAAGAACAGAAGATGGAAGTGAAGGCATATACATGTATACTCAAGGATTTATAGAGGAATCCAAAGATGCTGACACTTTTGCATTCCGTAGTGGTAGATCAAGAGAAACCGCTTTCTCTATTGATTATGACAAGCTTTATCAAATACTTGCAAACGAAAAAGAAAATGGTGGATATGTTACTTGGGTTTTAGGAACAGCTATAAGTTTAGACAGTGGTTCAAGAGATGCTATGGCACAACTTGTAAGAAATGGCTACGTTGATGCTATTATATGTGGTACAAGTTTCGCTGCTTTTGACTTAGAATGTGCTACATTTGACACTACTTGGGGGCAAGATATCTTTGAAAAAGAACAAACTACTCTTGGTAATTATTATGAGACAATAAATATGGTTAGAAAAGCTGGTTCCATGGAGGAATTTGTAAAGTCAGGAAAACCTAAAGATGGCATTATGAAAGCCTGTGTGGAATGTGGTGTACCTGTTATAATCGGTGGTACAATTAGAGACAGATTTGGTTTGCCTGAAACCTATGACAATGTATATGAAGCTCAAGATGCTATGCGTAAACATATTCGCAAGAGTTCAACTGTAGTTATGGTATCTGCAATATTATTTACTATAGCTACTGGAAACATGACTCCTTCCTACAATGAATTTGACGGAGTTATACGCCCTGTTTATATGTATACTGTAGATATACAGGAGTTTGCTGTAAATAAATTGTCCGATAGAGGAACTCTTACTGCTACATCTGTTGTTACAAATACCCAAGACTTTATAAAAAATATAGGAAGAGCTTTGACATAAAAGAAACACAAGGACGGTTTTTCTATGTTATAACACAGAAAAACCGTCAAAATGCATTTCTAAACTATACTTATTCCTCCATCTACTAATATAAATTGTCCATTTACATAACTCGATGCATCGGAAGATAGATATATCAAAGTTCCATTTAGTTCTCCTTTTTCAGCTGGCCTTCCAGCTGGATTCATTTTGCTATATCCTTTTAAAAATTCATCAGATTTAAATAATGTGTCTTTTGTCATTTCACTTTCAAAAAGTGCAGGTCCAACAGCATTAACAGTGATACCATATCTCCCATATGATGCAGCCATTCCTTTAGTAAGACCAAGTACAGCACTTTTTGATGCATTATATGAATGTCTAATAAATAAATCATTTTTGTCTGCAATTATGGCATTTATTGAAGCAATGTTTACAACTTTACCATAGTTTTGTTTTATCATACATGGAATTACATATTTGCTAAGTAAATAAGCACCCTTGACATTAGTATTCATAGATTTGTCCCAATCTTCTTCAGTTAAATTGTGAACTCCACCTCTAACAGCTACTCCTGAATCATTTAATAAAATATCAATCTTACCATACTGTTGTATTACCTCTTCTACAGCATCTTTTACTATTTCTTCATCAGTAACATCACATTGGATAGCAATAGCTTCTCCACCCAATTGACTTATTTCTTCTACTACATCTTCTAATTTCTCTTTTCTTCTAGCTAATAAAGCTACCTTGGCTCCGCATTCAGCATAGGCCCTAGCTGCATCTCTTCCTAATCCACCAGAAGCCCCTGTTACTAAAGCTGTTTTCCCTGTTAAATCAAATAAATCTTTTATAGTTTCTTTTCTTTTATTTTTCATATTGTATATACCCCCTTGTATAGTATGTTTAGACCATACTATTTAATAGTGCTTAAGCACATTTATTCTCCATCGCCCCATTGATTCTCATGATGCCATGACATCTTTTGACATATTAACATACTGTTTTAATGATTTATTATAGCCTTATTAAATATAATATGACAGGATATAAAATAAGTCAAGCAATTTTCCGAATTATCTGATAATTAACAATGATTATAGTTATCTTTGTTTAAATCTATGTTTATCGTTTAACAATCTGATAATTACAAGAGTCTCAACTTCTCTCCTAAATTAATAATTTAACAATAGCAAAAAAATCTTACGTTTTTTATGAAAGTTTTGTATTTTTATCCTTCCATTTTAGACACAAGAGGCACAAGGGGATGATCCTTCTGCGTTATAACACAGAAGGATCATCCCCTTGTGTCGTCTTGAATACTAGATTGTTGTCTTTGCTGTCAATGATGACTTTTTGATTGCATTCTATTTCATCTCTAAGAATCATTTTCCCTATTTCGGTTATGATATTTTTTTCTATGAACCTTTTTATAGACCTTGCACCATAGTAGATTGAATAAGCTTCATCTATTATGTGTTGAGTAGCACTTAAAGTCAATTCTATGGATACTCTTCTAGGGCTTAAATCCTCATTTATTTCTTTTATATTTATATTTATAATTTTCACTATATCGTCTTTGCTTAATGGCTTGAATAAAACTATATCATCTAGTCTATTTAAAAATTCAGGTTTGAAAATTTCTCTTATCTTTTTCATGACTACCTCAACTTGAGAGTCCAAGCCTTTTATTATGTCTTCAGAGCCAATATTGGAAGTCATGATGATAATTGTGTTTTTAAAGTCTACTACTTTTCCCCTATTGTCGGTAAGTCTGCCATCATCTAATATTTGAAGTAGTATATTGAATACATCACTGTGAGCTTTTTCAATTTCGTCAAATAGTACTACAGAATAAGGTTGTCTTCTTACAGCTTCTGTAAGTTGTCCTCCCTCATCAAATCCTACATATCCTGGAGGTGCTCCAAGAAGTCTTGAAACTGAATTTTTTTCCATGTATTCACTCATGTCAAGTCTAATAAGATTTTTCTCATCATCAAACATTGTCTCTGTGAGAACTTTGGCAAGTTCTGTTTTTCCAACTCCTGTAGGCCCAAAAAACATAAATGAACCGACAGGTTTTTGACGTTTTCTCACTCCAGACCTAGCTCTAATGATGGCATCTGTCACTGCACTTACAGCTTCATCTTGACCTATTATCTTTTTATGAAGAACTTTGTCTAAGTTCAATAATTTTTCCTTTTCAGTTTCTGTCAGTTTACTTACAGGTATACCTGTCCATTTAGACACTACTTCTGCTATTTCATCTTCGGTTACTTCTTCTTTTATGTCGTAGGTATGGGGAATATTTTTAAGTTCTTGTTCTTCTCTCTCCAACTTTTTAAGCTTTATATATTTTAATTCTGAAACCTTCTCAAAATTGTTTTCTCTACTGGCTTCATCTATTTGTTTTTTTACTTCATCAATTTGATGTTTAATTTCTTTGGTTCTATCTACTATTTTTTTGTCTTCAATCCATTTTTCATATTCTACATTATAAATACTGTTTAACTCTTTTATTTTTTCTTCTATTTCTTTGCATCTTAATTTTGATATTTCATCATCTTCTTGCCTTATAGACACTTTTTCCATTTCTAATTGCAAAATTTTTCTTTGCATCTCATCTAATTCATGTGGCAAAGCATCTATACTTGTTCTCACCATTGAAGAAGCCTCATCCATCAAATCAATAGCCTTATCTGGCAAAAATCTATCTGTAATGTATCTATCTGACAATTCAGCACAGGCAATAACAGCCTTGTCTGAAACTCTTATACCATGATGCATTTCATATTTTGCTTTTATCCCTCTTAAAATAGAAATAGTTTCTTCTACATTTGGTTCAGTGACCAGTATCTTTTGAAATCTTCGATCCAAGGCACCATCTTTTTCTATATATTCTCTGTATTCATCAAAAGTAGTTGCCCCAATTGTCAAAATCTCACCTCTGGCAAGCATTGGCTTGAGCATATTTGAGGTATCTAATCCCCCTTGTCCATTTCCTGCACCAACAACTGTATGCAATTCATCAATAAATAGAATAATTTGTCCATTGGAAGATTCAATTATTTTTAATACTTCTTTTAGTCTCTCTTCAAATTCACCTCTAAATTTAGCTCCTGCTATAAGGGCTCCCATATCTAGTGCATAAATAGTCCTGTCTTTAAGAGTCTCCGGCACATCATTTCTAACTATTCTCTGAGCTAATCCTTCTACAATTGCAGTTTTCCCAACTCCAGGTTCTCCTATGATGACAGGATTGTTTTTGGTCCTTCTCGACAATATCCTTATCATTCTATTTATCTCATCATCTCTACCTATGACTGGATCTAAATCACCATTCTTTGCCTCACGGGTTAAATCCCTGCCATATTTCTCTAATACTTTGGCAATTCCTTCTGGATGGTTGTCAGCGACTCCAATGGTTGATCTATATTTTAAAACTCTTTCTCTAAAGTCGTCATATTCAATATTATATTTTTCGAAAATACTTTGGCTAGTTATTTTATTTTCTTTTAGAATGGCTAAATATATTTGTTCTACATTGATGTGGGAATCATACATGCCCCTAGACAATTCTTCAGCCACAAGCAATATTTTCTGAGCTACCCTGTTATAAAACAATTTAGTCAAACCATCTTGACTTTTCAATTTATCTAAAGCTTCATCTATGTCCTTGGTATACGAAAATATATCAACACCCATTTCCTTCAATATATCTACTACCATTGAATTTTTTTGTTGTACCAAAGCCATATGTATATGCAATTCTGTTAGTTCACTATTTCCTTTTCTTATGGCTATGTTTTGAGCTTCCTGCATCACTTGTATACTCTCATCAGAAAACTTTCTTGTGTTCATTTATTCACTCTCCTTTAAATATGAGCTGTATATATATTATAGCAAAATATTGGTACCAAGTATCAATATTTAAATTTAGTAACTATATATTGATCTATAGAATATATCTATAGACAAGTTCGTAAGTATAGATATATTCTATTTGATTGATTTTATTCTTGATGATAATGTAATATAGGATGTGATTAGAGAAGGAGGAATATTTATGAATATGAAAAAAATTGTAGCATTTTTGTTGATTTTAGCCTTATCTTTTAGTTTGGTTGCTTGTGGAAAATCAGAGCAAAAAGAAAGTTCTGATGATTCAACTACACCAGTTGAGGAAACTAAAGATAAGCCTTTTGAAGGAACAACCTTAAGTGTTTTACTTGCTTATGGTGGAGCAGAAAACAGTTTTGATAAGTTCACTGAAGAAACTGGAATAAAAGTTGAATATTTAGAAATGTCAACTGGTGCTGCTCTTGCTAAATTACAAGCTGAAGATGGAAAAACGGAAGCAGATATTTGGTTTGGTGGCGGTGTTGATAGTTATCTAAATGCTAGAGATTTAGGTTATCTTGAAGCCTATAAATCTCCAAATGTTTCAGCTATCAATTCACAATACAATGACAAAGATGGATATTATTCCGGACTTGCATTGGTTCCAGCAGGATGGATAGTTAATGAGGATATTCTAAAGGAAAAAGGACTTGAAGCACCAAAGACTTGGGAAGACTTAGCTGATCCAAAATATAAAGGTGAAGTAATCATGGCTGACCCTTCTATATCAGGAACAAACTATGCAATTGTCAGCGGACTTATTCAAGCGTGGGGAGAAGAAAAAGCTTGGGATTATTTTGAAAGATTAAATAAAAATATTGATTTCTTTGCAAAAGGTGGCGGAGAACCTCTTGAAAAAGTTGCAGCTGGAGAATTTGCCATTGGTATAGTAGCAATAACTGGTGGTACTTATAGCGTAGGAGAAACTAGTCCTACATCTGTAGTGTATCCTGAAGATGTAATTCCTTGGACTCCAGCACCAATTGCTATATTTAAAAACACAAAAAATCTTGAGGCAGCTAAAGTATTTGTAGATTGGTATCTATCAAAAGAAGGTCAAGAAGTATTGAGAGAAGCTGATGCTAGAATCATGGCTAGAGATGATGTAGATGCTCCTGAACTTATGAAGGATTTAGATAAGAGTAAACTAATAGATTTCAATTTAGAGTTAATGGGAAGCCAAAGAGATGAAATTTTAACTAGATGGAAGGAACTAGTAGGTGAAAAATAATACTATGGATAAGGAAAGAGCAAATTTTGCTCTTTCCTTTGACTCTATAATAGACCAATTAATTTTTTGGATTGTAATTATTAGTTTACTCCTTTTTATCTTATATCCAGTTGTGATGGTTATTTCAACTAGCTTTTTTCATAGGGGTACTTTTACTTTGGATAATTATAAAAACTTATTGAATCCTGACAATCTCAAGTTAATAAAAGATAGTCTATTTGTAGCTGGTATCTCTTCAATTTTATCAACTATTTTTTCATTTTGTATAGCTCTTTTTACCTTTGTTGAAAGAAAAGAAATTAAAAAGATTATTTATAGAGCACTTATGTTGTCTATGATATCACCACCTTTTGTTTCTTCTTTGGCCTTGATCATTCTATTTGGTCGTCGTGGAATCATTACCCATAATTTATTAGGACTAAGCGTGAATCCTTATGGATGGCAGGGTATTGTACTATTGCAGACCTTAGGTGGAATACCGCTATCTTCTATAATGCTTATTTCTGCACTACATTCAATTGATACCAGGCAGATATTAGCTTCTAGGGATCTTGGAGCTATAACTACACAAACTATAAGAAATATTGTCATACCTTCAATTTTCCCTACTATACTATCTGTATTGTTTTTAAGCTTTACAATGAATTTGGCTGACTTTGGAACCCCTATAATTATCGGTGGAAAGTTTAAAATGCTTGCTACTGAAACTTATATGACTATATTTTCTAGTGGAGATTTAGGAAAAGCTGCAGCCATGTCTGTACTATTGATTCCACCTGCTATCCTTTCATTTATATTTTATCGCAAAAACATGACAAGTGTTGACAACAGAGCAACTGGCACCAAAGCTCTTGGAAATGAGAACTATGATTTTCAGTTGCCTATTTGGTTAAAATTTGTATTGACTTTCATCACAGTTTCTTTTTTCATAATAGTGGTACTTAAATATGGTAGTATAATTCTATCTGCCTTTTCCATAAATACTTCAGGAAAATTAACTTTTACTTTAAAGCACTTTGAAGAAGTTAAGTTTGCATATACTCCTGCTTTTTTAAGAAGTATAATCTTTGCAGTTATAGCAGGATTCGTATCATCTGTAATAGGTGTTTTGTTGTCATATTATACTCACAGGAGAAAAATCAAGGGGATGAGTTTTATTGAATTTGTCTCTGCATTGCCATATATTATACCCGGTATTTTCTTTGGACTAGGATATATAGTTGGGTTTAACAAAGAACCTTTATTGCTTACAGGAACTACTACAATTGTCATATTGAACTCGACTTTTAGACATATATCAGTAGCAAATAAAGCTACCAATGCTGCATTTACTACAATTGATACCAGAATAGAAGATGCCTCCAGAGATTTAGGAGCATCAAAGTTTAAAACTATTACAAACATTATATTTCCTCTTTTGAGACCTGTTTTTCTGACTAGCTTTATAAATACTTTTACAGCTTGCATGACTACCGTTGGAGCTATTATATTTTTAGTATCACCTAAAAATGTAGTTGCATCTATAGTCATGTTTAAAAGCATTACCAATGGACAATATGGGCCTGCTTCTGTGATGGCCAGCATATTGATTTTAATCACTGTGAGTGTAAATTTAATTGCTATAAAGCTGTTGAATGCAAAGGAGATGTATTGATGTTTCTAAAATTGGTGAATTTAACTAAAATGTTTGATGAAGAAAATGGAGTTAAAAATATAAATATAGATGTGAATGAAGGTGAATTTGTCACTATTTTAGGCCCTTCTGGCTGTGGGAAAACTACTACATTAAATCTAATTGGCGGATTTTTAAAAGCTGATAGTGGACAAATTCTTCTTGAAGGAGAAGATATGAAAGATTTGCCGCCAGAAAAACGTCCAGTGTCTACAGTTTTTCAAAGCTACGCTCTATTTCCTCATATGAATGTAGTGGAAAATGTTAGTTATGGCATTAGATTTTATAGAAAAGAAAAAAAGAAAAAAGCTTTAAAAATTGCCATGGAGTATATCAATATAGTTGGTCTATCTGGATATGAAAAATATAAAGTTGGAAACTTAAGTGGTGGTCAACAACAAAGAGTAGCACTGGCAAGATCTATGGCTACAAATCCTAAAATTTTATTGCTGGATGAACCTTTAAGTAATTTAGATGCTAGCTTGAGAGTAAAGATGAGAGAAGAATTAAAGGATTTACAAAACAAGCTGAATATTACTATGATATTTGTAACTCATGACCAAAGTGAAGCTTTAAGTTTGTCAGATAAAATTGTAGTTATGAACAAGGGAAATATCATGCAAATAGGCTCCCCTTCAGAAGTATACTTTTCCCCTACCAATGAATATGTAGCTTCTTTTATTGGTAAATCTAATTTAATTGAAATTTCTGGAGACCGATTTTTAGTAAGACCTGAAGATATTAAATTTAGACCAAATTCTGAAGGAAAGTATACAATTAAACACAAAATATTCATGGGTCAATATACAGAATATATAGTTTCTGATGGAGAGAAAAATATAGAAGTCAATTTAAGCGGCAAAGAAAATGCAAGTTTTTTAATTGGTAGCAAAATTGATTTGGAAATAGCTCATAAAACTCAATTAAGGGTCATTTGACCCTTAATTGAATTCTGACATTCCTTCTTTAACAAGCTTTTTTGTATAATCATCTGCTGGAGCGGAAAATATTTTAGATGCAATTCCCTGTTCTACAATTTTTCCATTGTGCATTACATAAACCCTATCTGCAATTTTTCTTGCAATAGGTAAATCGTGAGTTATATAAAGCATACTAAAGCCATTTTTATTTTGCAGCCCTTTTAATAGTCTTATGATATTGGCTTTAGTAGATGGATCTAACATAGAAGTTATTTCATCAGCTATCAACAATTTGGGTCTCATCACTAAACTTCGTGCTATGGAAACTCTTTGTCTTTGTCCTCCACTCAAGGTGTAACATTTCCTGTTTAAAAAATTTTCATCATTTGGTAGCTGAACTTCTTCCAAGGCTTTTTTTACTTCTATTTTTATCTTTTCATAAGAATCTTCTTTTATTATCTTTAAAGGTTCGCTTATGGCTTCTTCTATACTAAATCTTTCATTTATTGATGAAAAAGGGTCTTGAAATACTATTTGCATTCCATTTTTTATACTTGTACAATTGTTTCCCGATACCAATTTTTCTTCAAATACAACTTCTCCTCCTTGAGGAAGGATTGTTCCAGACAAAATACCCGCCAAAGTTGTTTTGCCAGAACCTGATTCTCCAATTAGTGCTACTATCTCTCCACTCCTTATTTTAATTGAGCAATTTTCACAAGCTTTTACGCTTGTTTTTTTATTTTTATATGTTTTATTGATGTTTTTCCCTTCGAGTAAAGTGACTATTCCTCCTCTATGGCAAGCTACCTGTCTTTCCAATGATACATATTCAAGTTTAGGTACTTGAGTATTGCATATCTCAATACTTTGAGTACATCTTTTTCTAAAAGGACAACCAGATTCTTTAGACCCTCCTGACTCCCCAGGTATTCCCCATAAATCCCTGTAGGGATTTATAACTGGTGAAGAATCTAATAGGCCTCTAGTATAAGTATGCATAGGATTTTTAAGGACTTCAGAAGTAATCCCTTTTTCTAATATACATCCTGAATACATTACATTTACTTTTGAAGTGAGATGAGAAATAGTTTCTAATTCATGAGATATAACCAATAAAGCAAATTTTTTCTCTTCATGAAGTTCTGAAAGCAATTTAATTATTTCATTTTTATATACTGCATCAAGAGCTGTAGTAGGCTCGTCAACTATCAGCACTTCTGGATCACAGGCAAGAGCCATAGCTATGAGAACTCTTTGTCTCATTCCACCAGATAGCTGATGAGGATAGTAGTCTTTGGTCTCTATTGAAAGCCCTACCATTTTCAATAGTTCTTTAACTCTCTTAGATATATTTTCTTTAGATAATTTTAGATGTTTTACAATCACTTCACTTATTTGTTCATCAATAGTAAGTAGTGGATTTAAAACATCTAAACTATTTTGGAAAACTAAAGCAATTTTATTCCAACGGATAGATTTAATTTCCCTTTTAGATAGACTATTTATATCCACATCTTCATAATAGATATTTCCTCTTACTTTTCCTGGTTCTTTTATAAGTCCCATCAGTGCCATAGCCAATGAAGTTTTCCCACTACCAGACTCTCCTATTATTCCTAAGCTATCCCCTTTGTTGAGACTAAAGCTTACATCTCTTACAGCATTGACTTCTCCATTATTCAATTTATAATCTACCGAAAGATGTTCTACTCTTAACAAAGACTTATACATAATCCACCTCTTTACAATTTTTCATTCAATATTTTTTCTAAATCTCTACTTATTATGGCTATGGAAAGAACTAAAAAGATTATAGCTATTAAAGGCGCCATTACCCACCACTTCCAAAAATCCGTAAAATATATTCCTCGAAAATTGATAGCATGATTTAAAATGAGTCCCCAACTCTTTGATGTTGGATCTCCAAGACCTAGAAAAGCCAATCCCGCTTCAGCCACTATGGCTTTGCTAGTGAGTTTTATGATTGTCACCATGAGAATAGGTAATATTTCAGGGATAAAATGTTTAAATAGCAAGTATCCAAATCCCGCTCCATAACTTTCTGCTACAAGTATGTAATTTTCTTTTTTCATAGATAATACTTTTGATCTGACTATTCTAGCTGGACCAGTCCAAGAAAAAAAAGCTAATACAAAAATTATATTTTTGATACTGGGTCCAAAAAAAGCCCCCAATATTATCATCATAGGCAAATCTGGAAGTACTATCATTATATCTACTATTCTCATAATGATCTTGTCTATAATTCCACCATAATATCCTGCCAATATGCCCAATATCCCTCCACCAATCCCTGCAATCAAAGCAGCAGATATTCCAACTAACAAACTAATCCTCGCCCCATAGCATATTTGGGAAAACAAGTCCATACCTAAATCATCTGTTCCAAACCAATGAACGCCATTGGGAGGTTCAAAAGGAGAACCTGAAGGTAAATTGTAAGGATGTGAACATACGTATGGGGAAAATATGGCCATAAATATGAGCAATATCATAAATAAAATTGCTATTTTACCTAAATTCGAAAAGCTACTGAATTTTAATTTTTCTTTTTTCATCTAATCCACCCTAGGGTCTATTTTTCTACATACTATATCCGCTAAAAAATTCATAGTTAAAACTAAAATACATATATTTAAAAATATTCCTTGCATCAAGGCATAATCTCTAACCATGACTGCTTCCCTCATAAGTCGTCCTATGCCAGGATAGCTAAATACATTTTCCACCAATATTGCCCCGCCAAATACTGAACCTAAATTCATGAATATCCTAGTTATGACTGGCAATATGGCATTTTTAAGACCATGTCTAAATATAATCCTTCTATTATCTAGTCCTTTTCCCGCAGCTGTAAGCATATAATCTTTAGAAAGAACTGTTATCATGCTATTTCTAGACAATAAATAATACCCTCCTGTTTGGGATAAAACCAAGGCCAATACAGGCAAAAAGCCATGATGAACAATATCTTTGATTTTTTCAAATACATTTCCATACTCTCCAAATACAGTGATTCCTCCAGATAAGGGAAACCATCCCATATCCGCTGCTAGTCCAAACAACAACAGCATGGCTATTAAAAAAGATGGTATTTCTGAAAAAACTATCATGATAGAATATATGACTTTATCAATTGAGCTATTTCTATGCCATGCAGAAAAAGCTCCAACAAATATTCCAAGCAAACTGCTTAAAATAATAGAAATAACTACTATTCCAATTGTCCATACTACTCTTTTAAGTATTATAGATGAAACAGCTTCATTGTAATATATGCTATATCCTAAATCTCCTCGAAATAAATTGCATATATAGTCTTTGTATTGTTCCCAAAGAGGCTTGTCCAATCCATAGTAGGCCTTATATTTTTCTATTTGCTCATCAGTATATGAACTGTGAACACTGCCTTCATCAGATGACAGAAATGTAAATGGGTCCCCAGGCATAAGCCTGGGGATGAAAAAATTAAAGGATATAATAACAAAAAACACTATTATATATTCAACAATTCTCTTAATACAATTCATTTTTTCTCTCTCATTTCATTTCTAAATAAGATATTTTGTTGTGAGTTACTTCATGATGGTTAAATACATGTTTCCATCCATCATATTTTTCTGGCCTAAATACAACATATCCAGTAGTATTGTAGATAGGAATTTGAGGTATTTCTTCTGCAATTTCCTCTTGAAGTTTAAAAACAATTTCCTTTCTCTTTTCTCCGTTCATTTCATGCAATTGTTCTTCACACAATTCATCTATCTTTTCATTGCTATAACCAGGAATACCTGAAAATATAGTTTTCTCACCACTTTTACTTCTATACTGTTCTCTAAGCATATCTGGGTCGCCACCCCATCCGCCATATCCATTTAAGGCCATTTCATAGTCTCCGTTTTTGATAGCTGCATCTCTTGATTTAGAATCTACACTCTTAACTTCTATATTTATACCTGCTTTTTCAAAATTTATTTTCATAAGTTCCGCAATTCTAAGTTCTGGATTTGAATCTCCAGTAAGCAATGTGAAATTGTAGGTTTTATTGTCTAACAATTCTTTTGCCTTGTCTATGTCAAAATCATATTGTTTTACATCTTTGTTATACCATACATGCTCTACTGGCAAATATCCTGCACTACCAACTCTTGCTGCTCCTCTTGCTACTTTTTCTACCAATTCCTCTTGGTCTATAGCATAGGCTAGAGCTTGTCTTAAATTTTTATCTTTGAATTCAGGTCTTTTTTTCATATTTAATGCTAGTTTATATCCCCAATAGGCAGGACTTTCTACAACTTTATACTGAGGATCATTTTCATATTTGGAAAGTACATCTGGAGTGATTCCAGTCAAGTCTATTTCTCCGTTCTCAAAAGAAAGTAAGGAATCACTAACAGGTACAAATTTAATTACATCTACTTTTTGTTTAGGACCCCAATAATCTTTAAAAGCCTCAAATCTATATGCTCCTTGCTCTTCATTGTAATCAGTCAATATATATGGTCCGCATCCTATTACTGCTTTTGAATCAGTAAATTTAGTTGGATCATCTACATCCTTCCATATATGTTCAGGAATAATTCTTGCGGTTCCAAATCTCTCTAACAATGTAGCATTTGGCTCATTTACTTGAATATTTACTGTATTTTCATCCACTACTTCTATCGTTTCTATATAATTGTTTTCACTAATACCTAAATCATCTGAAACAGGTGGATACTTGGAATAATAGTCAAAGGAAAACTTTACATCTTCCGCTGTCATAGGTTCTCCATCCTGCCATTTCACACCTTCTCTTATCTTAAAGGTATATAATTTTCCATCATCACTTATATCCCAACTTTCTGCCAACCAAGGAATAAGCCCTTCTTCTCCTCTTTCTAGCAAACTATCAAATATCAATCTCATTTTAAATATTCCAGGTCCTCTTGAATAATGAGTATAAGGACTAGGATATCCCCAATCTCCTCCTTGGAGATTTATTTCTAATGGCTCTTTGTTTTCTCCTTTTGCTACTGTTTCTTCCTTTTGATTTGTTGCTACATTTTTTTCATTGCTGCATCCTGACAACAACATTGCAGCTATCATTATAAAAATTAAAAATTTAAACCCTTTCTTCATTTCATCTCCTCCATTCTTTTTACTCTACCTTTGGATTTAACTGTGGAGCATAGGGTTTTATATCCAATACCGGAGTTCCATCTACCATATCTACCCCCTGAATTTCTATTTTACCCTCTTCCACTTTTATGAATTTAACAATAGACATTCCTATACCATTTGGTCTTCTTGGCGATCTAGTTGAAAAAACTCCTGTAAACTCATCTGAATTATAAGGAGTTTGTTTTAATGGCACCTCCCCAGTAGTTTTGTGAAAATAAAACAAAATCACTCCAAAACTATTTTCTTTGATGCCTTCGATCCCTTCCTTGTATTGAGGCAATATTTCAATGACAGCACTATCTTCAGATAGTATACTTTGCCTTGGTATACCCTTTAAATTTTTATAGGGAGATTTTATATAGCCTATAGGCTTCATTTCTATCAGCATAAAATACCCCTTTCCAAATTTTTTACAACAAAAGCTTCTTAACTTAATATCAATTTAACCCTATCATACACAGTTTTAAAACTAAATCCTGTTTTATCACATATACTTTTTACATCTTCATATTCTGGATAATAATATTTATCCCCTTCAAAAAAGCAAACTTTAACTCTCACTTGTCCATATTCACTATCAATATTTATTATTTCTCGCTTCAATATTGTCCTATCAGTTCTATATCTTCTAATACCTATGGAAGTGGTATTTTTAAATATTATTGATTCCATAGATTTAATATTTTCTTCTTCACACAATACGGTCAACTTGTATCCAGGTCTATTTTTTTTCATGAAAATAGGAGTGTAAAAAACATCCTTTCCCCCGCTTCCCATAAGCTTTTCCACAACAAATCCAAGATTTTCTCCGCTACAGTCATCTAAATTGGTCTCCAACACCCAAATGTGGTCTTCGGAAGCTTCTTTAGACACCTCTTCAATGATAAATGCTCTCAATATATTTGCTTTTTCAAAATCCTTTTTACCTGCTCCAAGTCCAATTTTTATTATTTTACAATCTTCAGGCAAACCTTCTTTTGTCTTAAGAGCTGCAGCTATTGCTGCACCTGTAGGTGTTATCATTTCACCTGAATTATCAGTAATTTTAATTGATAATGCGTTGTCAATAACTATATTTGTAACAGCTGGCACTGGAACTGGAATTGTTCCATGCTGACACTTTACATGACCAGTCCCTTCATATATTTTAGACACAACAACTTCATCAATATCCAAATTGTCAATACATATAGCCACTGCCACAATATCAACAATGGAATCGATTGCACCAACTTCATGAAAATGAACTTTTTCTATATCTACTCCATGAGCTTTAGATTCAGCTTTTGCTACAATATTAAATATTTTTTTTGCAATATCTTTTGCTCTATCAGATATCTGTCCTTCATCTATTATTTTACATATGTCATATAGATTCCTGTGTTCATGATGGTGAACATTGTCATAAGTATGCTTATCATCTTCATGCAATACAACATCAAAATCACAAGCATCTATGCCACATTTTTGAGTTCTTCCAATTTTAATATCATAACCATGAACTTTTAAACTATCTAATCCTTGCCTTAACAAATTTTCATCTGCTCCTAGGTCTAACAAGGCTCCTACTGTCATATCACCACTTATACCTGAAAAACATTCTAAATACAATGTCTTTTTATGCATTTCCTCGCACCGCCAATCTATTAATTTGTGTACTTATATAACCAGCCCCAAATCCATTATCAATATTTACTACAGAAATTCCTTCTGCACATGAATTAAGCATCGTCAACAATGATGATAATCCTTGAAAATTGGCACCATATCCAACAGACGTTGGTACGGCAATTACTGGTTTGTCAATCATTCCTGCAATAACCCCTGGCAATGCCCCTTCCATTCCAGCTACTGCTACAACGCAATTAGCTTTTCGAATATCATCCATTTTAGACAACAGTCTATGTATTCCAGCTACGCCAACATCATATATCCTGACTACATTGCTACCAAAAAACTCGGCAGTTTGAGCTGCCTCCTCAGCCACTGGAATATCTGATGTCCCACCTGTACATACAGCAATGCATCCAATTTTATCTATGCTTTTTTTTACTATTTTAATAATTCCCGACAATTCATCATACTCTGCTTCAGAAATTACTTCCTTAACTTTTAAAAACTGTTCTTTAGAAGCTCTAGTACCCAATACATTGAAATCTCTTTCATTGAAATTTTGAAAGATTTTTATCAAATGTTTATCCGATTTTCCACTACAATATATAACTTCTCCAAACCCTGAACGTAAACTTCTATGATGATCTAATTTGGCAAAACCCAAGTCCTCATAGGGAAGCTTTTTTAGTATTTCTTCTCCATCTTCTATAGACATTTCGTTGTTTTTTATTTTATTTAATATTTCATGAACATCCATGTTTATACTCCTCGCTTTATTTATTCTAAATTGCTTATATGATCTTTTACTAGTTCTACACTAGAATCTATACATTGCTGTATATTATATTCTCCAGGAATTGCTATTTTAATATTGCATTTGGATAATGGTATTAAGATTTTCATTGCGTGACTTCCTCCAATAGCTTCGGCCATTTTAGGTGATAATTCTCCCATCATGGAATTTGGCATAAGTATTGCCACAACACCCATAATTATATCTGCCTCTTTTGCATTATAGACAATAGCATTTTCACCTGTTGCTCCTTCATTAGCTCCAGCTTTTAGCATACTTTTAGTAGCATTTGCATTGGTTCCTAATGCCAAGATTTTTATATTGGGTATTTTAGACTTTAATTTTTCAATAATTATGCTTCCAATTCCGCCACCTTGGCCATCTATTACAGCCACAGTTGTTATCTTATCCATAGTATTATACCTCCTAGATTCATAGTCTTTTATATAATACTACAGCATATATACATATAAAAGCAAATGAATTCTACTAATCATTGGATATCCATACTTCCAGAACGAAAGCCCTCTAAATCTAAAGTTATATAAATAAAACCTAAATCTTTCAAATAACTAATTATTAAATCTTTTTTGTCTAAAAATCTTAAAAACTCCTCTTTTTCTATCTCAATTCTAACTATATCTCCATGTACTCTAACTCTCACAACTGCAAAACCCAATCCTTTTATATAAGTTTCAGCTTTTTCAATTTTATTTAAGAGTTCAAAAGTAATATTCGTATTGTAAGGCAATCTTGTAGCCAGACAAGGGGCTGATGGTCTTGTGGCTACAGAAATATTTAAATTTTTAGCCATTTGTCTTACTTCTTTTTTATTTATATCAAATTGTGCTAATGGGCTTATTATTCCTAATTCCCTTAATGCTTTGATGCCTGGCCTATATTCCTTTAAATCATCTGCATTGGTTCCATCGAGAACATATTTAATATCATTTTCTTCTGCAAATTCTAACAGTTTTTCAAACAAATACTTTTTACATTGATAGCATCTATCAACTGGATTTGTAAGAATCTTTTCATTTTCAAATTCATCAACATCAATTATTTTATGAATTGCTCCCATGGATTTTGCTACTTCTTTTGAAATATTTATATCCTCCATAGGATGCAATTTGGTATTAAAAGTTACTGCATATATTTTTTTGTTATATTTCTTTCCAGCATCACAGACCATCTTTAAAATCAAGCTGCTGTCTACTCCTCCAGAAAAAGCAACACAAGCCCCTTCTTCTACAAGTTTTAATATTTCATTTTGTAAAATCATATATTTGTCTTCCATTTGTATTCTCCTATTCACTTACCAGCCTCTAGTATATTCTTGAAAGCAATCAAGACATACTTTTTTGCCATCATTGATTCTGATTTTATGCTCTGGGGCACTTTCCCCACAATTTTCACAAACAACTGTTGCAAACAATCTTGCCCTTTCTGGCAAATCAAATCTTGGCTCGCTAAAATTAAAAATCTCATCAACTTTTGCATTTAGTATATATCCTTGTCTTTCCTTACGATCCATTTCTCCGCCAAAAGGCTTAAGAATCATTCGAATTTTTTCTCCATTAGCACGATTGAAAAAACTAAAGGCCATTTTGCCTGTAGGTCTATAGATGAGATTTCCTTTTCCAAAAGTACAACCTGTAATTACTTGTACTGCATCTACTCCACAAGCATCATTTTCAGTAACGCATACAATTTCTTCATCTTTTGAAAATGTAAAACCCATTTTTTCCATAGCTGCCTCACAAGCTTTGTAACCAATTGCAAGTCCTGGACACTCATGGCCATGGAATTCTACTGCTTTTTCCCACAACAATCTATCCATTTTCCCACTCCTTTCATTCAAAAAAAAGGCCCATGAATAGAGCTGTTTCTTACAGCATCCCTTCATGGGTTATTTTCGTAATAAATAAGCGCTTAAAATCAAAGCCTTCGTGGCTTCCTTTCTGTTATAAATATTATCATATTTTGGTGAAAATGTCAAAATGAATTCTTCTAAAAGTATTTTAAGCACATCCCTCTGTCTTAACCACTTTCTTTTGCCAATCTTTTGTCCTATAAATTATATATCCATATATGCATATAATTAAATTGCTAAAACTCATAGAAAACCATATACCAGAAGAACCTATATTGGTAAGGTTTTTAAATATAAGTATCATGGGAAGTCTTACAAACCATAGTCGACCAATCTCCATGGCCATAGAATATTGGGTATGGCCAGAGCCTTGAAATATTCCCTGCAATACACTGAAAATCCCCATAAGTGGCATGGAAAAAGAAATATATTTTAGATAAGTAATACCTTCAACAATAACTTTTTTGTCATCTCTCGCTTGAATAAAGAAATTAATTATTTCTTCATCTTTCCACAACATAATGGCACATCCTATTATTGAAAAAGAAATTGTAAGTATGAGGGATTTTGAAAATGCCTCTTTTACTCTATCTATTTGATCTGCTCCAATATTTTGACCAACAATAGATGTAAGAGCTGCTCCTATTCCCATAGCAGGTTGCATTATAAGAGATGTAATCCTGTTAACCATGCCAAAGGCTGCCATAGTTGCAGTACCATAAGATGCAATGAAACTATTTAAAACTATAAATCCTAAAGCTGAACCCGATTGACCAACAGATGAAGGTAACGCAACATTTACAATCTTTTTTACAATTTCTTTGTCAAATTTAAAATTTTTAAAGCTAGGTTTGACCATAGTAGGTGATTTAACAAGCTTATAAACTATAACAAATGAAAGAAGAGCTTTTGACAAAATTGTAGCTATAGCTGCTCCCGCAATTCCCATATCAAATGTAAATATAAATATAGGATCTAATATTGCATTTAAAATGCCAGAAATACCTCCAAGTATTGTTGGTGTTATAGTATTTCCTTGAGCATTCATGATAGAGTTAAAATTAAAAAACATAAACATAAAAGGCATATCTAAAAAAGTAAGTTTCAAATATATATTGCTATATTTAGCTAAATCCCCAGTTCCCCCCATCAATTTAACAAATAGTGGTGTGATAAAGTACCCAAGAATAGCAAAACCAACAGAACATATCATGGATATAACTATTAGTTGGCTTGCATATTTATTTGCTTCTTCATATTTTGAAGCTCCTATTAATTGGGATAAAATGGCAGTTCCAGCTACTGAAAGTCCAATACCCAAAGATATAAATAAAAAGTTTACTGGCCAGACGAAAGATGTAGCTGCAAATTGAACAGAGCCAAGCTTACCAACCCAAATTCCATCCACTAAATTGTATAGAGTTTGTATTAAATTGTTTATCATAATAGGTAAAGATAATGTGATAATTGTCTTATATATACTCCCATTTAATATGAGATCTTTTCTTTCAGCTTCTTTCATTTAGACACTCCCATCCTAATATATTTAGAGACCCGTAATGTATATTATAGCACTTATATAAAAAAAATAAAGTCCTTAGAGACTCGAAGGAATATATTTTTTAAAAATTTCATATAAATATAGTATTTCATGAGATTGGAGATTTTTTTATGAATAGAATCTTTTTATTGTTTATAATTATACTTTCAATAATTGCAAAAAATAAATCAATGGTGTATGCAGGAATAGTAGTATTTATATTGTCATTTATAACTAATGAAAATGCAGTGAAATTTGTAAAAAACAATTTTCTAAATATTGGACTTGTTTTTTTAATGATATGGATGCTCATACCTTTGACAGAAAATCAAAATGAAATCTCCATATTGAATCCTAAAGAATTTCTAAGTTTAGATGGAATAGTATCCTTCTTAAGTGGCTTGTTTGTAGTCATAGTAGCTTCAAAGGGACTTAAGTATCTAAATAGAAACACTACAGCTCTATCAGGAGCTATCTTAGGTTCCATAGTAGGAGTGACTTTTTTTGGAGGAACTCCAGTGGGAATGTTGACAGGCTCAGGAATAGCATACTTGATACTAAAATTGATAAAGGGCCTTTAAGTTTAAGGCCCTTTTTTCTATTTAATATGTCTCAACAAATACTTCGAAATAACTCATTGGATGAGCACAAGCTGGACAAGTTTTAGGTGCACTTTTGCCTCTGTGAACATATCCACAATTGTTACATTTCCACTCTACAACTTCATCTTTTTCAAATACTTTATTATTTTCAATATTCTCTAGTAGTTTTCTATATCTTCTTTCATGGCGTTCTTCTACTTCTGCTATTTCTCTAAATACAAATGCTATTTCAGAAAATCCTTCTTCTTCAGCAATTTTGGCGAAATTTGGATACAAATCTTCCCATTCTTCTTTTTCTCCATTTGCTGCATATAGAAGATTTTCTTTTGTTTCTCCTAATCCAACTGGATAATCTGCATTTATTTCTACAGCTTCTCCCTTTAGACTTTCATTTAAAAATTTAAAGAATCTCTTTGCATGTTCCTTTTCATTGTCTGCTGTTTCTGTAAAAATATTCGAAATTTGAACATAACCTTCTTTTTTTGCTTGAGATGCATAATATGTATATCTGTTTCTTGCTTGAGATTCTCCAGCAAATGCCTTCATTAAGTTTTCAGCTGTTTTTGTACCTTTTAGTGATTTCAAAAAAATTCCTCCTTGCATAATATATTTTCATTGCCACAATGCAACTATTTAATATTTACCCAGTTATTCTTAATTATAACATGAACAAAGCAAATTTAAATTAAAACTCCTTTAAACAATATCTTGAACTTATTGTCTAAAAGAGTTATAAATTTATATATTCATTTTTACTTCGTATTTACTTCTCAATTCCTGAGTTTTATCTAAATACTTTTCTTGCTGTTTTAGCATAATCATCTGTTCATTTATCTGATCTTTGGCTTCTTCTAAAGATCTGATTTCAGCTTCTTTCTTATATTGTACTTTAATTAAATGATATCCAAATTGAGTTTTTACAGGTTCACTTAGCTTTCCTTCTTCAATACTAAAAGCAGCATCTTCAAATTCTTTTACCATTTGGCCTTTAGTGAACTCTCCCAAATCCCCACCATTTTCTTTTGAAGGGCAAGTAGAATATTTTTTAGCTGCTTCCTCAAATGATAGACCTTCATTTATTTCTTTTTGTATTTTCTTTGCCTCATCTTCTTCCTTCACTAATATGTGACTTGCTCTAACTGATTCTGGAGTTTGAAAATGCATTTTATTCTCATTGTAATACTCACTTATTTCTTCTTCCGTCACAGAAATACCGGATATTATCTTATTGAAAGCATATTGTTTTAAAACATTTTCTTTAACTTTTTCTAAAGCTAATTTATAAGTCTCTTCTTCATCAAAACTATTTTCAATAGCATCAAAGTAAAGTAATTCCTGATTTATCAACTCATCTACTACTCTTTTCATACCGTCTGGTGATTGAAATTGCATAGCCACTTGTGGTCCTAGTTCATTCAAAAAAACATATACATCCTTTTGTGTTATTTCCTTGCCATTAACTGTTGCCAATATTGGATTTTCATTCATAATCAATAATTCTCCTTTAATATTTTATTTTCCTAACTTTATCATATATAGAAATTATCATATGGAGCTAAGGTTGTCAACTGATGCTAATGAGAACAGTCTTTTCTCTTTTCCCCATATAATTCATCCTTGGCAAGCATAGCTGTCTTATATATATAATCTGCAATCCTTTCAAGATGACTTATTACATCAATATAGATAACTCCTGAATCTACATTGCAAGTTTCATCATCAAGCCTTTTTATATGATTTTCTTCAAATGTAGCACATAAATTATCAGCTTTATCCTCAAGTTCAGCAACCCTTTTTATACTTTCTTTGTCTCTATACTCAATAGCAATAACCACATTTTCAAACATCTCTACAATTACATTTTCTATTTCCCTTAATTCATTATCCGCAACATCCGTAAACTGGAGATTTTTATCTACTTTGTTCTTGCACAATTCTGATATATCTACAACGTGATCTCCAATTCTCTCAATATTATTTATACAATTTATAGTTGCTGGAACCATAATAGACTGAGTTTCTATAAGTTCTCTTTTAGAAAGTTCAACAATATATGTTGTTATATCTTTCTGCATTTGATTTATAACTACCTCATCATCTGCAATTTGTCCCATTATTTTCATATCTCCTGTAAATATAAAATTCATTACATCAATAAACATCTTCTTTACTATTTGAGTTCCTCTTATAGTTTCAGAACGAGAAGCCTTTAAAGCTGCTACCGGTGTATCTAAAAGCAATTTATCCAAATATACTTCATTCATATGAGCATCATTTTTAGGTCTTATCACCTTATTTAAAAACGCAACATAATACTTAGTCAAAGGCAAAAATATAAGAGAATTTACTAAATTAAATAGTGTATGAGAATTTGCAATTTGTGCGCTTATATCACTTGCTGGCTGAATACGAGCAGTTACTATTACGACGAATTTTACAAATAAAGGTAAGGCTACCAGCGTTATAATGACTCCAAATAAATTGTAAAAAGTATGGGCCCATGCAGTTCTCCTACCATTTATATTTCCATTTAAACTTGCAAGTTGTGCTGAAAGGCAAGTTCCTATATTATCTCCAAGCATTATGCAAATAGCAGATTGTATATCTAAAAGCCCTGCTTGAGCTAAGACCATTACAAGTCCCACCGTTGCTGCACTACTGTGAACCATTGCAGTCACAAATGCACCTAACAGTATACCTACTATTGGAATAGAGGCATACTGGGTAAAAAAGTACTTTAAAGATTCACTTTCTTTTAAAAAAGGTATTCCCGAATTCAATATTTTAAGACCTAAAAACATCATCCCAAATCCCATCAATGCCTGCCCGATATTTTGCAATTTTTTATTTTTGGAAAGATTTTGTATTCCAAAACCTACGCCAAGTACTGGAAGGGCTATATCAGTTAATTTAAATTTAAAACTAAAAGCCATAAGTTGGGCAGTTATGGTTGTCCCAATATTAGCACCATAAATTATTCCTACGGCCTGAGAAAGATTCATAAGTCCAGCATTTACAAAACCAACAGTAAGTATTGTAATAGCCGTACTACTTTGCACGATCGCCGTTAAAAAAGCACCTACTAAAAATGCTCCCCATACCTTTCCAGTTAATACTGACAAGATTTTTTTCATCATATCTCCTGAAGCTTTTTCAAGTCCTTCTCCCATCTTGTCTACACCATACATAAGTAGTGCTGTGCCACCAATAAGTCCAAAGATCAATTCCTTCATATTTCTTCCTCCATAAGATATTTAAGACAAATGCATTTTTAAAAAATGTCGACATATTTATCCTTTATGCGATTTCTATTTTATATTTTCGACATTTTATGATATTGTATAATAAAATAATTATTTGCTATTATATTATAGCAAATATAATGTCGCTAGTCACAAGATAATTAAATTAATTTAAAGGAGTTATGCATTATGAAGGGAATAATTTTTGATATGGATGGAGTTATAGTGGATAGTGAACCATTGCATTTTAAACTTGAGAAAGAAATATTGGAGGAATTTGGAGGAGCTATAGATAGGAAAGAACATGAATCTTTTGTAGGTACTACGGATTATAAAATGTGGGGTATTTTCAAGGAAAGATTTAATTTAGAACCCTCCATAGAAGAACTAGTAGAACTAAAAAAGAAAAGATTTCAGCAAAATATAGACAAAATTCAACTTATGGATAATATTTTAGATTTCATTAAATTTCTACAATATAAGGGATATATTTTAGCTTTGGCCTCTTCCAACAATAAGAAAACAGTAGATTTAATAGTTGATAATTTTAAACTAGACAAATATTTCAAAGTTATAATCAGCGGAGAAGAAGTATTAAATGGAAAACCAGATCCAGAAATATTTCTAAAAGCTGCAAGTGCTATGAATTTGAAACCAGAAGATTGTTTGGTGATAGAAGATGCTACAAATGGCATCATTGCAGCAAAAGCTGCAGGAATGAAATGCATTGCTATAAGAAATAAAAATTCAGGTAATCAAGATTTATCTAAGGCAGATACTATAATCGACAATTTTAAAGAATTGTTCTAAAAATATTGGATGAGCAATATCGCTCATCCAATATTTATTTTACATTGTACATTCCATGACTATTCATATAATTGAACAATTTTTCCCCATGTCCTTGTTCATCTTTTTGTATATGTTGAATAGCTTGACGAACTTTAGGTTCTGCTGATTCAAACACAGTTGTATCATAAAAACCAGATACATACTTTTCAGTAGACAACAAATCTTCCAAAAGAGTTTTATCTTCTGAATTTCCACTAACTCCTTGAAATGTATTGTTTTGTACGGTAGAATTTCCACCACTATGAGTCATATTTGGCTCCATGCCCTGCAGCATTTGATTGATCATGTCATAATGATGTTGTTCCTCTCCAGCAATTTCTGTAAGCAGATTTTTAAGCTGGGGATCTTGAACTTGATTTGCATAAGCTTGATATTTTTTAACACATAAATCTTCTTGTTTCTTTCCATCTTCCAATAACATTCTCTCTTTTTGAGTAAGATTTATCTGCAGAATAATCACCTCCAAATATTTTCTCTAATTATCTTTTGCAGATAAAAATTTTTTATTCATTTTTGAGCTAAAATACCAGCACCTATAGCTCCAGCATATCTAGCCATAGGATTTGTTTTGACAGGACTTTTAAGTTTCTCTGACAAGCTATTTACTATATACTCACATTCACATAATCCACCTGTCAAAAAATAATTTGTCCCATCTGAATGCTTTCTACATAGAGAAGCTACTTTGCTCACAATAGAATCTATTATTGCATAGGCTATATCTTCTTTTTTCTCTCCCCTGCCAATAAGACTTATGACTTCAGATTCTGCAAATACAGTACACATAGAACTTATAGTGATACCACTCCCATTTTGAGCCAAAGCACATAGTGCATCTATATCAACTCCCAGTGTGTTTGCCATAATCTCTAAAAATCTTCCTGTACCTGCAGAACATTTGTCATTCATTATGAAATCTACTATCATACCATTTTCCACAGTGATGACCTTTGTATCTTGTCCTCCTATATCTACTACTGTACAATCTTCTCCTGTAAGATATGCTGCTCCTTTTCCATGACAAGTTATTTCTGTAATGGTTTTATGAGCATAGGGAACAGATACTCTTCCATAACCTGTAGCTATTACTTTTATTTCATTTCCATTTATCCCTTTAGATATGATTCTTTCTTTTATTTTGTTAGCAGTTTCAATACTGCTCCAACCTGTAGGTATAACAAATGTATCTATCAATTTATCATTTTCAAATACTGCTGTTTTGGCTGCTGTAGAACCAATGTCAACTCCAGCATAATACATTTCAAATCCTCCTCACAATATCTTATATCATCTCTATAAAAGCTGCTATTCTAGTCTTCAATTGTCCCTCGTCAGCTTTAGAATAGTCAGTTTCTATACTCATATATGGTATGTTTTTCTCACCAGTAACAAAATTCTTGATTCTATGAGTTTCTACATTATAAGTATGACAAGCCTGTAGAATTATATCTATTACACCATCAATCTTGTATTCATCTATCATTTCATTCATACATTCAAGCCTTGCATCATTTGGTGCCATAACTGAACATCCAATGTTTAAATATTTTTCAGTTAATGCATCTATTGGATCTTTGGTCTCATCAACTAATTGTGAAAGTTCTTTTTCGCCGCTGCAATTTTCATAACATACAACTACTGCTCCACTTTCTTCTATAAGAGGTATAATCTTCTCTGCAACTCCTCCAATAGGACAACCTGTTATCATTATTCTAGGAGCATCTTCACTTACTTTTCTGACTCCTTTTTTGTATTCTTCTTTTAATTCTGATATCATATCTTTTATTTTTTTATTTTGTTCATCTTTGTCAAAGGTAAAATTTGCACCTTGAAGTACAGTATGAATCTCCATTCCAGTTAAAGGAGGTGGACACATTTTTCCAAGTGAATACAATTCTTTTAATACATTTCTCGTTTCATTACACTTTGCTATAGCTTTTCTCAAATCGTCATCTGTTATTTCAACATTAAATTCTTTTTCTAATCTTTCTTTCAATAAAATAATCTCATTTTTCCAAACTAAATATGCATGTTCTCTATCTACTGCTTGTGGAAGCTGCATAACATGCATTGGCTTGATTTGTCCTAAATATTCATACATCTTTTTCTTTCCATCACAAGTAGTTTCACCTACCAATATATCTGAGAAATATGTAAAAGGACATTTTTGTGTTATTGCAAAACCATAACTAGATTTTATCAGTGGGCATAAATTTTTAGGAAGATCTCTTTCAGCATCCGATATTGTTTCATCACTCATGCCACAAAGCGAAATAGGATAGGCACCTGATGCATATATGATTTCAACTGGAGTAAAAGTACAAAATATCCCGACTATATTTTCACCTTCATCTTTATATTCTTTTACCTTTATAAATGAATTTCTTCTGGCCTCACTAAAATCATTAAATATCTTTGGCAAATCATTCATAATTTTTTCTCCTTTCATATAAAGCTTTCTATTTATAAAACATTTTTAGAGTTTGTCATTTATATTTTATATATAAAATAAGCATGTTACCAATCTTATTGAATCTTTTTATAATACCTATTGCCATTATTGATTTTTTTTATAGTATAAAAAATACTAGCAAATATTTGCTAGTATTTTTATTTTCTATATCTTCCAACCTAATTGTTCAATTTGATTGTATTTAGCATACCAGCCATCTTTTCCTGCAAGTTCTTCTGGTGTACCAGTTTCGACAATTTTCCCTTTTTCCAATATAACGACTTTGTCAGCATCGATTATTCCAGATATTCTGTGACTTATCGTTAGAATTGTTCTGTCCTTAGATACTTCTCTCAAAACCTTAAATATCTTTGCCTCTGTTATAGAATCAAGTCCTGATGTTACTTCGTCAAGAAGTAATATAGGTGGATTGCACACTAGTGCACAGGCAAGAGACAACAATTGATATTGACCATGAGAAAACTTTATTTCTCCTTCTCCAATAAAAGTATCATATCCATTTGAAAGTTTCATGATATCTTCATGGAGTCCAACACTTTTAGCTGCAGCTATTATTTCTTCTTCTGTGATGGTTTCATCATATAGTGTGATTGCTTCTTTAACTGTGCCATCATATATTGGAAAAGCTTGAGGTACAATTCCAATAGTTCTACGGCGCATATCAAATGGCATTTCAAAAGGATCCATACCACCTATTTTTATGCTTCCTTCTTTTGGTCTATATAAACCTGCCACAAGATTTAAAATAGTACTTTTCCCAGCTCCTGTTCTCCCTACCAATGCAGCTTTAGTTCCTTGCTTTACATCAAATGAAATATTTTGAACAATTTCTTTGCCATTGTCATAGGCAAAAGAAACATCCTGAACAGATATGGAAACATCCTTCATCAATTCAGGCTTTTCTTGTATATATTTAATCTCTTCCTCTTCACTGTCAAACTCATTTATCCTTTCAAGCCCAGAAATAGCTTCTTGTATTGTCTGAAACTCTACAGCTATAGCTTCAATGGGCGCAAGCATTCTTGATATCAAATCAACTGCAGCTGCAATTGAACCAATACTAATCCCTAAACTTCCCAATCCCTTTGGTGCAGCTACAATTACAGCAATTGTTATGACAATTGCCCTTAGTATTTGCATTATACATGGAAATATAGAATCTAATGTACTGGTTTTATGAACAGCTTCAAGATTTTGATTTAGTGGTTCCTGAAAATCAGATATAAAATAGTTTTCCATTCCAAATATTTTAATAGTCCTTAATCCATTGAAAATTTCTTGAACTGAGCCATTGATATGTCCAACAGCTTTTCTTGCATCCATTTGAGATTTAAAGGTATTGGATTTAAAAAATCTAGCAATCAAATATATTATAGGAATTAAAACGAGCACATACAATGCCAATTTAGGGCTTAAAATATATATTGATATTATAATACCTATTGTTTTTAATCCATCAGATATTATTCCTATAAGCCCACTAGTGAAAAGTGTACCAACAGCATCTACATCTTGAGTAAACTTGCTCATTATCTCACCAACAGCATTGTTTGAAAAATATGATATAGGTAATTTGGATAGCTTTTTTGCCATATTCAAGCGAATATTTAGTAGTATGTTCTGACCAATAATTGCCATCATGAATTCACGCAAGAAATCAAAAGCACCACTAAACACTACAGCTAGTAAATAATATAATGACAATTTCCATATGCCCTCATAAACCCCTTTTGAAATATTGTTGTCTATAATACTTTTCAAAATTTGAGGTGGAATCAATTGCATGACAATACCAGCAACAATTGCAATGATTAAAAATATAATATATAAAATTTTTTCTTTACAACTTATCTTAATGGCATTAGATACTATTTTATTTTTCAACCGATTCACCTCCTAAAAATTGTTGTGAATCTATGATTTTACTGTATATACCTTCAGTATTTATTAACTCATTGTGAGTACCACTTTGGACAATTTTCCCTTTGTCAAGGACTAAAACCATATCTGTATACTTGAAAGCATGAAGTCTATGTGAAAAAATAAATATAGTCCTTCCATCTTGATTTTGTCTTAGATTTTCAATGATTTTAGCTTCTGTATTTATGTCTACAGCAGAAAAAGGATCATCAAGTATGGCTATATTGGCATCTTTATATAGAGCTCTTGCCAAAGCTATTCTCTGCCTTTGACCTCCAGAAACTTTTGTGCCTCTTTCTCCAATTTCTGTATTTATACCATTTTCAAAGTCTTCAATATCTTGTTTTAAATCTGCAATATAGAGTACCTTATCTAATTTTTCATTGTCATCATCATTCCAAGTAATATTATTTTTCAAAGTATCTGAAAAAAGGAAAGGATCATGACCCATATATGTAATTGTAGCCAATTTTCTCTCATAGGGAATGTCTTTTAAATCGACATTTCCTAAAAAAATCTTTCCATCATAATCATAGAGTCCTGTAAGTGCAAGAGCTAGCGCACTTTTCCCTGAACCTACAGAGCCAGTTATGCCAATTATCATACCAGTTGAAGCTTTAAAAGAAATATTTTGAATTGCATATTCTTCACTAGTTGGATATTTAAAGGACAAATTTTCTACAGCTATCTCTTTTGGCTTAAGGCCTTCTACACTTTGAACAGGTACTGTATTTTCTACATTTATGAGTCCTAATACCCTGTCCCAAGAAGCCTTAGCACCTTGTTGAATATTGAAAACTTTCGCAGCAGTAGTTGTTCTCACTGCCAATGCTGTAAACATGGCTATATATGCTGTAAAAATACCAATAGTCCAACTTCCATCAATGACCTTATTGCCTCCTAAATATATGACTACAACAATTCCAAGGCTTGCCAATACAGAATAAACAGGAGCTAATCCATTTTTAAAAATACTTAAGATGACATTTTTATCAGCTTGTACAGTCAATTTGTCTTCTAATCTTTCTATTTCCGCTTCTTCTCTTCCATATAAACGCATTATATCTATTTGTGAAATCAATTTTCTAATTTGAGTAGTTGTCTTTGAAGTAGCATCTCTTGCATCCTTAGCTTTGGAATGAACAGTTTTTTTCATAGTTTGAGTAAGTAGTATAACTAACGGAATAGGAATAGATGCTATCAAAGTTATTTTAATATCATAACGCATAAGTGCAACCCAATAAGCAAGCATGAGAACTCCAGTATCCCACAATTCCGTAATGGTTTTTCTCACAGCTTCAACAACAATATCTACATCTCCCATAGTAGTAGCCATCATATCTCCTGGTTTTTCCCTTTCCAGAACATTTAAATCCATATTTAGTATGGATTCCATTATACCAACACGCATATCACCACTCATTCGATTGGCCATATCTCTTACATAATATCTCTTAAAGAACCTAGCAATCTGAAAAGATAAAGTGACACCAATAAACTCTAAACCAGCCTTAGCTATTTCTTGAACATTTGTTGCTACAGTAGCTGCATCCAACAACTTTCCTTGAAAAATAGGCCCAAGTACAATTGCAGAATTGAAAAATATGCCTGAAATAGCTGTTGTGAGAAACTGCATATGATATTTTATGACATAAGACAATAGCCTTTCCCTTTCCTTAGGGGGTTCAAATTTAACTTTTTTCATTTAGACCATCCTATTCATTAAATATTTCTATTGCTTCTTCGATGCAAAAAGAACCGTCCCCATTGCATCGGTTACATAAATCATATTCCAATGCTATATAGGGACTTATTTCATATTTTTTTAGCAATTCTTTTACATACAAAAAATTTGCACAAGAAGGTTTTAGATGTTCATCATATACTCCTCTATTCCAATGAAGATGAATATATTCTATATTTTCTTTTAAAACGTTTATCCAATATTCTATATCGTCTCTAAGCTTGGCATGACCTATGTCTAAACAGACCTTTATATTGGGCAGATCTATAGTATCTATAAGTTCTTTAAGTAGTACTGGATCATCTTCAAATACATTTTCTATAAGTATAGTACCTTTAAAATCCTCTACTTTTTCTAATATTTCTACCCAAAATTTTCTATTTAAATTGTTGTTGAGACTTTTAAGTATTGGGTCATTTATCCATGGGTTAATCTGACTATGAAATACTATATAATCTGCATTTAATTTTTCCCCAATATTTAATGTAGTTATATATCTATTGATGCTTGCTTCTTTAATTGTTCTATCTGGACTTATGGGTTTTAAATCTAAAAAAGGCCCATGAATAGATAATGTATTGGAAAAATCCTGTAAACTTTCTTTATATTTTTCTACTGTTTCTTTCCATCCACTATCTAACAAACTAGGCTCTGTAAAGTCTTGTATTTCAACTCCAATATCTATTGCATTGTAAAAATCTTTATCAAAATAGTCTATAGTACTTATACATTTCAAAATTTTATTTTTCATCTTTGCCTCCATATATAGTTATACTTATACTTTAACACAATCTAATCTAGTTTTCACTTTATATGGCAAAAAAATTGCCGATTAAGAATTTTTTATCTTAACCGACAATTTTAACTTTATTTAGTTTCCTGTCTACCTTCTTTCAATAGTTAGCATGCCTTCAGCATTTATTTTGACCTCTAAATTCAGCACTTTTTCAAAATAGCTAACTGGAACAAATGCAGTTCCATTTATGACTACGGCCTCTTCTTCTAGAAATACCAATGCTTTAGAAAAAGCGTACTGATTTTTACCAATTGAAATAGTACTAGTCTTTCCCGCATCTAATGTTACAGTGTTTTTTTGAGGATCCCATTTTACTTTATAGCCCAATGATTTGGATACTTTAGCTACAGGTATCATCAATGTTCCATTTTTAGTTACATACATATCCTTATTTAAATTTTCTTTCTTTCCATTTATCATTACCCATTTATAGTCTTTTACGTTTTTATATTCTTTTGATTCTTCTTTGGTAGCATTAAGTTTAAATAAATCGTCTACTCCATCAATTACAACTGATAATTCTTTATATTCATTATATGCTCTTGAACCATATATATATGGATTTGATCCATAAGTTTCAATTATATATACATATTCACTTGTCTCTGAAATCACATATCCTAAATTATTTTTATTGTCTCTTGACAATTTATAATAAGCATCTCTATCCATTACTAAAATGGACATTAGTCTATAGTCCATCAAATTTGAATCTTTTGGAGTATATACAAAATCAATTTTTGCTTCTAGGTTTTCGTTGTTATAGCTTTCAACTATATATACCTTATCTTCCCATATTGGTGCTATTTTAAATTGGAAATTATATTTATGGTTGTAATATACACTGCCTTCAACTCTAGATATTGGAACTTTTAAATAGTCATTTAATTGATACAAAGGAATTCTAAATTCTGGAATACCAATAGTTCTTGGACCAATTGAATATTGAGGGAAAACTATGACTAAATCTTCGCCTTCAATATAAAATTGACGATTGTTAGTTATGGTTTTAAAATTATCAAATTTTTCACCATTCTTTTCTCTTTCAGCAATTTGCCTATTTATTTCTCCATTGATTGCTAATTTGTAATTGCTTTCTGCTTTAAACAAATCTGACAATTGAATTGTCCTGTTGCTTTCTATATCAATATTGTAATAATAGTTTAGGTTTTCACCATTGGCTCCACCAGTATATTGGTAATTTTTCAATACTATTGACAATACTCCATGACTGTTTTTTACTTCAAACTCTAAATAAAACTCCATTTCTGTCGATTTTGATACGCTTTTTAGTTTAGCTTCTCTTTGAAATTCTTCCATTAAATCATATGCTTTTTGATTAATGGTCTTGTTTATTTGGTCCTGAAATTTCACATCAGTCAAGCCATCTATAACTGGAATTTCCATATACAGAGTTATATTGCCTTCTTTATTTTTTACAATTTCTTTTGTAACTTTAATTTCACTTTTATTTTTCTTTTCGATTTGTGTAATAATTTTCTGTTGGTTTCCATTTTGAATTTTGTCATTTTTGTTGGCTTTATCAGCATAAGCAAAGGATATACTGCTTAAAGTCATACTAGCTGCCAGACACGTAATTAGGATTTTTTTCCTATTCATTCAACCATCTCCTCATTATATTACTTATTCCTATAATATCAATTTTTTCTTTCAATAGAATTACAATGAGGTTACAGTTGAGTTACATTTCTTTATATTAATCTTCCAAAACTGAAGTACAATGAGGACATCTAACTGCATCTATAGGTATTTCACTCATACAATACTTACACTTCTTTGTAGTAACTGGTGCAATCTCTTCTGGTTCTAATTTTCTTCTAATTTTATTTACTTGCCTAATGACTAAAAATAGTGAAAAAGAAATGATTACAAATTCAATTACAGTATTTATAAAAACTCCATAATTTAAGGTTGCAGCCCCTGCTTCTTTGGCTTGGGCCAAAGTATCATAGCTTGTCCCATCAAAGCTTATAAAAAAGTTGCTAAAATCAACTTTCCCAATAAGCCCTCCTATAATAGGCATGATTATATCATTTACCAATGAAGATACAATTTTCCCAAAAGCACCACCTATTATGACACCTATTGCTAAATCTAAAACATTCCCTTTCATTGCAAATTCCTTAAATTCCTTCAACATATGTTTTTACCCCACCTTTCTTTCTTTAATTATACCCTCAAATCTTTATAAATACCATGTCTCATAAAAACGATGCAATAGGAATATCCTATTGCATCACAAATTGTATTTGTATTTGTTTATTTTCACCATTTCTTATAATGGACAATTTGGCTTTGTCACCTTTTTTATAATTATAAAGTGTCTTTTTTAGCTGATTCATATTTTCAATATTTTGATTGTCAATCTTTGTTATTACATCTCCACTTCTTAAATTTGCTTTACTTGCTGGAGAATTTGGAACTACTTCAATGACAATCACTCCCTTGTCAGCTTTCAAATCTACTCCCAATTGCCTTTCATAGGTTTCCACATCTATTCCTTTTATGCCTATATAGACTGTCTCATAAGTTCCTTTTTTAATTACTTCCTCTATTATTGGCTTTGCTGTATTTACAGGTATGGAAAAACCTAATCCTTCAGCTGATTTTATTTTAGCTGTATTTATTCCTATAACTTCTCCTTTGCTGTTTAATAAAGGTCCTCCACTATTTCCAGGATTAATTGAAGCATCGGTCTGAATCAAATCTTCTATGGTATTATTTTGATCTACACTTATGGACCTATGAAGTCCGCTTATAATCCCTGAAGTCACAGTTCTTTGAAATTCTAATCCCAAGGGATTTCCTATGGCTATGGCTATTTCTCCTACTTCCAATTTATCTGAATCTCCCAATTTAGCTACTGGCAAATTATTTGCTTCTACTTTAATCATAGCTAAATCAAGAACAGAGTCATACCATAGAACTTTGGCAGATTTTTTATCTCCATTTTCAAACAATACTGTTATCTTTTTTGCATTCCCATCTCCAATTACATGAGAATTTGTAAGTATATAACCATTGCTATCTACTATTATGCCAGATCCTACCCCATCTACTTCTTGCTCCATAAAACCATAATTTTGAACTTCTACTGTAGTTATACCTACTACACTATTCATTGCACTTTTGGCTGCTTCAGATACTATAGAAGGATTGTCATTGCTTATGCTAGATACCTTTTGTGTATCATAAACCTCTTGTCTATTTTGACTAACTTGCGATGACCCTTTCCCATATATGTGATTTGAAACCACTGGAGATATTATCCCTCCAATAAGAGAAGCTACTAATGCTACTGCAAAATATGAAAAAAATTTACGTTTAATATTTTTATTTTCATCCATATTTCATACCTCCTTAAATTTTCTATTCTAGTTATAGATTAATAGAGAATTGTAAAATAAATATGGATGAAATGTGTTTTTGTTGTGAAATTTTCTATATGTTTTTTTACAATTTCACATAATTTTTTGATTATAGTCCCATGTTTTTATTACATAATATTTTGTTATAATATATTTAAATGAAATTTCACTATAGAGGTGGTTTTGTATGGGTTTTAAAATTTATTTAGTAGAAGATGATAAAAACTTAAACTTAGTTTTAACTTCTTATTTAGAAAAAGAAAATTGGCAAATTTCTTCTTTCTTTACAGGAGAAGAGGCAAAAAAGGCAATGTCTACCCCTCCTGATTTATGGATATTAGACATTATGCTACCAGATATAGATGGGTATCAGCTTTTACAGGAAATAAAATTAAGCAATCCAAATATTCCTGTAATATTTATTTCTGCAAGAGATGCTGATATAGATAGAGTTTTAGGTTTAGAACTTGGTAGTGACGATTATTTACCTAAACCATTTTTACCTAGGGAACTAGTCATAAGAACTCGCAATCTTTTGGAACGTACTTATGGTTCTAATTTTCAAATTCAAAATATTCCTCCCTATATCATAGATGAAAATAGTCGATGGGTTAAACTAGAAGATCAACTAATAGACTTGACTTCTAAAGAATTTGATTTGTTAGTTTATTTCGCAAAAAATATAGGATTAGCCCTTTCCAGAGAACAAATACTTCAATCTATTTGGGGAAGTGATTATTTTGGAACAGATAGGGTGGTAGATGATCTAGTAAGACGACTCAGAAAAAAAATGCCTCTTTTAAATATTGAAACCATATATGGATATGGGTATAGGATGATAAAATCATGAAAATGAAAAATTTGCCATTATCTATTCAAATTTGGATAGTATTTGCTACAATAACTCTATGTATATCAATATTGTTGTCTATACTATTGCCTTTGACTTTAAGGGATTTCTTTACAAAGGAAATCTATGCAACTATAGAAAATGCTCAAGGGCTGATGTTTAATCGTTTCGACATTGAATCTATTATAGATTTTTTAGAGTCTAATGGATTAGAAAACTCAAGGCAAACTTTAGAAAACATCCGAACTGTAAATCATTTTATAGTCTATAATGAAAATGAAATGATCACTTCCTCTCCTCTTTCTATGGACTTTTTAAATAAAGTAAAAGGCGAAATAAAAGTTCAAAAAAACGTCAGCCAAAGATATAGTGGAAAAGTAGGAAATGAAAAGATATTTTATGTAATCACCAAAGGTAAATCTTTAGGGCAAGATGTTTTTTTAGTCTCCTATATGTGGGACTCTTATAGACAAGATCTGGTACAGACTTTATTTAAAAAATTGGCATTGACCATGTCTTTAGTATTTGTTCTAAGTTGGATTCCCGCCATAGGACTTTCTAAATACTTGTCTAATCCTCTGGTAAGTTTAGAAAAGCGTGTGGAAAAACTTGCAAATCACGAATGGAATGAAGCTGTAAAGTTGGATAGAGGAGATGAAATAGGGCATTTAGGTGAGTCTATAGAAAAACTTAGAAAACAGTTGATTTACCAAGATGAAATGCAGCAATCTTTCTTACAGCATGTATCTCATGAACTCAAAACTCCTGTTATGGTCATTCGTAGCTATTCACAAGCTATTAGGGATGGCATTTATCCAAAAGGAGATTTGGATTGTTCTGTAGAAATCATAGATGAGGAGGCAGAGCGGTTGGAAAAGCATATAAAAAATCTGCTTTATTTGACGAAACTTGATTATTTAGCGAATCATGAACTATCCAGCGAAACTTTCGCTCTAGACAATCTCATTAAAGATGTAGTAGACAGATTGTATTTAAACAGACCTGAATTAGATTGGGATTTAGATTTATCACAAATAAGCATCAAAGGAGATACAGAACAATGGCGGGTAGTCATAGAAAATCTGTTGGATAATCAAATTCGGTATGCAAATAGTCAAATACTCATCTCATTAAAAGAAAAAAGCAAGGAAGAAACTCTCCTTAAATTCTGGAATGATGGTCCAAATATTGAAAAAGAAATAATAGGTTCGCTTTTTAGTGAATTCAACAAAGGATATAAAGGCGAATTTGGTCTTGGATTGGTCATTGTAAAGAGAATATTAAATTTGCATAATACTCATATCTGGGCTCAAAATGAAAAAATAGGGGTTTCTTTCTATATAGAAATACCAAAAAAAACAGGAGAAGTTTCTTAATCAAAACTTCTCCTGTTTTCTTTAATCTATGGATTTTAAAGATTCTACCATATCTATCTTCTTCAGTTTAAAGTACATAACAAAATTAACTAAAAGTGAAAAGAATATAGTCAAAATGGCTGAATATACAAAACTTACAAACCTTATTTTCCTGCCAAACATGATGAATTCTGTCTCTCCCGTGAGAATTATGAACTTATGTAAAAATACTCCCAAAACAAGTCCCACAGCTGTTCCAATTATAGTCAGAATGGCATTTTCTCTATAAACATATTTGGAAACTTCCTCATCATAAAATCCTAGTACTTTGATAGTGGCAATTTCTCTGATTCTTTCACTTATATTTATATTTGTCAAATTGTACAGTACTACAAAAGCTAAAGCTCCTGCAGAAAATATCAAAACCAAAACCACATAATTCAAACTTCCTATCATATCTTTAAAACTTTTACTTATACCAGTTATAAAATTTATAGAAGATACATCTCCATATTTCAAGATTTCTTTGGAAATTTTATCTTCAAAAGCTTTGTCAGTACCTGTTGTCTTGGCCAATATCTTTTGAAACTCTACATCTTTTTCAAATACTTTTTCATACAAATGAGGTGACATGTATATATAGTGGAAAGAATAATTTTCCGTGATTCCTGCAATTTCCACTTTTGCCTTTTTGTCTTCTTCAACTTTTATATATATTTCATCCCCAACGTCTACTTTGAGAAGTTTTGCCATCTTTTCTGTCAACACTACTCCATCTTCTGGTATGGAAATTTTATCTCCCGTGATTCGATTCCTCAAGATAATGAAATTGTCAATTTTATCCCAATTTTCTGGTACTATCAAATTTGCAGTTTTTTCTACATCCCCTTTTCCAATATCTACTACTTGTTCCTTCATAAGCATGTAGTCTTTAATCTTTGAATCTTCCTTTAAAAAACCTAAAACTTCATTTGTTTGTCCTTTGCTTAGACCATCCTTAAGCTCTAATGTCATTTGATATTTATATATTTCATCAAATTGTTTAACAGCAATGGACACTATGGAATCTTTCAATCCAAATCCAGCTATAAGTAAAGCAGTACATCCACTTATACCAACTATAGTCATAAAGAAACGTTTCTTGTACCTGAATAAATTTCTAGCTGTAACTTTTTGGGTAAACTTCAATCTAGACCAGATAAATTCTATTCTCTCAAGCAAAATCCTCTTTCCCATTTTAGGTGATTTTGGTCTTAAAAGAAGAGCTGGTGTTTCTCTCAATTCATTGTAACAAGCCACCAATGCTGCCATAGTAGTGGCAAAAACTGCCCCAGCTGTTGAAATAAGGGCATAGAATATATTGAATTCTGTAATAACAGGAGGCATAATATACATTATTCTATAAGAATTAAATATAACTGTTGGAAAAACTTTAAACCCTATCAACAAGCCTAATATGCTACCGCTTATGCTGGCAATAGCTGCATATATCAAGTATTTTGAAGCAATATGCATATTGCTATAACCCATAGCCTTAAGGCTTCCAATATATCCTCTTTCTTCATCGACCATTCGAGTCATAGTGGTCAAACACACCAATACTGCTATGACAAAAAAGAATAGTGGAAATACTTGAGCTATAGCATCTATTCTATCTGCTGCCATACCATAATCAATAAAATCTCTAGTTTCACTTCTCTTTAATACATACCATTTAGGTTTTTCAAGTTCTTTTAATTCTTTTTCTCCTTTAGCTATTTTTCTTCTAGCTTCATCTAGCTTTTCATCAAACTCTTTTTTCCCATTTAAATATTCTTCATATCCACTTTCATATTCTTCCTTGGCAGAGTTGAGTTTGTTTCTGGCTTCAGCAAATTCTTTCAAGGCCTTTTTCTTTGATGTCTCTAATCTTTTTCTTTCTTCTTCTAATTTAGTTTTACCTTCATCTATATCTTTTTTAGCATTTTGAAGTTCTTGTTCTCCCAAAATAAGCTTTTGTTTTTCTTTTTCCAATTCAGTTTTAGAGGAAAGGACTTGATTTAGCTCTGCCTCTTTCAATTCTTTTTCTGTTTTAGCTTTCATCTCATTGAAAGATTTGAGATTTTTATAGTATTCTTCTTCTCCTTGCTTCAATTTCTTTTCTTCATCATTTAATTTTTTCTCTGCATCTCTTATGTTTTTATAGAACTCATTTTCCTTATTTTTTAAATCTCTTTCCCCTTTATCTATTTCTGCTTTTGCTTTAGATAAATCTTCTTCGGCTTTCTTTAATTCAGTTTGCTGCTTTTCTTCTCCCTCTTTTAATTCTCTTTTGCCTTCATCTAATTTTTCATTAGCTTCAGCTAGTATTTCATCATAGCGTTCTTCTTCTCTTGTTTTTCCTACATCCTTTAAATTTTTTTGCACAGGATCTAGTACATCATCATATTCATCACTATAGGTAAATACATCTTTGGCATCTTTTACAGTTAAATATATATCAGTATATACTGGCAATTTGAAATTTTCTTCAGGAATCATTATATAGCTCTCTATTTTCCCATTGCCAATAGTGCTAGTTCCCCTTTCAAAGGAAATATAAAGAGGGCTTTCAACAAGTCCCACTACAGTATATTCATCTTTTTTTAAATTTCCTGAAATATCTTCATCTGTACCTGAATATAGCTTTATTTTGTTCCCTATAGATAAGGACTCTGTTGTCATACTTCCACTTTCAGCTAGACATTCTCCAGAATTTTCAGGATATCTCCCTTTTACTAAATTTATATTATTCATATAGGAGTTGTTGTCCTCTATATTTTCAGGTATTGACAATAGTTTCAATACTCTGATATTTTCTCCGTCATCAGCTAAAACGTCTATTGAATAGCTAAGGGACATTTCATCAATTTCCTCTACTTTTTCTATAGCCTCTATATCTTTTTCATCAAATCCTTTCGTAGATATAAGCCAAATGTCCATCAAATTGTAGTCATCAAAATATTTATCTGCTGTAATTTTCATATCTGGTGCCGTGGCCTTTATGCCTGCAAAAAAACCCACTCCCAAAGCAACTATAGCAAATATAGCCAAAAATCTTCCCAATGTATTTCCTATTGCCCTAAAGGTATCCTTAAGCAGAGTGTTTTTCATTTTTACCACTCTATCCTTTCTACTGGAATAGGATTTTTATTTATTTCTTCTGATTCTACCTTTCCGTTTTTTATCTTTATTATCTTATCTGCCATAGGTGCAATAGCTAGATTGTGGGTAACTACTACTACTGTCATTCCATTGTCTCTACTTGTATCCTGTAACAATTTAAGCACCGATTTTCCTGTATTGTAATCTAATGCACCTGTAGGTTCATCACATAATAGCAATTTGGGATTTTTAGCAAGGGCTCTAGCTATGGCTACTCTCTGCTGTTCTCCACCTGACAGTTGACTCGGAAAATTGTCCTTTCTGTCTTTAAGTCCTACTTGTTCCAATACCTTATATGGTTCAAGAGGATCTTTACATATTTCAGTTGCCAATTCTATATTTTCCAGTGCAGTAAGATTTTGAACTAGATTGTAAAACTGAAAAACAAAGCCTATATCATATCTTCTGTAGGTAGTTAATTCTCTTGATGAATACTCACTTATTTCATTGTCACCAACTATTAGTTCACCACTAGTTGGTGAATCCATACCACCTAAAATATTTAATACTGTACTTTTGCCAGCACCACTAGGCCCTACTACCACTACAAATTCTCCCTTGTCTATGGAAAAAGATATACTATCCAGGGCCTTTATTTCAATCTCACCCATCTTATAAATTTTTTTGATATCCTTTAGCTTAATAAAATTTTTCTCCATTGGCATCCTTCCTTATAAAATTTCTTAACTTTACATTTTATAATATTTTATGCTATTTTCCCATATTAGTAAAGGGGGAAATAAAGCTGGCAAGTTTATCAACTTAACCAGCTTTTAAATTTATATGCAAACACTAAAGCCAATAATAAAATCAAAATACTTATAAACGATATTATCAACATCTGTTTTTTTGTATCATCCTTTTTAATTTCACCCTTTGGTTCTTCTCTAGGCACATTTTCTTTTAACTTAAATTCATCTTCATTCTGAGCTCCATTATCAAATGTTTTTTGTCCTGGAGAGATATTTTCTCTTGGTCTCCCCATAGAACCAAGTACTGACAAATCAACAGTTGTTTCAATAGTTCCATAGCTTGTAGATGGTTGCTGACCTTTGAGCTGAGCTTCTATACTCTTTCCCCTATCAACGCCAAGTTGTTTAAGAACTGATATTGAATTTTGATATTCTTCGTAGGTATAAAATGCAGTGGAATCATCTTTTACATAATCATTTATTAATTTATTTACCTTATCTATTGTCTCTTCATATTCACCAGATTCTATATAATCCGTAACTATCATACTTAGATATTCATGATAAGTTTTTTTATATTCTTCTACTTCTAATAATTTAGATATAAGTGGACTATTTTCCATAGTATCACTTACAGGTTCATCAATTGGAAAATTTACGGCAGATTGTCCATCCCTCACTTGATAACCCGCAAAAGATAGATTTAAATCCCAAGGCAGTATTTGAAACATCCCATTTCTTTCATATAAATAGTAGTTATGTTTTAAATTGCCCGCATAACTATCAAGATTTACAAGAAAGGTATTGACTGCAAAGTATTTTAATACCTCATCTACATCTAGGTATCTTTCTAAATTGGTACCTTCATTGAGATTTTTAATCATTTCTATAACTTTCTCATTATCTTTTCTATTCGTGGTACTAAATACCACATTATCAAAAATACCATCATAATTAGATAAATCATCACCATTATAAACCAAACTTGTTCCACTACTAGCGCCTGGGTTTCCACCTGTTTTTGTACTTTCTGGTTTATAAAGGTTCCCATCTGCACTACCAAAACATCTTTCTATAAAACTTTCTTCCATTACTTCAATTGCTAAATATAATCCCCATTCCTCACCATTTATTTTTATATGAGCATAAGAACAAGCTGGAGTTGCTATACCCATATTTGAAAACATTTCATAGGATATATACTCCTTCATATAAGTAGCATCAGAAATACAATTATTAAGTGCCAACTTCTCAAGTCCATAATAAGTTTGTCCTTTTATATATTCGTGAAAATCAATTTTAAAACTATAGCGATTAGTAGTATTGTCACCCGCAACCATTTTTAAACTGGAGTTTCCTTTTGGTCTAATTCCAACACTTGAAAATTTTTCACCATTTATATTTATATCACCTATGATATATTCTTTTTCTATAGCATTTTCTAGGAGTCCTTCCCAATCTTTCTCGTTAACAGTAATATCAATCTCATTTACCTGACTCTTATCGAAAAGTTTATCTATATATTCTGGCTGTGATATCTCTAGCGTATTTTTTTTAGTATTTGGATTTATAATTGGATAAGCTAATATTAAAAATACACACAACATTATAGAAATTATGGCTACGGGAGTTATATATTTTTCCTTTATCATTATTCAGCACCACTCTTTCTTAAAGCTTTATCCCATATAGTCACCATTATAGCTTACCATGACTACATTGGAGACTCCATTTATTTTATATAAATCATTTATAAAATTGGTTTTCATTTCTTTAAGCCTTATTTCGACAGTAAGCTCAAATCCACTTTCCCTTGAGACAGTTTTAGATTTTATTGCATATTTTTCTACTTTGTCGTTAATTACAGATAAAACACCATCTTCACATTCATCATCCCTACAATTTACGACAACAATATAAGAGGTTTCATTTGGTTTTCTATTTACAAATAATAGCATTGTTATGCCAATAATCACCGAGCCCAAAAGTGCAATTGGTATAAGTCCTCCACCTAAAATTACACCAACAGAAATTGCCCAAAACAAAAAGGCCGTATCAAGTGGTTCTTTTATTGCAGTTCTAAAACGAATAACTGAAAGTGCACCTACCATTTTTAAAGATAATATAATCTTTGATGTTGTAGCTAAAATAATTAGTGTCGATATTAAAGTCAATACCATAAGAGACACTCCAAAACTTTCGGAGTACATAACACCTTTAAAAGTCTTCTTATACACAATTCTAATAAAAAGTCCTAATGCAAAAGCAAGTCCCAGTGCTACCAACATGTCTAAAATTGATACTTGGTCTATATTATCAAATAAATTTAATTGAAAAATATCATTTAAACTATTCACAATTTCATCTCCTTACTCATATCTATCCAAAAGTTCTACAAAGAGCATATTTGGATGCTGCTTTAGGTTTTCTTTCGCCGGTTTGAATAATATCAGCTATTATATCTGGTAAAAATTCATCATATTTCACTTCTAAAATTAATTTATTAGGTTCTAAAACTTCCATAGTAGGTAATCTTTCATCAAATATATCAGTTGAAAAAAGTCCACTCCGAATGGAACTATCAAAAGTCACGCGCACATTGCCTATTGGATAAATATATGCTTCACGTATATAATCTACTATGGTTTTAGGTCTATATAATCCATTTTTCATCTTAATATAAAGTTCATTCAATAGCTCTTTATCACTATATTTTAGCCAATCTATCTCTCCACTTATAATCTTTATACATTCATCTTTAGTTAGTCTAGTATTCAATTTTGAAGTAAGTCCATTGTTCTTCATCTTCTTTTCTAAACGGATAAAGGATGTGTCTCCATTATAAAATCTAATTCTAAATTTTTCTCTCCGATTTACTCCAAATATTTTCTCAAACAATGCAGTATCATTTAAGTCGTCAAAATATATGCTTCTTATAGAATATTGACTATTTTCCTTTGCATGTTTATCTAATTTCATTATTTGTTTTACTTTACTTCGTATAATGTAATAATCCCCCAAATTAATATGAGTTTTATATTCATGTCTAAATTTAATCTTCATCACCCCTTAAATTTTTTCTACATCTAAATACTACTTTTCTTTTGTGATAATTTAATGATATTTGCTGGAAAATCAAGTGAAAATTAAAGAAGACAAGAATTTGCTTGTCTTCCTTTTGCATTTATTTAGTTCTAAGTTGAAACCAAAATTTACTTCCCTCGCCTACAGTGCTATCTATGCCAAAATTTACATTATGTGCCATTAGTATTCCTTTGACAATGGAAAGACCCAGTCCAGTTCCCATTGCTGCACGCTTATGAGTTTTACCTGATTTATAATACCTATCCCATACAAGATTTATTTCTTCTTTAGGTATACCTTTCCCTGTATCTTCTACTTCAAATTGAACATATTCTCCTAAATTTTTTATATTAATAGTCACAAATTTATCTTCCCCAGTATAATATACTGAATTGCTAACTAAGTTATAAATTGTCTGTTCAATTTTCTTTTCATCACCAATTACTAATGTATTATCATCACAATTAAAATTAAAAGTATAACCATATCTTTCTGTAAGAATTTTGAATTTTTTTAGAATACTCTCAGTGGTTTTCCCAAGATCAAAGGTATTACATTCTATTTGATCAATTCCTGATTGAAGTTTAGATAAATTCAGTATGTCATTTACCAATTCAGTCAATCTATCTGACTCATCAATAATAACCTTTACATGAGAATTTCGTTTTTCAGGTATATTACCAGAAATATCTCGTATCATTTCTGCATAAGATTTTATCAATGTTAGAGGGGTCTTTAAATCATGAGAAACATTTGCAATAAAATCTCTTCTCAATTCTTCTGTCTTTGAAAGCTCATTTGTAGCATAGTTTAAAGTCTCTGCTAATTGATTTATTTCAGTATAATCCCCACCTTCAAAGGTAACGTCATAGTCTCCCTTAGCTAAAGCTGAAGCAGCATCTGTTATTTGTGTTATGGGTTTGGATACTTTTGAAGCAATGATAAATGAAAGACCAACAGCCAATATCGAAGACATTATAGTTACTATTATTAATTGATTTTTTAAAACTGAAGTTGTAGAATCTATAGGATCCAGTAGACCATTTATATATAAATATAGCTTTTCACCATTTTCTGCACTTAATATCGCACCATAAATTACAGTAGGTGCTCTTAACTTTGTATTATCAACAGTATATAATATTTCACCATCTTCACTTTCTAAAAGCTTTTTAATAAATATTGATGTATCCATTGGATTTACTCTTGGCGGTCCAGGTTCTCCAAAACCAATTGATGGCAATACTAACTCTCCTCTTTCATTTAAAATTTGAATTATTATTCCTCTTTTAAATGAAGTGCTGTATATTATATCTTCAAAATTATCTTTGCCATATTCTGAAACTAGTGCACTTCCAATTTTTTTTATTTCTTTAGTCTTCATAGATTTATAATAAGTATTTAAAAATACTATTTGTAATAGCCATAATATAGTCATTATAATTGCTGTGAATAATACGAAATATATCCAAAGCTTAGATTTTAAGCTTTTACTATTTGTCCATTTTTTCAATTTATTCACCACTTTTGAATTTATTCTCTATATTCGAACTTATATCCAAACCCACGTAAAGTTACAATATAATCTCTATATTTTCCAAGACTATTTCTAATCATTTTTATATGTGTATCAACAGTCCTATCATCACCAAAAAAATCATATCCCCAAACTTCATTCAAAATTTGCTCTCTTGAAAGTGCAACATTTTTATTTTTTACTAGATAAAATAACAAATCATATTCCTTAGGGGTCATCTCTATCTCTACTCCATCTACACAAACATTTCTACCTGCTATATTAATTTCCAAACCATTAAATTTGAGTTTTGGGTCAATCTTTTTACCGGAATTTCTACTAACTATCACATTTAATCTAGCCATTACCTCTTTAGGAGAAAAAGGTTTAACTACATAATCATCAATTCCTATTTCAAAACCAAAAAGCTTATCGTATTCTTCTCCTCTAGCAGAAAGCATAAGTACTGGTATATCTTTCATCTTTCGTATCTCTTTATAGGCAGAAAAACCATCAAGTTTTGGCATCATAATATCCATTATAATAACATCAAAATCTTCTTTTCTGCATAAATTTATTGCTTCCATACCGTCTCTTGCTTGAACTACTGTATTTCCTTCAAATTCAGCATATTCACTAATAACTTCGCGAATCTTTTCTTCATCATCTACAACTAAAATTTTGAACATTAAAAAACCTCCTCTGTTCAATATTTATATGATTATATCATAAGTAATTTATGTGTTAGTTATGTGATAAAACAAAAAATTTTTAAAAAAGAACCGGCAAGTTTATTAACTTAGCCGGTTCTTTTTTAAATTCCTATCTTGTCGAGTTCTTGCAAATTGTATAATTTTATCAATTTCATTAATTTCAATGCATACTGGGGATCTGTTGCATATCCTGCTCTTTTTAATGCCCAAGCCCCTTCTGTAGAATTGTGCATTACTTCTCTAAAAAGCTCATATCTATCTCCCTTAAGCAACAAATCCTTATGATCTGCCCAGCTTTCACCTACATTATTGTAGGCTCTAAAGCTTGCATCAACACGAAAAGTTTTCCCATTATATACTTCCCATGTATTTGATGTGACAGAACCTGCTGTTCCCTTGCCCTTTATTCCAAAGAGATTTAAAGATTTTTTCCCACTGTATTTATCTACAGGAGCACTTTGCCCCCAACCTGTTTCAAGAATAGCTTGAGCTGTCTGTAGTGCAGCTGACATTCCTGTCTTTTCCCAAGATTTTTTCGCTAAGTCAGATGCAAGACCCATAAATTTATCCTTTTCAATTATAGGTTTAGGACCATATATTTTACCTAAATACACTCTAATAGGGATTTCTTCACTTTCAATCTTTTTCCCATCATACATTCCTATGGCCTTCATGCTCCAATTTCCTGCATCTTTTTGAACTGGAGTATAAGTACAAATGGCTGAAGGACTTTGCTTTGAAGCAATAATCTTTTTTTGACCTGTATTTGATTTGATGAGAATATAATCTACACTATCCAATTTCACATTGCTTGTAATTTTTAACTGAACATCTTTTGTCAGAACTTGTTTTGGACCTACCCCTTCTAAAAGTATTTTGGGTTCTCCCTTTACATTGACCTTTATACCTTCACTTTCATGAGTTCTTTCTTTAGTATCCTTAACTCTAACTAAAAGCTCTTTAGGACCTGAGTATTCAGGTTCTGGAAACCATCTGTAATTTCCATAGCCAAATTTCTTTAAACTTTCTTCTTTGCCTGTATTTAAATCTCTTAAAACGTATTCAGTTTCACTGACATCAAAATTTCTTAGAGTTGACAATACAACCGGCTTATCTATGGTTTGCCCTTCAGATACTCCTCCTAATTCTAATTTTTGTTGAACTTCAATTTTTACAGTTATTGTTTCGCTACTATATGAATTGTCAAGACTGTCATAGGCAATTGCTCTAAAGGAATAATTCCCATTTTCCTTAATCATTGGAGTCCATTTATACATTCCTTGTGGATCAGATTCTGCTGATAAAGTTTTCTTTCCTGTATCTAAATTAGTTATTTCATATTTCACATAAGAAGCTACAAAATTGGCATCTGTACCAATAGATACTGTATCATCTAGTATTTTACCTTCCTCAATTCCAGTTAGATACACTTCAGGAACAACATCCAAATTTACCAAGATAGCATCTCCTGCTAAAAAGTTTCCATTTCCATCATATATACCAGCTACAAGAATTCGTTCCCCTTTTTCCTGTAAATCAGGTAGCCAATTGTATGTAGCAGTTAAATCCTTCCCTCTGGCCACTACAAATCCCTTAGCTGTTTGTGGATCCAAAAGAAGATATTTTATCTCTTTAGCATTATTTAAACCATCTTCAGACAGTGAAATTTTAAGACTGGTTTTCCCAGTTATAGTTTGCCCAGTTTCTACAGATAAAATCTTTACATCAGAAAACGGTCTTATATCTTCTTTTTTGCTGGAATCAATTCGAACAATTTTATTGTCTTTATCCCACTCAACTCCTACCCCTAATACATTTCTACATAAATCAAGAGATACAAAAACACGATTATTTATACGTTTGGTAGGTATATCACTTAAATCATAAGTTTTTTCTTGATTTTGATATAGTACCAAATGACTGTTAATTTTTAAAATAGTTAATTTCCCATTTTTCTCAATTTTAATCGTATTATCTTTGTCATTTAAAACAACCTTCGCTCCAAGTTTTTTTGCAATACTCTCAATTGGTACAAGAACCTTGTCATTTTCAACTATTGGCATTCCCAGCGAAGTAACATCTTTCTCATCTAGTACTAATTTAATTTGGCTATCCGCCACAACCTCTGAACTAAATCCTCCAAATATCCATAAGGCCATCAACAATACAATCATGCTCCAACTTATTTTTTTCATTTTATTCCGCCCCCTCTTCAACTAAAGTTCTTCTTATACTTTAATATAATTATATCAAATTATAACAACTTCATCCACAAAAAAATTAAGGGGTTGTTGCCTTTAAAAAGGCAACAACCCCTTAATTTCTATTTAAATTCTAAAACTGTTCCTGTACTATTAACAAAACTCATATCTGGAGCTATCCTTTGAAACATTTCTATTGCTTTTGGCCCTGTACAGTGGGATACTCCTACTTTTTCAACTCCTAAATCTCTAAAGTATTGAATTGTTTTTTCTATTCGTGCTTCATCTGCATCTATTAAATGAGTTCTACCTATAACAGCATATATATTCTTGCCCGTTCTCCTATGTATAGTATCTACTATATTCATGATCCCATTGTGAGAACATCCTGTTAATATAACAATTCCCTTGTTTGTATCAATAGCTATTGCTACCTCTTCTACAAATTCGTCTGTTTTATATCCTTCAGCTGTTTTAACTTGCATTGAAGTATTTAGTTTTTCATAATTTCTATCAAAATTTGAGAAAATAGTTATCTGATCATTAAGTTTATATTCATCTACATCAATATACTCAATTTTTACACCTTTTCCCTTTAAATATGCTTCATCAAAATCTATACCTATAGCAGTATGTCCTGGAGTTCCATCTGTAAAATCAAGCTTTGGACCAGGTTTTTCTTGATAATGATATTTGCCTGGATATTTAAAGAAGCTATCCTTTACACAAAAAGTACAATTGTTTGGTTTAACATTCTCATAAAAAGGCTTCACGCCACCACAGTGGTCATAATGTTCATGGCTTAAAATCATGTAATCAGTTTTACTCATATCAATATTTAATTTCTTTGCATTTTCAAGAAACTTTCCTGTTTTAGCTGTATCAAATAGGATGTTTCCATCTTCTGTTTCAATGTACATAGAAATACCAAATTCATTATCTAATTCAGGATGTGAAGCATTGGAATTTTCTATTAAAGTTGTAACTTTAACAGGTGCTTTTTTCTCTGTAGTTTTGCCCTTGTTTACATAAACCTTTCCATCCTTGTATTCTACATTTCCACCAAATTGTTCAACCATATAACGTAAAGGTGCATAAGTTGTCCCATCAAGAATGAAAGCATTTACATCAACTTCTTGTCCATCCACAATTAGTTTAGTTTTGTTTGACTTTGCATTGTCACTAGCAAAAGCTGGTATAGCTTGAATGATAAATAAAGCTAATACTAACACAATCGCTACATATGTTTTATTTTTCATAAACAACTCCTCCTTTAATTTATGTACTTCAAAGCATTAAAATTATATCATGAAAATCCGACAAAATTAGCAATATTGATATATTTGATGAACACTGTACATATCATAGGCAAAACTTATAAATCCTTATATATTTTCATGAATTATTCAATGAGATTCATTTACATAAAAATATGATATAATTGTTGTAATATTGATCATAATAATTTGGAGGGTACTTTATGATAACAGATTTTTTATTGAAATTTGCAACAAAGGGAAATACTGATTTTTCGGATAATGTAGTTAGAGGTAAAGTTGGCTATCTAGCTGGAATAGTTGGAATTATAGTCAACTTGATTCTATTTATAATTAAATTGACTATAGGGATTATAGTCTCCTCAATAGCTGTTTTGGCAGATGCATTTAACAATCTATCCGATGCAGCTTCTTCTATTATTACAATTGTAGGATTTAAACTCTCAAGTTTACCACCTGACAAAGAACATCCTTATGGTCATGGCAGAATAGAATACTTATCTGCTTTGATTGTTGCTTTTATGGTCATGTTGGTAGGATTTCAATTTATAAAGACTTCTATCAATCGTATCATGAATCCTCAAGCTGTAGTATTTGAATGGATACCTTTTATCATTTTGTTGGTTTCAATCCTCTTTAAGGTTTGGCTAAGTATATTCAATAAAAAACTGGGAGACAAAATTTCTTCATCTGCTCTTAAAGCTACCTCTACAGATGCTTTAGGTGATGTTTTCACTACCTCTGTAGTAGCAATATCTTTGTTGGCATCCTTATTCACTGATATACCCATTGACGGGTACATAGGAGTTTTAGTAGCTATTGCCATACTCTATGCAGGATTCAATCTAGTAAAAGAAACTATAAATCCTTTGATTGGTGAAGCTCCTAGCGAAGAACTTATAAATTCCATAAAGAATGGCGTACTCTCATATGAATATATAACTGGTGTCCACGACTTAATCATTCACAACTATGGTCCTGGAAGAACTATGGCTTCAATCCATGCAGAATTTCCTTCAAACGTTAATGTAATGGCTATTCATGAAGTAATTGACAAAGCGGAAAGAGAACTCAGTAAAAAACTCGAATTGCATTTGGTGATTCACATGGATCCTATTTGTATGGATACAAAAGAAATTGTAGAAGCTAGAAATGAAGTAGAAAAAATAATCAAAGGCAATACAACAATAAAATCTATGCATGATTTTAGAATAGTTGGAAAAGGAGATAAAAAAAATCTCATATTCGACATTGTGGTAGATGGAAACAAATTGAGTAAAGACATTACAGAGGAAGACATAAAACTTGATATTTCCAATGCCATAAAAAAGAATAGCCCACAATATAACTGCATCATAACAATAGATAAAGAATACTAAAACACAAGAAACACAAGGGGACGGTTCACTCCTGTGTCCCCTTGTGTTCCTATAAATGCTTTAGACGCAATAATTCCACTGATTGCTTCAAAACTGATTCAGTTTTAGTTTCTATGACTACAGTCAAATTATTTTCGTAAGCAAATCTTAATCTTTCCTCCAATGGAATTTCTCCTGTAAAAAGTGGCTGATGATCACTTTTCCCATTATAATCATGTAGATGCATATGCTTAACTTTGTGTGGATATTTTGTGTATATCTTTTCTATTTTGTATCCCCACATAGCATCATGCCCTACATCCCATGTAAAATAAACATCCGGTACACTAGCTAATTTTTTAAAAGTCTCTTCAACAAATCCTTTTATTTGCATATTTTCAATGCACACTAATATTCCTAAGGGTTTTGCAATTTGGACTATTTGACTTAAGGAATCTATAAGGTTTTCCATAAATAATTCACTATTTTTTTCATATACAAATATTTTTTCATCTGGCAATGTAAAATATATTCCCGGATTCAAATGAATATTTATTTTTTTAACTCCAAACTCAGCTCCCCATGTAGCAATATTTTTAAATAATCTAATATTTGCCTGCCTTATTTCTTCATAAAAACAGCCAAAATCAATATCTTCAGGAAAATGTAAAGTAAATTCTATACCATATTCTTTTCGAATTTTCAACAATTCATAAGATGTATTGCTATTAGGCATACAATAAGGCAAATTCATATTAAGCTCAATAAAATCCAATCCAAGTTCCTTGCACAAAAAAACATTTCCTAAAATACTCCTTTTTCCTATCAATGTAGGCATTCCAAATTTAATTGTCAAAGTATCATCTCCATATGTTCCTTATATTATTTTTCCAATTTTATTATATCAAGAATTTTTTGCAACATCCACATATATTCAAACACTGTCATTTTTACTCATTTATCTCTAAAACATTTCATATTCATAGATAGATTTCAATTCCTTATAGGTAGTCTAGAATCCAAATAGATATGTCATATATTTGTAAATGTCAACTCAAAAATGGTTCTTCCTCATAATCGGTTAATTCCATCAAGAAAATAAGGATTGATATATGACTTTCTTTCTTAATAGCTCATAGCTTGCTCTACCATACATATCCCTTTTTATTTGTTTAATCTTGTTTACACTTCCTTCAGTTATACCATTGCTTATCCCATATGATGCTGCATTTATTACCGCTTCCAAATCTGTTTTCAAAGGTGCTATAAATTTATTTATACAGCTATCTTCATATTTAGAATTTATTAAATTTACAAAGCATAGGGTGTTTAGGTTTATTAAATATTCTCTAAACCTTTGATAAAACATTTTATATAGCTTTAATAATGGATATATTTCAAGTATTTCATCAATGTAAATAGTTATCTCCTCATTGTACTTCCAATTAAATATATATTTAATGACCTGACTTCTACTTATTTTCTCAATCCCTTGACATTTAATCCCATTGTTTTCTTTTATCATATCAGAATCTTTTATTTTTGAGATATAATGTTTAAGATTTGAATATGTTAGACTTATTTCTCTTCCTTTAAGGATCCTATAGACCTCAGAAGCATTTTGGTTAAGAGAATACAATTTCGTTATCTCATCTTTATAGGAGTCAAGATAACTATAATTTCTGTTGCTAGTATTATAAACACTGGAACCTTCTACATCAGTAACATTAATATATTTTGCTACTGTCCTTCTATCTATCCCATACTCCTTTGCAATACTTCTATCAGATTTTCCTTTAGCGGATTCCTTTTTTATTTCTAATATTAATTTTTGTTTTTCCTTCTGCTTATCTGTGTATTCTATCTTAACATCTTTGCTATCTATGCTTATTATCTCATTTCGTTCTTTGGTGATATTAATATACATAGGGATTTTACTTTTTATTTCTTTTGATATGGCTTCACTTAAATTCATAATCAAATGAAATCTATCTGCTATATGATCACATTCCTTAGATACTACTTTATAAGAATAACCTCTATCTCTGGAAATAGTGTGGAGATTTGGATATTCAGATAATGCTTTCTGGATTTCATCTGGATCTCTAGTATCTAATATATCAATTATTTTTCCAGTATCTAAATTTACTATAACTGTTCCATAATGATGTTTTTTTAAAGGCAAAATCATCGATTCCAATAGATTGAATATATTCTTTATTAATTAGGTGTTCATATTTCTTAGAAAGCCTCAAGAGAGTATCTCCAGACACCTTTATATTTATATCATTACATCTTCTAGCAGCAGCTTCAGCACTTTGCGTTAAAGAAAATTTAGTTAATAATTCATTTAATCTATTGGTTCTTCGAGCCTTTGTTTCAGCAAATTCATTTATATTTTCACTAAATATTTTTGTACTACAATCTGGATTTTCACATCTATATTTTGCAAGTCTAATTACTAAAAATAAAGGTTTCTCTATAATATTTAAATCTTGTATCTTTCTAGTAAAGTAAGTAGATACAATAGAAGATGCTGTATTACAAGATGGGCAGTTGCATGTGTTTCTCTTACTATTAAAGTATATTGTTATTTTATCTTCAGCGGTATCAACGTTAATTTCCTCCAAATAGCCTGGAAACATATCTTTGATTAGTTTAGATTTCATTGTCATTATTATCACCCATCTATATTATATCATGTGATGAACTGTAGCATAATAACCGATTATGAGGAAGAACCTCAAAAATGTACAATTTTTAGAATCTCAAAATGTACATTTTTGAGTTGACATTTACACTGTTGAATATGAGGCGGACGGAAAGCGCATCCTTTATATCCGTGTGCCGGTTTCACATGATGTTTGCCGGTGTAACAGCCGCATCTATGATCGTAACCACGAGTCTGATATTGACATTACCCATCATTCGGACGAGGTGTATCAATTATATGCGCGGAAAAGCGGCAGTTATTTCGTGAATAAGGTCACAGGCTTTGGAATGGATGCACTCCGCCCCGACCTGATTGAGCGGGCAAGAAACATGACTCGTATCCGTGAAAAAGAGCACCCATGGCGTTCCATGTCGGATGAGGCTTTGTTGCGCAGCGCAGGACTGATTCTTACCGATGAGCACACGCAGAAAGAAGGCGTTACGATTGCCGCAATTCTACTCTTCGGAACCGACAATACAATCATGTCCGTTTTGCCGCAGCATAAGACAGATGCCATCTTCCGTATATTCAACACCGACCGCTATGATGACCGTGATGTGGTCATCACCAATCTCATTGAAAGCTATGATCGACTGATGGCGTTTGGCAGAAAGCACTTGAATGATACTTTCCATTTGGATGGAATCCAAAGTGTCAGCGCAAGGGACAATATTCTGCGTGAGATCGTTTCCAACCTTCTCGCTCATCGTGATTTCTCAAATGCGTATGTTGCGAAACTTGTCATTGAGAGGAATCGCATATACACAGAAAATGCAAACCTTTCGCACGGGTCACGGGGCATTGAGTCTTGCAACATTTGAGCCGTTCCCGAAGAATCCACCGATATCAAAGGTTTTCCGCGAAATCGGTCTGGCTGACGAACTCGGCTCAGGCATGAGAAACACTTACAAATATACGAAGATGTATTCCGGTGGGGAACCGCAGTTTGTCGAGGGAGATGTGTTCCGCATTACGATCCCGTTGTCTGAAGTTGCGACCGCCACCGTCGGCCCGGACATTATCGCTCCAAACAATGGAGTGATAAATGGAGCGATAACTCTTTCTGAAACGGAAAAAAGAATGCTGCAATTCCTTAAGACGAATCCCCGCGCAACGAAACCGACAATCGCCGCTTCCATTGGAATTGGCGCTGGAACTGTGGAAAGAGCCATCAAAAAGCTAAAGGGACTTAAATTGCTCAAACGTGTAGGCTCCAATAAAGCTGGATACTGGAAAGTGAATTGTTGAATAAAAAACGAGCAGCAAAGTCATGAAGATTCATAACCTGTTGCTCGTTATCTTTATTTAGGGCCTACTGAAAAACACGTATATGTTGTGAATATTTAATATTTCTCACATGAAATCTGCTAATGTTGCAATCTGAGGTTTGGATTTTCACTTTTTTCTAATCCGTAATACCCCCATAATCAAGGGTTGCTACTTCTAAAGTGCCCATTTTGGGTCCTGGTATCTGTTGTACTATATATAAGGGCATATCCTTTATTGCGCCTAAAGTTGGAATATAGCGGTGGTAATGGATGAAAACTGAATAATATTAAGGCATTTTTAGGCTAAGGTAAAAATCGGGACTTTTTCAGTAGACCCTATTTATTGAATATCGTTAAGGAAGTAGTTATGATCGATTCATCTGAATTCAAATATGAGCCATACACGGACGGTCGGGTTATCAATCGACCGGGATTCACCGTCGGCATGTCGGGACCGCTCCTCATTGCCACACATAAAACCACAGGCAGAAGGTTCCTTGTAAAACACACATATCCCCACAACGCCGCCAACGAATATGTCGCCTGCTGGCTTGCGGAAAGAATTGGCGCACCGGCACCGAAGGCGTATCTTCTCAGTCCCAACAGAGCGTTTGCATCAAAATACGCCGTCGCACTCGAATACATTGACGGGCTTCGCGGATTCAAAAAGGAAGATGTGCCGGAGAAATTGAAGCCAGATCTGATTGCTCAGTTCGCGCTGTGCCTTGTGCTCCGGCTTGATGACATGATCCAGTTGAGCCGTACCGACGAGCACATCTACTCCTACGATTTCTCAGAGGGATTCAACATCGTGGACATGGGACTCATCCTCAGAGTGGGAGAAGGCACAATGGTCGATCTTCTTCGTTCACCGCTGCAGCAGTTCAAGAGGTTCACCGAAAAGGAGAATTTCAATGTACCGGGGCTCGCTCGTGAATTTAACCTTGACCCAGAAGAAATGAGAAGCGGTATGATAGCCGCTGTCAAGCGCACTGTGGCAATCACGGACGAGGAACTTGATGCACTGTCCGATGAGCTCATGGCAATGTATCCGGCAGCGATTGCTGTTTACTACGAGGAGTGTATCCGTGCAATCAGGGAGAAAGCCGTAAAGTTATAGGAAGCACTCATCCCCTCTTTGATGGTATAGGTTATTAAGCATCTCCAGTTCTTCTTTATTCAATTGACACTACTTAGGGCTTACTGAAAAACTGCTTCCAGCGCCCAAAACCTGAGAAAGCGCAAAAGCCATCGCCACAGCCGGTGGGCTGCGTTCATGGATATTATATTTTACCTATCTCTTTCTTGTTCTTAAGTTTTTGATATATCCCTATATTTAATATTCTCTATATTAAATCCTGTTAAAGCTAAATCAACTTGTAAAGCATTTTTTAACTCACTTGGTACTAAATTTGTATTATATATTTCTGTTAATGGAATCAGTGTCGGGATATAATGCCCTCCTTTTTTGATATGTTCAGGATCCGTGAATTCTGGACCAATGCCATTTCCAAATTTTCCATCAACATATTTACAAAGAAAATAGTTATGTATATTTGTTTCGTTTTCTTGAGTATACAATAATCGAATCGTTTCCGCTTGTATTCCTAACTCTTCTTGTATCTCACGAACTGCTGTTTCTTCAACCTTTTCTCCTTCTTCTACACCACCACCTGGAACTACAAAAAAATCATCAATTATTTCTGGATTAGTTTTACTTAGTTTTAATCTGTGAACTAAAGCTAAACATTCTTTTTCTTTTCCACTTTCATCTTGTATAATTAATAAACCTCTAGAAGTTATTCTTTTATTATTACCTTCCATATCTTTATTCTCCTTTATATTAATTGGCTTTGATATCATATCAACAATAATATTTGCATAATTAAATATTTGTGATTTGTTTTTACCCCTAATAAACTGTTCCGTATCAAATTCTGGTAAATTATATAATGAAGCAAATTTTGTATATACGTCATGATAATCTAAACAATCTATTCCATTTTGTATTAAAACAATTCTCATAATATGCGAAAGATTTTTAAAAATTACATCATATTTTTTTCATCTTCTTCATATAAACTTCTTCTTAGGGAATGCAATTCACTTGGCATGCATTCTCTATATGCTAATCTTATATCATCAAATGTGTATTTTGTAAAATTTAATGTAGTGTCATATATTAATGGTTGGAAATCTCCTTGTTCCATTTTATATATTGCATACTTTGTTTTAGTATCTAATTCATCTATAGAAGATAGTG